>JBKOYJ010000093.1:0-5725 GCA_046725345.1 Actinomycetota bacterium | reverse complement strand
CCGCAGGTCGTGCAGCGTCGGCTCGGGCGGAGCAATTGTGGCCGTCTTGACTGCCCGCTTGAGCGCCTCGCGGGCGACCTTGCGCGCAAGGCCGCTGCCGCTGCGGCTAGCGAAGACAAGCGCGCTCGGGTTGAAGAGCTGGCCGCGTTCGGCGACGAGCGCGAGCAGCCGCTTCGTCAGCGGCGGCGGGATGTCGATCGTCCACCGCGACTCTTCCGTCTTCAGCGGTGTGCGGGCGCCGTCGCGGCCGAGCTGGCACTCGATCCGCACCAGCGAGTGCTTGGGGTCGAGGTCGCCGACGGCGAGACCGAGCGCCTCGCCGATCCGCACCCCGCCCGCGAGCATCAGTTCCAGCAGGCAGCGGTAGCGCTCGCTGTCGGCGCCCTCGATGAGCGCCTGCATCTCCTCGAGGCTGAGGATCCGTCGCGGGCGCTGGTCATCGTGCTTCGGGCGCTCGCTCGGCTCCAGCTGCGTCATCGGGTTGACGGGAATGCGGCCGCGGCGGGCGGCCTGGGCGAGGATGATCGAGAGCGGCCGCAGCGCGCTCGTGATCGTCCAGCCCTTGAGGCCGCTGCGGCGCATGGCGGCGATCAGGGCGGCGATGTCGTCGCAGCTGATCTGGTCGAGCCGGCGGCGTCCGAGGCGGGGAATCAGGTGCTGCTCGAGCGCCCAGCGGTACTTCTCTTTCGTCCGCGGGCGCACCTCTTGCCGGTCGAGCCACTCGCGCGCGTACTGCTCGAAGCTCTGCCGGGTCGGCTCGATCCGCTCCCCGCGGCGGCGGCGCAAAAGCAGCTCCGCCCGCTTCGCCTCCGCCTCCTCGAGGCTGCCGTGCACGATCGCCCAGCGGCGCTTGCCGCTCGAGTCGAGGTAGCGGATCTCGTACGGGGGCGCGACCTTGCCGCCCGGGCGCGGCCGGTAGTAGATCCCGGGGTGGCGCGCGACCGGGCGGCGGCGCGGGCGCCGGTTACCCTTCGCTTGCATCGGAGCTTCTACCTCCGTTGCCGGCCGCGGGGCGTTGCCGCGCCGCCGGGCGCATTTACAGGTCGTCGGCGACCATAGCTCGACCTAGCGGGCACATCCAGTCGGCGGGTATTGCCGGCGGCTGAAGATGAGCAGCCGATCGAGGCACTCGCGACGAACGCTGCCGACCCAGCGCTCGGCGTGTGCGTTCGCGTTCGGCGCTTGAACGGGGTGTGCGGATCACCGCGATCCCTTCGCTTTGGAAGACGTGATCGAAGCCGCCGCTGAACTTGGCGTCGCGATCGTGGACGAGGAAGCGGCGCGGCTGCTCGCGATCATCGAGAGTCATCAGGAGGTTGCGCGCCTGCTGGGCGACCCAGGCGCCCGTGGGGTTCGGTGTGCAGGCGATGAACTCGACCCGGCGGCTCTCGAGCGAGGTGAAGAAGAGCACGTAAATCCGTTTCACCAGGCGGTCTCGACGGTGAAGAAATCACAGGCGAGCGTCGCCGCCGCGTGTTGGCGTAAGAAGGTCCGCCATGAGAGCTCGTTTCGCGGAGGCGCGGGCGGCAGCCCATGACGGACGAGGATCGTCCGCACCGAAGTCGCCGAAACGGAGATGCCAAGGCTCTGTAGTTCGCCGACGATCCGTCGGTAACCCCAACCTGGGTTCTCGCGAGCGACTCGAACAACAAGCGGCCGTACCCCACGATCGAGCGGCGGCCGCCCCGGCCGCCTGTGCGGGTACGTCCAGCGCCACTTGACCAGCTGCCGGTGCCAGCGCAACAGCGTCGCCGGACGCACCGACAGACTTCTCAGTGCGCTTCGCGGCAGCGCCCGGCTGAGGGCAGCGAGGATCGCTCGGTCGACGGGCCGAAGCTGCGCTCGCCGCGGCTGCCGGCGCAGGATCGCTAGCTCATGGCGGAGCACGAGGATCTCGAGCTCCTTCGACCGCTCCGATCTGCACAACAGCACGACCAGCTGAACCAGGCGACAGAGCGCCACGTAGACGAACGACCAAACCACGCACGACCTCCGGAATTAGGGGAGGGCGAAGGTATCGACCCACCAGCCAAGTCCACCGGTTAGCCGCGAACCGAGTTTCTGAACCCCACGGGCACGTCGACCCATTTGCCACCGGTTGCCACTGTTTGCGCCTGAACGTATTTTTCCGCAAATTGCGGAATTGTTGCTAGCCTGACGCGCTAACCCAGTTCTTGCCGCACGATGCGTCGCAGCCGCCCTGCCGTCGGTGCCTGCGCCGTAGCGGCCACGGTGCTGGCAGTCCTAGCCGTCGTTTTGCCGTCGGCTCGGGCAAAGACGGTCAAGACTCGTTATGCAACCGGCAGTGAGATCGCGTCACCGCAGGTCGACTCGCTGGCGCTGCGGGCGGGGCCCGGCTCGACGCGCGTTCTCGCCCGGGTCAGGCGCCAGACCGTATTCGGCTCCTCGACGCGGCTCGCGGTCGTCGGCGAGGACGGCGACTGGCTGGAGGTGATCTCCGATCTGCTACCGAATAACGTCCACGGCTACGTCCGCCGCTCCGAGGTCTCGCTTGCGCGCCGCGGCTACGTGCTCGAGGCCGATCTCTCCCGGCGAGAGCTCGTGGTCTGGCGGTGGGGCGAACCAACACGCCGCTTTCCGATCGCGATCGGTGCCCGCCTCTCACCGACGCCGACCGGACGCTTCTCGGTCACCGACAAGTTCAGCGGCTACGAGCCCGCGATCTACGGCTGCTGCATCCTCGCTCTCTCCGGGCACCAGACGCACCTTCCCGCGGGCTGGACGGGCGGCGACCGCCTGGCGATCCACGTGGGTGACGGGCTCGGACGAGCAGTTTCGGCCGGCTGTCTGCGCGCCACCGGCGCGAACCTTCGCTATCTGATGCGAACAATCCCGCTCGGCACCCAACTTTTGATCAAGGCGTAGACAGCCAAGCTTCCCGCTTACTCGATGTCCGACGGCCGGCGTTTCCACAACCGTTTCCAGAACGCGTTTCCTGCCCGTAGCGACGACTAACAACAGCGGAAGCCGTCCGATTTGGTGCGGTTTCGTAGACGGGAGCGACGGGATCGAACCCCGCGACCTCCGGCGTGACAGAGCGGCGGTCCGCGAGAAGGTGTCGCGGCGGAAGCTACCTCCTGACCGCAATGTGGCCGTTTTGGCCCCGGCGGAGACGCTTCTCGACCTGAAGGCTCCATAAAGGGCTCCATACCCACCGCATGCTGTGGACGTTGCAAGTGCACACGAAAGAAGAAGCCCCGCTTTGCGGGGCTTTTGCAGAGCCCTCTGACGGACTCGAACCGTCGACCCCCTCCTTACCATTGAGCAACGAGGGCGGAACCGAGGGCACGAGCGGGAAGCCGCGGGCACGAAAATCCCGCAAGACAGAGGAATCCGCCGACAAAGAGTGATCGCGCGTGGACGCGCGCGCCCGGCTTCATGTTCCCTCAGCGTTCCCTCGCCGAAGACGTCGAGCTGAGACAACCAGCGGCGCAAAGCGCCTAGGTGGGCGAGTCGCCTGTCCGTCTGACGGTGATCGCAGGCGATTCCTTCCGTCCGCAAGAGGCCGCAGATCGTCTCTGCTTCCATCGAGTTTCCGACGACCATGGGTCGCACTCCGTTCATCAGCGTGCGCACCTAGCCGAATGTGAACGCGTATGCCTCGGCGCCGGGCTCGAGGAACAGCGATCTCCAACGTCCGCTCGCCAACCCCGTCGTGCTGTCGCACGAGCTGGTAGAGGCGGCCCTCCCGGAGCAGGCCGTTCCCGTCCTCGTCCACGTCCACGCCGTGTGAGAGGCCCGGAGCCTCGCCGTCGAGGAGCACGTGGAAGGGAATCGGCTCTCGCGCGCCGGGTGAGAGCACGAGATGCGCGTCGCGCGCCTGGAAGCGGTAGGCGATGCTTCCGCCGGCCTCGTCGAGCACCACCTTCTCACGCCCGTTCGTCCACTCGCCGGCCAGCGCCCAGTGGTTCAGGCGCAAGTCCTCAGGGCGCGCATCGGCGCGGTTCTCGCTGCGCGCCGAGCCGAGATACGTCTCGGGCGTCCGGAGGCTGTCCCAGTCGGCCTCCGCCTCCACGCCGAGCCCTTCGACGGACACGAGCTCGCGCTCGACGCCGAGCAGCCGCTGGATGAGGCGCTCCGATTGCTCGTAACGCCCTTCGCCGAAGTGTTCGTCGCGGATGACGCCGTCCGTGTCGACGAAGTAGAGCGCCGGCCAAGCATTGTTGTCGAAAGCGCTCCAGATCTCGTAGTCGTTGTCGAGCGCGACCGGGTAGTCGATCGCTCGCTCCTTCGTCGCCTGCCGTACGCGGTCGATCTCGTGCTCGAACGAGAACTCCGGCGTGTGAACGCCGATCACGACCAACCCCTCGTCTCGGTAGGCCTGCGACCAGGCACGCACGTACGGCTCCTGCCGCAGCCAGTTGATGCAGGTCAGCGTCCAGAAGTTGACGAGGACGACCCGGCCCTGGAGCTCGGCGGAGCCGAGTGGCTCGGAGTTGAGCCACCCGGTCGCCCCGCCGAGCGACGGCATGCGGAGACGGCCGAACACGGCGGCCATCTAACGAACTCCCGCCGCCTCGGACATGCAGCTCATGACGAGCCTCCGTTCGCCCTCAGTGACCTGAATGCGGCCCGAACCTCGTCGGAGAAGAGCTCCGGCTCCTCCCAGGCGGCGAAGTGACCGCCCCTCTCCACCTCGTTGAAGTAGGTGACGTTCGGGTACGACTTCTCGACCCAGCTGCGCGGGGCGCGAAAGATTTCGCCGGGGAACGTGGTGAAGCCAACCGGGAGCGAGGCGTCCGGAGGAGCCTGACCGGCCGCATGGGCCTTAGCTTGAGCTTGTCCGAGCTCCCAATACCACCGGGCTGCCGAGGCCCCGGTGCCCGTGAGCCAGTACAGCGTGATGTTGTCGACGATGTTGTCCCGGGTGAGATTGCCCACGGGCTCACCGTCGACGAACGCGCCGGAGATCTTGTAGTAGCTGTCCGTGTCGTGGTCGAGCAGCCACGCCGCCAGGCCGACGGGTGAATCCAGCAGGGAGTAGCCGATCGTCTGTGGCCGCGTCGACTGCTCCAGGAAGTAGCCGAAGCCGCTCGTCGTGAACGTGTTGATCGCGTCGAGGGCCGCGCGTTCCTCCTCCGTGTCTCCCGGCGGTGGCGTAGGGGCCCCCAGCGTCGTCACGAGCAAGGTCATGTGGATGCCGAGCAGGCCTTCGGGCGCCTGGCGGCCCAGTACGTCGGCCACGATGGCGCCCAGGTCGCCGCCCTGGGCGACATAGCGGGTGTAGGCGAGGCGGTTCATCAGCTCCGCCCACGCCTGCGCGGTGCGGCCGGCATCCCAGCCGACCTCCTTCGGCTCGCCCGAAAAGCCGTAGCCAGGCAAGGACGGGAGCACCAGGTGGAAGGCGTCCTCGGGAGTGCCACCGTACGCGGTCGGGTCTGTGAGCGGGCCAACGGTCTCGAGCAGCTCGATCACCGAGCCGGGCCATCCGTGCGTCATGATCAGCGGCAGGGCGTCCTCGTGCCGCGAGCGGACGTGGATGAAGTGGATGTCCACCCCGTCGATCACGGTGGTGAACTGCGGGAGGGCGTTGAGTCGCGCCTCGATCCGACCGAAGTCGTAGTCGTCCGCCCAGTACCGGGAAAGCTCTTGCAGCGTCGCCAGCTGCACCCCCTGGGAGCGATCCTCGACGAGCTCCTTGCTGGGCCAGCGCGTCGCGGCGATGCGCCGGCGCAGGTCGTCGATTCGCTCCTCGGGAATCTCG
>JBKOYJ010000100.1:0-9883 GCA_046725345.1 Actinomycetota bacterium | reverse complement strand
GCGCCCGACCGGTAGCGGAGCGCCAGCGCGACCCGCGCGGCAGCCCGGCACGCGGCGCCGCGGCAGGCCCGCAGGCGCGCGAGCCGCCGCGCCAGCTCCGCCTTCACGTCTGCAAGCGCCGGATCGGCATGGCGGCTGACCAGCTCGTTCGGATCGGCAACGAGGTCGTAGAGCTCCTGCTCGCCGGTGCGGTACTCGACGTACTTGAAGCGCGGCGTGCGGATCGCGCTGTAGCTGCTCGTCTCGAGCAGGATGTCCCGCCCGAGGCGGCGGCCGGGGTCCCGGGCGAGCGGCAGCAGCGAGCGGCCGTCGAGCGTCCGTCCGGGGCGCGCTTTGGCGGCGTCGAGGATGGTCGGGGCAAGATCCGCGTTGACGACGAGCTCACGGTCGACGCGGCCGCGCGGCAGTCCGGGGCCGCGCAGGATGAGCGGCACGCGAACGGACGGCTCGTACACGACGACCTTGCCGCTCGGGATCCGGTGCTCGCCGTCCATGAAGCCGTTGTCGGAGGTGAACACGATCAGCGTCCGGTCGAGCTCGCCCGTCGAGCGCAGCGCGCCGACGATCCGCTCGATCGCCTCGTCGACGGCGAGCACCGACTCGAGCCGCTGGCGGTACATCTCGCGCACGGCCGCGATCCGCTGGGGGCCGAGCTTCGCGCGCCGCCGCACCGCGGCCGGCTTGTCCGAGACGTCGTCCTCGTTGAACGAGGGCGGCTGCGGGAGCGGCTCGGCGGCGAAGCGGTTTCGGTGGCGCGGCGCGGGCGACGGCGTCCCCAGGTTGGGCGGGTCGTCGGCATCGCGCGGCTGGCCGTTGTGGGGGGCGAGGAACGCCACGGAGAGGAAGAACGGCTGCGTGCGCGGGGCGAGTCGCTGCACGAGCCCCACCGCCTTCGCGCCGTAGACGTCCGCCTGGTAGGAGGCGGCATCGGCGCCGTAGGTGTGGAGCGTCCCGTTCTCGTTGAGCGTGAAGTTGAAGTAGCGATACGTGGACGGGTCGACGGACCCGTACCACTCGGTCCAGCCGGGAGGCACCGGCGGGGTCGCGTCTCGGCCGTAGCCGTTCAGGAACTTGCCGAGATGCACCGTGTGGTAGCCGGCGCGCTGGAGCCAGACGGCGAGCGTGTTCGAGTGGTCGAGCTTCGCCGAGCCGCCCTGCGGAGGCGCGTTACCCATAACGCCGTGGTTGTGGGCGTACTGGCCGGTGAGGAACGTCGACCGCGACGGACAGCACAGAGAGTAGGAGACGAAGCTGTTCGCGAAGGTCGTTCCCTGCGCGGCAAGCAGCGAGCGAACGTTCGCCATCACGCGCACCGACTCGACTGTCTGGTCGTCGGTCATCAGCACGAGGACATTCGGACGCTGCTGCGGCGCCGGCGCTGCCGCCCCCTCGCCGCCGAGCCCGGCGACGACCCCGGCGGCCAGGACGGCCGCGAGCGCGATCCGGCGCGCGCTGATCGTCATGCCTATCGAGACGCGGGCGCTGCCGCCTGGTTTGTAAACAGCGGGAAAAAGCTCGCCGCGTATCCGTTGGACTTAAAGCGTGTCGACTGGTCGCTTCAGACGGACGCGGCGGCGAAGCCGGCACGTCCTGATGGTCGGCGCCGCCGAGTCGGCGCCTCAGGCCATGCTCTCCGCGAGCTCCTCGGCCTCGGTCACGAGGGTCGCGATCGCCTCCAGCCCCTCGTCCCAGATCTCGCGTCCGCGGATGTCGAGGCCGACGATGGCGGCGAGCCGCTCGGGTGAGTCCGAGCCGCCGGACCGGAGCAGACGCAGGTACGGCTCGACCATCGCATCGCCTTCGCGCTCGTAGCGGCGGTAGATCGAGAGCGCGAACAGGTAGCCGAACGCGTACGCGTAGACGTAGCCGGGCGCGGACGTGAAGTGCGGGATGTAGCTCCACCAGCGCTCGTATCCGTCGAGGTCGACGGCGTCGCCGAGCTGCGCGCCCTGCACCTCCAGCCACAGCTCCTCGAGCCGCTCCGGCGAGAGTTCGCCCTCGTCGCGCCTCGCCCGGTGGACGACGTCCTCGAAGCGGTTGAGCGCGATCTGGCGGAAGACGGTCGCGACCGAGTCGTCGATCCGCCCGGTCAGGAGGTCGAGGCGGCGGCGAGGATCGTCCTCGCGCTCGAGGAGCGCGCGGAAGACGAGCGCCTCGCCGAAAACGGACGCCGTCTCGGCGAGGGTCAGCGGCGTGTTCGAGTTGAAGACGCCCGCATCGGCGGCGAGCGACCCATGGAGCCCGTGGCCGAGCTCGTGCGCGAGCGTCAGCACCGCACGCCGCTCACCGGTGAAGTTGAGCAGGACGTAGGGATGCACCCCCGGCACGCGCGTCATGCAGTACGCCCCCGTCATCTTCCCCATCCGTGCGGGCGCGTCGATCCAGCGGCGCTCGAAGAACTCTGCCACCGTCGCGCCGACGTCGGGCGAGAACGCCTCGTACGCCTCCAGGACGAGCGCGCGCGCCTCCTCCCACTCGACTCGGCCGTGCGTGCCAGCCACCGGGGCGAGGCGGTCCCAGTGCGCGAGCTTCGGCAGCCCGAGCAGCTTCGCCTTCAGCGCGGAGTAGCGGTGTGAGATGTCGTAGCGCTCGACGATCGCGCCGACGAGCGTCTCCACGATCTCGTCGGAGATCTGGTTCTCGAGATTGCGCTCGGCGAGCCAGTGCGGATACGAGCGCAGGCGATCGTCGAGCGACTTGTCGAGCAGGATGGCGTTGAACGCGTAGGCCCGCGTCCGGAGCCCGTCCGCGAGCGCCTCCGTCACCGCCTCTCCGGCCGTGCGCCGCTGGTCGCGCTCGGGCGACGACAGCCGCGCGACGGCGTCGTCGAGGGAGACGCTCTCGCCGTCGAGCTGCACGCGCAGCCCGCTGACGAGCTCCTGGTAGAGGCGTGCCCACGCGACGCGAGCCGGGACGCTCTTCTCGACGAGGATGCGCTCCTCCGGCTCGCTCAGGAGGTGCGGGCGATAGCGGCGCGCTGAGGCGAGGAGATACTCGTACTCAGCGAGCTCCGGCGCCTTCAAAAGCGCCGCCGCACGGTCGTCCGGCAGCGCCGTCCACTCGAGCCGGAAGAAGAGCAGCTCGGTCTCGAGCGACGCGTTCCACTCCGCCACGCGCTGGAGCAGCGCTCCGCGCTGGGAATCCTCCGTGTCCTCGGAGAAGTAGAGGTACGAATACGCGCGGAGCCGAAGCCGGAGCGCCTCGATCCGTTCCAGCTCCCGCACGGCCTCGGCCACGGCAGCCGCGTCGAGCTCGCTCACGTGTCCGCGGTGCTCGGCAGCGAACCGGCGAGCCGCCTCCGTCGCCTCCGTGAGGTCTTGCTCCACGCGAGGATCGTCCGGTCCGGCATACAGGTCCGAGAGATCCCAGGTGACCTCCTCCGCTCCGGTGGCTGTCGTCGTCGTCATCGGCCTCCTATCGCGTCGTTGTCAGCGCCTGCGGATCCGTCACCGGCGCGCCGCAGGCGAAACGCTCGCATACGTAGACGGCGGCGCGCCCCTCCACCAACCCCTTGCCCGCGAGCAGCGGGACCGCGTGCGCCCGTTCGTCGCCGAGACCGTGCGACCAGGCGGCGACAGCGGTCGGGTCGTAGTGCTCAAGTGCGGCGCGGGCCACAGCTGCATCTGGCTCCCCGACCAGCGCGAGCTCACGCGGCGGCGAGAGGTGCAGGTCGAGCGCACACAGCGCGTACGCGAACCCCTGCGGGGCGCGGGCGGCGAGGTCGCGCACGAGGCGGAGAGCGCCGACCGCGCGGCGCTCGAGCTCGTCGTCGCCGTAGATCCGCGCGAGCCGCAGGAGGACCTCGGCGAGAACGGAGCTCCCCGCCGGCGTGGGGTTGTCGTCGAGCTCCTTCTTGCGGGCGACGAGCGTCTCCGCATCCGCACCCGCTAGGAAGAAGCCTCCTTTTGCTTCGTCCGCGAACAGATCGAGCGCGAGCAGCGCGAGCCGCCTCGCTTCCTCGAGCCAGCGGAGGTCCCCGCTCGCGAGATGCAGCTCGTACAGCCCCTGCGCGACGGCGGCGTAGTCGTCGAGGTACCCCGGGCCGCTCACGCGGCCCTCGCGCCGGCTACGCCCGAGGCGGCCGCCCTCGAGCGACAGCGGGCCCAGGAGGAACTCGGCGAGCCCCTCCGCCGCCGTCAGGAGATCGTCTCGACTGAAGCGGCGTCCGGCCTCCGCGAGCGCGGCCAGGGCGAACCCGTTCCACGCGGCGATCGCCTTGTCGTCGCGGGCGGGCTGAGGCCGCCCATCCCGAGCCGCGAGCAGGCGCTCACGCTCGTGGTCGGCGAGGTCGCCGCGGACGATGAAGCGCCCGTCCTCGAACGGCTCGAGCAGGCCCGCGCGGTCCGGACCGAGCACGCGCGTGAGCTCGTCCTGCGTCCAGGTGAACGTCAGCCCCTCGACGCCGTCGGTGTCGGCGTCCTGCGACGACGCGAAGCCGCCCTCGGGGAGGCGCAGCTCGCGCAGCAGGTATTCGAGCGTCCGCTCGGCGACCTCGCGATAGCGGCCCTCTCCCGTCACCGCCCAAGCGTGGAGGTACGCGCTCCCGAGCAGCGCGTTGTCGTACAGCATCTTCTCGAAGTGCGGCACGAGCCAACGCTCGTCGACCGAGTAGCGATGGAAGCCGCCGCCGACGAGGTCGTGCATCCCGCCGAGCGCCATCGCGTCGAGTGTCGCCGTCGCCATCGCGAGCGCTTCCTCGTCGCCCGTCCTTGCGTGGCGTCGCAGCAGCAGCTCGAACACCGAGTGCGGCGGGAACTTCGGCGCACGTCCCCAGCCGCCCCACTCGCGGTCGAGCCCGCGCGCCAGCGTGCGAATGGCGTCGGCGAGAAGCCCTTCGGTCAGCGGCTCGCGGGAGGGCTCCGCGGCGGCCGAGCCGGCGATCGCCTCCACGAGCGCATCCGCCTGCCGGTCGACGTCGCCGCGCCGGTCCGCATACGCATCCGCGACCGCGTCGAGCAGCTCCCGGAAGCCCGGCAAGCCGTGGCGCGGCTCCGGCGGGAAGTAGGTGCCCCCGTAGAACGGCTCGCCCACGGGCGTAAGGAAGACCGTCATCGGCCATCCGCCGTGCCCCGTAAGCGCCACGACGGCGTCCATGTAGAGCGCGTCGAGGTCGGGCCGCTCCTCGCGGTCGACCTTGACCGGCACGAAGCGCTCGTTCATCAGGGCCGCGGTTTCGGCGTCCTCGAACGACTCGTGCTCCATCACATGGCACCAGTGGCAGGCCGCGTAGCCGATCGAGAGCAGGATCGGCTTGTCCTCGGCCCGCGCGCGCTCGAGCGCCTCCTCGCCCCACGGGTACCAGTCCACCGGGTTGTCGGCGTGCTGCAGAAGGTAAGGACTCGTCTCGTTCGCCAGCCGATTCACTGCAGCACGCCTCCGTTAGCGGGCGGGACGGCAGCGCCGCCCCGCCCTCTTCTGGTCGGCAGCGCAAGCGCAGCCTTAGCGTGCTGCAGAAGGTACGGACTCGTCTCGTTCGCCAGCCGATTCACTGCAGCACGCCTCCGTTAGCGGTCGTGGCGGCAGAGCCGCCCCGACCGCTTATGGTCGGCGACGCAAGCGCAGCCTTAGCATCTTGAAGCAGGTAGGGGCTCCTCTTGTTGGCGAGGCGGTTCACGCCGGAACCGTACTCACCGGCGTGCGACGCGCCGGTAGAGCTCGAACGTGAGCGCGGCGCCGGCGGCGAGCGCCAGCAGAAGGACGATGCCGTACCAGGGGCTGCGCTCGACGAGGCGGCCGCCGAAGTAGCCGAGCAGGATCCCGGAGGAAGCCCACACCACCGCTCCCACCATGACGACGGGAAGGAACCGCACCCCCCACCGGAACCGCAGCAGGCCGGCCGAGAAGGTCGCGGCAGTCCGGCCGCCGGGGATGAAGCGCCCGGTGAGGACGATCTGCGTCCCACGGCGGCGGCAGAGGCTCTCGACCCACCGGAAGCGCTCCTTCGCCCTGTTGCTCGTGAACAGCCGGTCGGCGGCCGGGCGCCCCACTCGACGCCCGATCAGATAGCTGACGTTGTCGCCGACCAGCGCGCCGGCCGCGCCCGCAGCGATCGCGGCCGCGAGCTCGAGGTCACCGCGCGCCGCCAGGATGCCGGCTGCGATCAGCGCCGTCTCGCTCGGAAGCAGGGGGAGCACTGCGTCCCCGGCCGTAAGTCCGAAGAGGAGCAGGTACGTCCACGACGAGCTGGTGACGAGCTCGAGCAGCGAGTCGAGCACCGGCGCACGATACGCAACCGCCGCCGGCGCCTCGCTAAGCCGCCGACCTGCGAGTCGTCCGACGTCCCAGCGGCGCTCGCGAGCTCGTCACAGTCCCTCTCCGGGGTCCGGCGGCCTCCAGACCGGCAGGCGGCACGAGCGCGGGCGGTAGAGAGGGTTCAGCTGCACGGTGCGCAGGTGCAACGCGAGGGCGAACGGCAGGAGGTCGTTCGCGTCGGCCGACGAAGCGCCGAGCAACTCGGCCGCGAACGTGAACTGATGGATGGCGGCGCACATCACGTGACCCTCGTCGCGACGGTACCGCCACCACCGCAGGTGGTACGACTCGTGGACGAGCGCGAGCACGCCCGCTGCCCGTTGCCAGGCCGGGACCTCCTCATCGGCGACGCGTCTGGCCCCTGCACAGAGAGCCGGGCGAAGCGTCATGTAGTCCTCTCGGATGTTCGCGTAGCTCCAGACGCCGGCGGCGTTCGCGTCCGCGACCCACTCCTCGGCGGACGGGCAGCGCACGTCGACCGCGTGCCGGGCATAGAGCGAAGCCACGTGCGCCAGCTCCGCAGGCCGGTCGAGCCCCGAAGCGGGCGCGGCCGCGACGAGCACGAAGGCGACGATCGCTGCACGCCGAACCGCGGTCATGCGACCAGCATGCGGCGGTCTGTTCAACGCCCGTCATACGTGTTGTAAACGGCGGCTAAACGGATTTTGCGTTTGCCCCTCGCCGCCGTACCATTTGTCCACGGAGACGCAGCAGCAGCTCGAGTTCCGGATCCTCGGGCGGCTCGAGGTCAGGACCGGAGAACAGACGCTTCCGCTCGGGGGGCCGATGCAGCGGGCACTGCTGGCGCTGCTCCTCCTGAACGCGAATCGGGTACTTCCGCGTGAGCGGATCGTCGACGAGCTGTGGAACGGATCCGCGCCGACGACGGTCAAGGCCGTTCTCAGCACGTACGCGTCCCGGCTTCGACGCCTGTTCGCCGTGGACCGAGATGTCGTCCTCGTCACCGAGGCGGCGGGGTACATGCTCCGCGTCCCTGACGAGCGAGTGGACGCGCGGCACTTCGAGGACCTCGTCGTGAAGGGCCGGCGCGCCCTCGCGGTGAACGACGTCGCGCGTGCCGCGCAGGCCGCCCGCGAAGCGCTCGCGCTCTGGCGCGGCGACCCGTTGGCCGACCTCGCCGATCGGCAGTTCGCGGCCGCGGAGATCGCCCGGCTCGAGGAGCTTCACCTGACGGCGCTGGAGGACCGGATCGAAGCCGACCTCGGCCTCGGTCGGGAGGCCGAGGTGATCGGCGAGCTCGAAGCGCTCGTCGCCGAGCAGCCCTACCGCGAGCGCCTGCGAGGGCAGCTGATGCTCGCGCTGTACCGCTCCGCGCGCCAGGCGGAGGCGCTGGCGGCGTACCGCGACACGCGCCGCGTGCTCGCAGGCGAGCTCGGTATCGAGCCGAGCCGCGGACTTCGTGACCTCGAGGCGAAGATGCTGCGGCATGACCCATCGCTCGAACCGCCGCCGCCGCAACCGGACGAGGCGCGCGCAGCGGACGGGCAGGCGCCGACGCGCCGACGAGCTCGCCGCCTTCGGAAGCGCGCGAGCGCCACGATGGCCGGGCTGCTCGCGCTGGCGGCGACACTCGTCTACGCGTTCGCCATCAGACCCACGGGCGCACTCGAGCCGGTGACGCTCGCGGGCGACTCGGTCGCCGTCGTCGACCCGAGCAGCGGCACGATCTCAGGAGAGGTCCCGGTCGGCGGGCGACCCGGCGGACTGGCGGTCGGCGAGGGCGCAGTGTGGGTCGGCAACCGCGACGACAAGACGCTGCTCAAGATCGACCCGATCTCCCGCGACGTCGTGCGGACGATCGGGCTCGGCGTCACGCCGGACTTCGTGAGGGTCGGCGCGGGGAGCGTGTGGGTCGCGAGCAAGTACGACCGGCGCGTCGTACGCGTAGATCCGGACGTCGGCTCGGCCGTCGCGACGATCACGCTCCCGGGAGTCGGAGCTTGCTGCATGTTCGACGTCGAGACGGGCGCAAACGCAATCTGGGCCTCCTTCGGCGCGCTTCCGTCGCTCGGCGGGTTGTGGCGGATCAATCCGGCGACGAACACGGTCACGGCCGCGGGGCACGCGAACGTGGCCGCGCTCACGTCGGGAGCGCAAGCGGTCTGGGGGCTCGGAGAAGACGCGATCCTGCGAATCGATCCCAGGACCGAGGCGGTCGTCGACGCCGTCCGACCCGGACGCATCGGCCTCGTCGCCGACTGCCAGGATCTCGCCGCCGGCGACGGCGCCGTCTGGGTGATCAATCAGCAAGGGAAGACCATGTGGAAGATCGAGCCGAGGGACAACCGTCTCAGCCGCATCGTCGAGCTCGGTCGCGCGCCGGTGGGGCTCGCGGTCGGGCGTGGAGCCGTCTGGGTCGCTACCGCGGACAAGCATCTGCTGCGTGTCGACGAACGGTCCGGCAGCGTCGAAAGCATTTCGCTCGGCGTCTACGCCGCGTACCAGTCGATCGCAGTCGGCGAAGGCGCCGTGTGGCTCTCGGTCACGACGATCTAGCTGCCGCCGTCACCCTCGGCGGGAACGGGCCCGCCCGGTACAGCTGGCCCGGGAGCTCGCGTCCGAGGAGTCGCTCCAGCCACTCTGCAACGCCGACGAGCGCGTCGAGGTCGACGCCGGTCTCGACGCCTTCGCGCTCGAGCATGTAGACGAGGTCCTCCGTCGCGATGTTGCCGGTCGCACGCGGTGCGAACGGACATCCGCCGAGCCCGCCCACCGATGCGTCGAGCACCGTCGCGCCCGCCTCCACGGCCGCCCACGCGTTCGCGAAGCCGGTGTTGCGTGTGTTGTGGAAGTGACCCCCGACGCGGCGCCCGATTTGCCCGGCACGCTCGATCAGCGTTCGCACCCCGCCGGGCGTCGCAACGCCGATCGTGTCGGCGAGCACGACTTCGTCGGCCGGCAACCGCGCGGCGAGGTCGAGGACGCGATCTGGATCGACCTCCCCCTCGAACGGGCAGCCGAAGGCGACGCTCAGCGTCACGGTGGTCGGGCGGTCGGCGCGCTCGAGGATCGCGGTCGTGCGCGCGATTGCCTCGTCGAGCGACGCGTTCGCGTTGCGTCGGTTGAACTCGTCGGTGACTGCGAGCGTGCAGTTGACGCGGTCGAGCTGCGTCGCGCGGAGGCGCTCGTAGCCGCGCTCGTTGAGGACGAGCCCTGCGTACTCGGTCCCCGGCCGCGGCTCGATCGCCGCCACCACCTCCTCGGCGCCGGCCATCTGCGGAACGCGCCGCGGGTCGACGAAGCTGGCCGCCTCCACGCGCGGCAGACCGGCGGCGGCGAGCCGGTTGACGAGCTCGGCGCGCGTTGCTGGCGCGAGCACGTCCGGCTCATTCTGGAGCCCGTCGCGGGGGCCGACGTCACAGATCGTTATCCGCACCGGCGCCACGGTATAGGGTCGCGGCATGCCCGACCCCGAATACGTTCTCGACCACGTCGGCGTCCCGGTCGCCGACATCGCCGCCGCCCGTGGGTTCTACGAACAGGCGCTGGAGCCGCTCGGGTTCTCGATCGTGATGGAGGTCGCCGACGGCGCCGTGCTGGGGATCGGCCTCCCGCGGGCGCCGCAGGTGTGGATCAGCGAGGGTGAGTCCGGCGCGCCTGTCCATCTGGC
>JBKOYJ010000045.1:0-28265 GCA_046725345.1 Actinomycetota bacterium | reverse complement strand
CTCGTGGGTCGAGCGGCTGCTGGAGCGGCCAGCCGTCGCCCGTGAGCTCGAGCTGGCGGCGGCGTGAACGTCGTCCTCCTGCACGCGCTGCCGCTCGACGAACGGATGTGGGATCCGCAGCGCGCGGCGCTCGAGGGTCTCGACCTGCACGCACCCCGGCTGTACGGCCTCGGGCGGTCGATGGACGAGTGGGCGGAGGCAGTTCTGCGCGACGTCGGCGGCGAGGCCGTCCTCGTCGGCGCCTCGATGGGCGGGTACTGCGGCTTCGCGCTGGCGCGACGAGCACCGGAGCGCGTGCTCGGGCTCGTGCTCGAGGGCTCGCGCCCGCAGGCCGACACGGAGGAGCGCCGGCGCGGTCGCGCCGACACGATCGAGACCATCCGCAGCGAGGGCGCTGAAGGCCTCTGGCGCTCGATGCGCCCGCGGCTGTTCCCGCCCGAGGCGCGCACCGAGGTCGTCGAGCGCGCTCGCGCGATGGCGGTGGAACAGGACCCAGAAGGTCTGATCGCCGCCGTCGAGGCGATTCGCGACCGTCCCGACTCGAGCGACGTCGCCGAGCAGCTCGGCGATCGCCTGCTCGTCACCGTCGGCAGCCGCGACCCGTTCGTCGAGGTCGACGAGGCGTACGCCTTCGGTAAGGGCGCCGGCGTCGCGGTCTTCGAAGGATCGGGCCACCTCCCGAACATGGAGCGGCCCGAGGAGTTCAACCACGTCCTGATGGACTTCCTCGCGCGATGGAGGTGACGCGCGACGAGCTCGCGCGCCGGCTCGGCGACGCGTCGTTGACGATCATGGACGTGCGGTCGCCCGCCGAATATGCCGGCGCCGGAGCCCGTTGCTGCGCACGTCAGGGCCACATTCCGGGCGCCGCGAACGTCGACGTCACGGAGCTGCTCGCTCTCCGCCCCGACGAGCTCCGCGCGCGCATCGGTCTTCCCGAGGGCGCCGAGATCGTCGCGTACTGCCACTCGGGCAGCCGTTCCGCGCTCGCGGCGGAGGCGCTTCGGCGCGCCGGATACGACGCACGGAACTACGCCGGCTCCTGGCACGAGTGGGCGCAGGATCCGGCGCTGCCCGTCGAAACCGGATAGGGCATGGACGAGCGGCCGATCGGCGTGTTCGACTCAGGCATGGGCGGCCTGACCGTGCTCCACGAGTGCCTGGTGACGCTCCCGCACGAGGACTTCGTCTACCTCGGCGACGGAGCCCGGCTGCCGTACGGGCCGCGCCCGCTGCCCGAGATCCGCGGCTTCGCTCGCGAGATCGCGCGCTACCTGGCGGCGGAGGACGTGAAGCTGATCCTCGTCGCCTGCAACGCGGCCACGTCGGCAGCGCTCCCCGAGCTGCAGGAGGAGCTCGACGTGCCCGTGCTCGGCGTGATCACGCCGGAAGCGCACGCGGCCGTGCAGGCAACGCGCAACCGCCGCATCGGGCTGCTCGCGACGCAGGCGACCGTGACGGCGGGCCGCTACGGCGAGCTGATCCGCACCCTCGACGCGGGCGCACGGCTCGTTCCGGTCGCATGCCCGCGGCTCGTGCCGCTGATCGAAGGCGATGACCCGTTCGGCGCCGAGACGGTCGAGGCCGTTCGCGAGTACGCGGCGCCGCTCAAGCGGGCGGAGGTCGACACGGTGATCCTCGGCTGCACGCACTACCCGCTGATCCGCCCGATCTTCCAGCGTGTCTTCGGGCGTGAGGTCACGTTGGTGTTCTCGGCCGAGGAGACGGCGCGCGAGGTCGCCGAGACGCTCGCACGGAAGGGGATCGAGAACGACGCGCGGCGCGAGGGGGCGTATCGCTTCCTCACCACGGGCGATCCGGAGCAGTTCCGGACGACCGGAGCGCGCTTCCTCCAGCTCCCGATCGCGGAGGTCGAGGTGGTGACCCCCGCCGAGCTCGAGGCGGCGGCAGCTTGAGACGCCGCTTGCGGCGTCGTTTTCAGGCCGTACGCGAAGCAGGCGCGGTCACGGGCGGAGCCCGCGACCGCTCTTATGCGGCAGCGCAAGCGCAGCCGCGGCGCGTGCGGCCGTCTGAAACGACCGGTCGACACGCCGGACGCTCGAGGGACTGGGTATGACCGCACGCGCCGACGGCCGACGGTCCGACCAGCTTCGCGAGCTCGCGCTCGACACCGACTTCCTCGAGCAGCCGCACGGCCACGTCCTGTTCTCGCAGGGCAAGACGAAAGTCCTCTGCACGGCGAGCGTCGCCGACGGCGTGCCGCGCTGGCTCTCCGGCCGCGGGCGCGGCTGGATCACCGCCGAGTACTCGCTCCTCCCGGCCTCGACCGGTGAGCGGACCGATCGCGAGGCCGCACGCGGCCGGCAGGGCGGGCGGACGGTCGAGATCCAGCGGCTGATCGGTCGAGCCGTCCGCGCGGTGGCGGACTTCGAGGCGCTCGGCGAGCGCACTGTCTGGCTCGACTGCGACGTGCTGCAGGCGGACGGTGGCACGCGCTGCGCCGCGATCACCGGCGCCTATGTGGCCGCGCGCCGCGCGCTCGACCGGCTTGGGCTCGGGCGTGCGCTTCACGAGCCGATCGCCGCCGTCTCGGTGGGCGTCGTCGACGGCGCCGCCCTGCTCGACCTCGACTACTCGGAGGACTCGCGCGCGGAGGTGGACATGAACGTCGCGCTCACAGGAGGCGGGCGGCTGGTCGAGGTGCAGGCGACCGCGGAGTCGCAGCCGTTCACCCGCGAGCGGCTGGACGAGCTGCTGCAGCTCGCATCCGGCGGAATCGAGGAGCTCGTGCTGGCGCAGGAGGACGCGACGCGTGCCTGACCTCGGCTCCGGCGAGGTCCTCCTCCGGCTCGTCGTCGCAGCCGTCCTCGGGGGATCGATCGGGCTCGAGCGCGAGCTGCGCGAGCGCGAGGCCGGCCTGCGTACGCACCTGCTCGTCTCCGTGGGCGCGGCGGTGTTCACCCTCGTCTCCGCGTACGGATTCTCCGACTTCCACTACGGCTCGCGGGCCGGGATCACGCTCGACCCGACACGGATCGCGGCACAGATCGTGACCGGCATCGGCTTCCTGGGCGCGGGCGCGATCATCCGGCAGGGACTCTCGGTGCGCGGGCTGACGACCGCGGCCACACTGTGGGTCGTCGCGGCGATCGGGATGGCGACGGGGGCGGGGTACTACAGCGCCGCGATCCTGGCGACGCTGATCGTGCTCGTGTCGCTGTGGCCGCTCCGGCTCCTCACATACCGGGTGCTCGTCCGCGTCCGGCCCGAAGAAGGGCGGCTGCTGGTGACGCTGCCGCCCGCGACCACGGCCGCGCCGCTCCTCGCCGAGCTCGAGCGCTTCGGCGCGCGCGTCGACACGCTCGAAATCGAGGACGCACAGAACGAGCGTGTCGTCGTCGTCACCGTCCACCTAGACGACCGCGCCCGCGCCGGGGAGATGGTCGAGCGGGTCAGCGAGCTCGACGAGGTGCGCAGGGCAGAGTGGACCGCGTAGTCGCGACGCTCGCGTCCCGGAATCCGCACAAGCTGGAGGAGCTGGGCGCCGCGCTGCCAGGCTGGGAGCTCTCGCTTCTCGAGGCCGAGCAACTCCCGCCGGAGGAAGGCGCAACGTACTACGAGAACGCGCTCGCAAAGGCGCGCTTCGGGCGCACGCTGGACGATTCGGTGACGTGGATGCTGGGCGAGGACTCCGGAATCGAGGCGGCGGCGCTCGGCGGCCGTCCTGGGATCGAGTCGGCGCGGTGGGCCGACGACGGCGTGGCGCGTTTGCTCGCCGAGCTCGAGCACGCGGAGGATCGCCGTGCCCGCTACGTCTGCGAGCTCGTCTGTCTGGCGCCGGATTCCGGGGAGTTCCGGGGCACGGGCATGCTCGAGGGACAGATCTCGCACGAGCGCCGCGGCAGCGAAGGATTCGGCTACGACCCGATCTTCATCCCCGACACCGAAACGCGCACCGTTGCCGAACTAGGCAACGAGTGGAAGCGCGAGCACTCCCACCGTGCGCGGGCAGCGCAGGCGCTCCTCACCGCTCTCGAGGGTCGCTAGGCCAACCCGGGCGGCTCTTCCGGTTCGAGCATCGCCCGGCGCTGCCCGAGCCACCAGTTCAGCTCGGCGCCGAAGACGATCACGTTCGCCATCAGGTACAGCCAGACGAGCAGGATCGCGGGCGCGCCGAAAGCCTGGAGGGCGAGCACGTCGTGGGACAGGCGGATGTACGCCGGCAGCACCTGAAAGGTCGCCTGCAGCAGCACCGTTGCCAGCGCCGCGCCGGGCAGGACCTCGCGGAAGGAGATGCTGACGTTCGTGAGCAGGTAGTAGACGGTGACGAGAAAGACGAAGGTCGCAAACGTGGAGACGAGCAACGAGAGCACGTACGCGACGTATGCATTGGCGATCGCACCCTCGGCGTAGTGGCGGACGAGGTCGACTCCGATCGAGCCGACGACGAGACCTGCGAAGAGGACGAGGAGGGAGGCCAGCAGCAGGCCGAGCGCGAGCGCCTTTCCGTGCAGGAACCCCCGGTTCGGCCTGCCGTAGACGATGTTGAACGCGGACTCGAGCACGCTGAAGAGCGACAGCGATCCCCACACGAGGAAGACGACGCCTGCGACTCCGAAGGCGAACGCGTTGTCACGAAGCTCGCGCACGACGCGGAGGATGTCGGCGACCGACTGGGAGGGGAAGAACCGCTGCAGCTCCCTCACCAGGTAGCTCGACTCCTGGGCTCGCCCGGTCAGTCCGAGCAGCGCGAGCGCGAGGAAGACGAGCGGAACGAGCGAGAGCAGGGCGAAGTAGGCGATCATCGCCGCGAGGTGCGGGCCGCGGTCCGCGAAGAACTTCGAGGCGACCGCAGTCACGGTCCGACCGCGTCGACGGCTGCCTCGAGGGGCGCGCTCGGCCGAGGGCCACGTGAGCTGAGTGTCGGCGTCGCGAGCGCCGTCCTTCTGCAGGGGGCGGTCCACCGGACGGAGTATTCCCCCTCCGCGGCGTGTCGCCTGGGCTGTGTTAGCGTCCGGCGGCGTGGACGCGGACAGCGCCCTCGTCGATCTCGTCGAGGTCTCGCGGGACATCAAGGCGGCTCTGCTGCTCGACCGCGATGGCAACGTCCTCGCCTCGACGATCGATGACGAGCGCACAACCGGGTTCGCCGCGGCGGTGCACGCCCTCGTCTCGGCAGCGCAGGCGGCGAAGCCCGGGGACGTCGGCGCGCTTGCGCGGCTGCGGGCCGAGCTGCGGAACGGCTGCCTATTCGTTGTCTCCGACGGCGACCTTCTCGCCGCGGCCACGACGGATGCGAAGCCAGCGGCCGCGCTCGTCGTGCACGACCTCGAGGCGTGCCTGCACGCGCTCACGGGCGTCGAGGCCGATGCGCGCGCGTAGCGTCGTCGCCGGCGCTGTTGCGGGACTCGCGACCGCCGTCGCGGTCGCCCGCCGGCGCCGGCGAGAGCGGATCGAGCTCTACTACGACGACGGCTCGATGGTCGAGCTCCAGCGAGGAACGGCCGAGAGCGACCGCCTGCTCGCGCTCTCGGACCACGCACTCAACGCGCTGCGGGCCGGGTGAACGACGCCGAGCTCGCCGAGGCCCTGCGCGAGCACGCGCTGCTCGAGGGTGACTTCATCCTGCGCTCGGGGCGCCGCTCGCGCTACTACCTCGACAAGTACCGCTTCGCCACGAGGCCCGAGCTGCTCGGTCCCCTGGGCGACCGGCTCGCCGAGGCGGTCCGAGAGGTCGAGCCGGACGCGACGCTGCTCGCCGCGCCCGAGCTCGGGGCGGTCGCGCTCGCGGCGGCTGCGTCCCTCGCGTCCGAGCTTCCGTTCGTGATCGTCCGGCGGGAGGCGAAGGGCTATGCGACGGGGAACCGGATCGAGGGGCTGTTCTCGGGCGGCGAGCGGACCTGCCTGATCGAGGACGTCGTGACGTCGGGGGGCGCCGCGCTCGCAGCTGTCGAGGCCCTCCGAGCGGCGGGGCTCGAGTGCCGGACCGTGGTCTGCATCGTCGACCGCGAGGAGGGCGGAGTGGACGCCCTCGCGCGCCACGCCGTGCGTCTGCGGCCCCTTTTTCGCGCCGCAGAGCTGCTGGAGGCACGAAAAAGTGCCGCAAACCCGCATGGTTGAGCCGAAAGCCGTAGCCTGGTAGGTTCCGCGAGGTTCGTAGCAAGCCGCGACGAGAGGAGAGGGATCGTGACGAAGCAGGATTTCGTGGGTCGGGTGGCGCAGAAGAGCGGCCTATCCCAGCGCGACGCCGCAAAGGCGGTGGACGCGTTTCTGGAGTCGGTGACCGACGCGCTCAAGCGCGGGGACGCGGTCTCGTTCACCGGCTTCGGCAAGTTCTCGACCGCCGATCGGAAGGCGCGTGAAGGCGTCAACCCGCGCAACCCGTCGCAGAAGGTCCATATTCCGGCAGCACGCGTGCCGAAGTTCTCGGCCGGCAGCTCGCTGAAGTCGGCCGTCAAGACCTCCTAGCTTCCCCCCTCGTCCTCCTTCCACCGGGGGCCGCCGTTGGGCGGCCCCCGGCCGCGCACGGTTGTAGCCTTGGCTGCATGATCGAATCGGGCGCCGCAGTCGCGACGAGAGTGTTCGCCGACCGTCTCGCAGACGCCGTCGAGCGCAAGCACAGCCAGCTCGTCGTGGGGCTCGATCCTCGCCCCGAGCTCTTTCCGGTCGAGCTCCGCGGCGATGCCCATCTCGGCCGTGCGCGGGTCGCCGACGCGTGTCTTCGCTTCTGCAGGGGACTCGTGGACGCGGTCGCGCCGTACGTCGTGGCGGTGAAGCCGCAGCTCGCGTTCTTCGAGGCGCTGGGGGCCGACGGCCTCAGGACGCTCGAGCACGTCTGCGACTACGCGCGAGGCGCCGGTCTGCTCGTCGTCGCAGACGGCAAGCGGGGAGACATCGCTCCGACCGCGCGGGCGTACGCGGCGGCGTATCTCGAGCCACGTGACGCCGATCCCCCGCTCGCCGATGCGCTCACGGTCAATCCCTATCTGGGGCGCGACGCAGTCGAGCCGTTCCTGCTTTCCTGCCGTCGTGACGGCGCCGGCCTGTTCTGCGTCGTCAAGACCTCGAATGCGGGGGGCGCCGAGGTGCAGGATCTCGCCCTCTCGGACGGCCGGCCCCTGTGGCACCACGTCGCGCGCCTCGTGTGCGAGTGGGGCGAGGACCTCGTCGGCGAGCGCGGGCTCTCCAGCGTCGGCGCCGTCGTCGGCGCGACCCACCCGCGTGCGGTCGGCGAGGCACGTCGCCTCATGCCGCAGACGATCCTGCTGCTGCCCGGGGTCGGTGCCCAGGGCGCAACGCCGGCCGACCTCGCGCGGGCGTTTCGCAGCGGCCCCGCGAGCGCGCTCGTGACGGCCTCGCGCTCGGTGATCTACGCCTACCGAACGCTGGGAGGCGACTGGCGCAGCGCCGCAGGCTTCGAGGCCGCTCGCCTTCGCCGCGAGGTCTGGGCCGCCTCCGGCTGGTAGGCACATGGCGCCGGCGTATCGGCAGCTGCTGGCGCGGCTCGCCGCGCCGGCCGCCTTCCTGCTCGCGGCGACGATTGCAGTTCTGTTGATCCGGTCTGCACTCCATGCAGGGGACGCCCCTTCGCGGCACGACGCGACGCCGTCGCCGGCACGCCACACGGGCTCGCGGCCCGAGGGTAAGAAGCCGCCGAAGCGACGGCACGAGCGAAGGAGGCAGGCCCGGGTCTACGACACGATCGAGACGGGCGACACGCTGGAGACGATCGCGGCCGAGCACGGCACGAGCGTCCAGCGGCTGCTCGAGCTCAACCCGGGAATCGACCCGCATTCGCTGCACGTGGGCCAGCGCGTGCGGGTGCGCTAGGCAACGAGGCGCTTCGCGGCGGTTTGTCTAGAGTCGTGGCCGTGGCTCGCCCAGGCTTGCACGTTCGCCACCGTGCGCTCGTCGTCTCACTCCTCGCAGCCGCGATCACCGCCGCTCCGGCGGCCGGGGCCGGCCCGACGCGCGTCGACGCACGGGCCTGGATCGTCGAGAACGGCGCGACCGGCGAAGTGCTCGCGAGCTACAAGCCGCGCCGGCGCGTGCCGATCGCGAGCATCACGAAGCTGATGACTGCGCTCGTGACGCTCGAGCGCGCGAAGCTCGACGACGTGGTCAGCGTCGACGCCCGTGCCGCGGCCGTCGGCGAGTCGAGCGTGAACCTGCGCGCGGGCGAACGCGTCACCGTCCGCGACCTTCTCGAGGCCGCGTTGATCCAGAGCGCGAACGACGCCGCCTACGCGCTCGCGGTGCACGTCGGCCGCGGCAGCGTGACCCGCTTCGTCGCCCTGATGAACGCGGAGGCCCGGCGCCTCGGGCTCACCGACACGCATTTCGTACGGCCGGACGGCCTCGACGCTCCCGGCCACGTCTCCAGCGCGCGTGACGTGACCTTGCTCGCTCGGACGGCGATGCGCGAGCCGGCCGTCCGTGCCATCGTCGCCCGCCGCACGGCGGTCGCCGCCGGCCGCACGCTCTACACCTGGAACGATCTGCTCGGCCGGTTCCCCGGCGTGATCGGAGTCAAGACGGGACACACCTCCAGCGCGGGCTGGAACGAGGTGGCAGCCGTGCGGCGCGGCCGGCTGACCATCTACGCTGCGATCCTCGGCAGTCCCGACAGAGCCGTGCGCAACGCAGGCCTGACCCGCCTCCTGCGCTTCGGGCTCTCTCGCTTCCGGCCCGTGGCGGCGGTCGCCGCCGGGCGAACGTACGGACAGGTCGCCGGGCCGTTCGGGCGCGGCTCCGTTCGGCTCGTTGCCGCCCGGCAGCTCGTCCACGTCGTTCGCGTCGACCGCCCGCTCCTGGAGCGGGTCGTCGTTCCCACGGGCCTCCACCTCCCGGTCCGGCGCGGACAGCGGCTCGGCGAGGTCAGCGTGTTCTCCAGCGGCCGGCTCCTCGGCGTGCGCGACCTCGTGGCGGACAGGGCCGTCGACCGGCCGGGCGCCGTCGGCCGCGTCCGCTGGTACGCGGGCCGCACGCTGGACAAGCTCTGGGGATTCGTCTCGTGATCGTCACCGTCACCCTCAACGCCGCCATCGACCGCACGGTGACCGTCCCCAACTTCCAGCTCGGCCAGCGGCACCGCGCGAGTCAGTGGCTCTCGCTCGCGGGCGGGAAGGGCATCAACGTCGCGCGTGCGCTCAAGCGGCTCGACGTCCCGGTCGTCGCGACGGGTCTCGCGGGCGGCGGGACCGGGACCAGGATCGTCGAGGAACTGACCGCGGAGGCGATCCTCAACGACTTCGTACGCATCGGCGACGAGTCGCGAACGTCGACCGCCGTCGTCGACCCGACCGCGAACACGTACACCGAGATCAACGAGTGGGGCCCCCACGTCGAGCCGGAGGAGCTCGAGATGCTTCAGGAGAAGCTTCGCTACCTCTCGCGCAGCGCCGACGCGGTCGTCTTCGCCGGGACGCTGCCGCGGGCCGTGCACCCGGCTTTCTACGGTGAGGCGATCCGCGAGCTCAACCGGCGCGGCGTCCAGACCGTGCTCGACACCGAGGGCGAGCCGCTCCGGCTCGGCGTCGAGGCCGGGCCGTCGCTCGTCTCTCCCAACCAGAGAGAGGCAGAGGGGCTCGTCGGCCAGGAGTTCCACGAGACCGCGGACTTCGCGATGGGGCTCGACGCGATTGCGGACATGGGCGCGCGGGACATCCTCGTCACCCAGGAGACGGGGGCGTACGCGCGCGTGCGCGAGGAGCGGGTCGCGCGCCGTCTACACGCGAGCGCGCCGCCGGTGGATCCGCTGTCGGCGGTCGGCTCGGGCGACGTCCTGCTTGCCGCGTTCCTCGCCGCGCGTATCGACGGACGGCCGGCCGGCGAGGCGCTGCGTGCGGCGGTCGCGGCCGGCGCCGCGTCGACGCTCGAGGTCGGAGCCGGCCGCTTCGATCCGCGTGACGCCGGCAGGCTGCAGGCGAGCGTCGACGTGCGCGAGCTCGAGGCCGTCACGTCCGAGGCCTGATCAGCCCCGGACGCCGTCCAAGGGCATCGTTACCATTACGCGATGGCGCATCCGGAGAGCACGGCGACCGGCGAGTTCCGCCCCCAGGACCTCGACCGGCTGCTCGAGCTCGAGCGCAAGTTCGCCAGAGAGGGACTGACCTTCGACGACGTCCTGCTCGTTCCCGCGGAGTCCGCGGTCCTGCCGAACGACGTCTCGACGCGGACGCGGGTCACGCGCGCGATCGAGATCGAGGCACCCGTCGTCTCGGCCGCCATGGACACGGTCACCGAGGCTCGGCTGGCGATCGCGCTCGCGCGCCTCGGCGGCCTCGGCGTCGTCCACCGGAACCTCTCGATCGAGGACCAGGTCGCCGAGGTCGACAAGGTCAAGCGCTCGGAGGCCGGGATGATCGTGGAGCCGGTGACGCTGCACCCGCGGGACCGCGTCGCCGACGCGCTCGCGCTGATGGCGCGCTACCACATCTCCGGCGTGCCGATCGTCCAGGACGACGGCCTCCTGGTCGGGATTCTCACCAACCGCGATCTCCGCTTCGAGCCGGGCGTCGAGCAGCCCGTGTCCAGCCTGATGACGCGCGAACGGCTGGTGACCGCGCCCGTCGGCACGACGCTGGAGGAGGCGCAGCACATCCTCCGTCGCAACAAGATCGAGAAGCTCCCGATCGTCGACGCCGAGGGACGTCTACGCGGCCTGATCACCGTCAAGGACATCCAGAAGCGGATCGAGTTCCCACACGCGACGAAGGACGCGCGTGGACGCCTGCGCGTCGCCGCCGCCGTCGGCGTCGGCACCGACGCCTTCGAGCGCGCGGCGGCACTCGTTGCCGCCGAGGCGGACGTGCTCGTGATCGACACGGCCCACGGCCACTCGCGTGCCGTCCTCGAGATGGTCGCCCGCGTTAAGGGCGAGTGGGGGGTCGAGATCGTCGCCGGCAACGTCTCGACGGGAGAGGGCGCGCAAGCGCTCGTCGACGCGGGGGCGGACGCGGTCAAGGTCGGCCAGGGGCCCGGCGCGAGCTGCACGACGCGCGTCGTCGCGGGCGTCGGCGTGCCGCAGGTGTCGGCAGTGTTCGAGTGCGCTCAGGCGCTCGGCGGCGAAGTGCCGTTGATCGCCGACGGCGGCATCCAGTCCTCCGGCGACGTCGCGAAGGCGATCGCCGCCGGAGCGGACGCGGTCATGCTCGGCTCGATGCTCGCCGGCGTCGAGGAGGCGCCCGGCGAGGTCTTCGTCCAGCACGGCGAGCGCTTCAAGGAGTATCGCGGCATGGGGTCGCTCGGCGCGATGCGCGCGCGCTCGTTCTCGAAGGACCGCTATTTCCAGGGCGACGTCGAGGACGTGGCCGAGCTCGTTCCGGAGGGGATTGAGGGACGCGTCCCGTACAAGGGTCCGCTCGCTCCCGTCCTGCACCAGCTGGTGGGCGGCCTTCGCCAGGCGATGGGCTATTGCGGGGCGGCCACGATCCCGGACATGAAGGAACGGACGCGCTTCGTGCGCATCACCTCCGCCGGACTGCGCGAGAGCCATCCGCACGACGTCACGATCACGAAGGAGGCGCCGAATTACCGGTCGGGTAGCTGAGGTCGTCCCGTTCCCGGCGCGCGGGCAGCGCGCCGACGAGCGGCCCGTCCTCGTGCTCGACCTCGGCGGCCAGTACTCGCAGCTGATCGCGCGCCGCGTGCGCGAGTGCCGTGTCTACTCCGAGCTCGTGCGACACGACGTCTCCGCCGACGAGGTGCGCCGGCGACGGCCGGCGGCGGTCGTGCTCTCCGGCGGCCCGGCGTCGGTCTACGCCGAACGCGCCCCCCGCGTCGACCCGGAGATCTTCGAGCTCGGCCTCCCGGCGCTCGGTATCTGCTACGGGATGCAGCTGATGGCGCAGGAGCTCGGCGGGCGCGTCGTGCGCACGGGCGCGTCGGAGTTCGGCAAGACGGCGCTCCACGCGTCGCAGGGAGCGCTCTTTGCCGGCCTGCCCGAGGAGCAGACGGTCTGGATGAGTCACCGTGACTCCGTGGTCGCGCCGCCGGAAGGCGCTGCCGTTACGGCCACGTCGCCGTCGACCCCGATCGCCGCGTTCGAGGACCCGGCGCGCGCGCTCTACGGCGTGCAATTCCACCCGGAGGTCGTGCACACGCCTCACGGCACCGAAGTGCTGAAGAACTTTCTCTACGACGTCGCCGGCGCGCCGCCCACCTGGACTCCGGCCGCAGTGATCGAGGAGCAGGTCGAGCGGATCCGGGCGCAGGTCGGGCGCGAGCGCGTGCTCTGCGCGCTCTCGGGCGGAGTCGACTCCGCCGTCGCGGCGCTGCTCGTCCACAAGGCGGTCGGCGACCGGCTCACTTGCGTCTTCGTCGACCACGGGCTCCTGCGGGCGGGCGAGGCCGAGCAGGTGGTGGAGACGTTCGGCGGCCACTTCCACGTCCCCCTCGTTCACGTCGACGCGGCCGAGCGGTTCCTCTCCCGCGTCGAGGGGGTCGACGACCCCGAGGAGAAGCGGCGCCGCATCGGCGAGGAGTTCATCCGAGTCTTCGAGCAGCAGGCACGGCGTCTCGGGCAGATCCGCCACCTCGTCCAGGGCACGCTCTACTCGGACGTGATCGAGTCGGGCGGCACCGACGGCGTCGCGGCGACGATCAAGTCGCACCACAACGTCGGCGGCCTGCCGGCCGAGATGGAGATGGAGCTCGTCGAGCCGCTGCGCCTCCTGTTCAAGGACGAGGTGCGGCGTGTCGGGGAGGAGCTCGGGCTGCCGGAGCGGCTCGTGTGGCGGCACCCGTTCCCCGGGCCCGGCCTCGCCATCCGGATCATCGGCGAGGTGACGCGCGACCGCCTCGCGGTGCTTCGCGCAGCAGACGCGATCCTCCAGGAGGAGGTGCGGCGCGCCGGGCTCGAGCGTGAGCTCTGGCAGTGCTTCGCCGTGCTACCCGCGATCCGCTCCGTCGGCGTGCAGGGCGACGAGCGCACGTACGCCTACCCGATCGTCATTCGCGCGGTCACCTCGGACGACGCAATGACGGCCGACTGGGCGCGGCTTCCGTACGACCTGCTCGAGTCGATCTCGAGCCGGATCATCAACGAGGTGCCCGAGGTGAACCGCGTCGCGCTCGACCTCTCCTCGAAGCCCCCTGCCACGATCGAGTGGGAGTGACGAACGCTGGCCGAGTCGGTCACCGTCCGAGGCGTCAGAGCGAAGATCCGCAGCTCGTGGGGCGCGTTCCTCCTCTCGCTGGTCACGCTCGGGATCTACTACCTCGTCTGGTACTACAAGATCAACCGCGAGCTCCGGGATTTCGGTCGCGCGACGGGGCGCCAGCCGAACCCGATCGAGGTCTCTCCGGGGATTGCCGTGCTCGCGATCTCGCTGGGCGGGTTGCTGATCGTGCCGCCGTTCGTCTCCTGGTTTCGAACCTTCGGGCGGATCGAGACCGCCCAGGAGATCGCGGGCGTGCCCGAGCGCGTGAGTCCCGGGGTCGGGTTCGTGCTGTTCATCCTCGCGCTCTTCTTCCTGCCGTTCGAGATCGTGTACGCGCAGAGGCATCTGAACCGGCTCTGGCGTCACGAGCTGGGCCGCCGCGCCGCATAGTCGCACCGTGAGCG
This sequence comes from Actinomycetota bacterium, assembly GCA_046725345.1. Lineage (GTDB taxonomy): Bacteria > Actinomycetota > Thermoleophilia > Gaiellales > Gaiellaceae > JBKOYJ01. The sequence goes on along the minus strand of JBKOYJ010000045.1, from coordinate 14,737 downwards.
CATGTGACGTCCGCGTCCGGGACGCGCATGTCCGCGTTCGGCGCCTCTGGGCCGTCGCGGTCCTTCTCGTCGTGACCGCCGGGATCTACTACGTGTTCTGGTACTACCGCATAAACCGCGAGCTGCGCGATTACGGGCGCTCCTTCGGGGAGCCGAACCAGCTCGGAGTCGACCTCGTCCGGACGATGCTCGCGGTGACGATCGGCAGTCTCGTGATCGTCCCGGCGGCGATCTCGGTCGCTCGCACGTTCGATCGGATCGTCCACGCCGAGCGCCTGAGCGGTGCGACACGAGTCCTCAGCTCGAGGGTCGGTCTCGCGTTGTTCGTACTCGCCCTCGTCCTCGGCGCAGCGTCGCTCCTTCCGGTTACCCAGGCGGCGAAGCTCGCCCTCAGCCTCGCTGCTCTCGCGCTCCTCGCCGGGAAGCTCGCGTACACGCAACAGCACGTGAACGCGATCTGGCTCCGCGAGCTCCCCAATTGACCTGCGTCGCGGCACACGGGAGCCGCCATTCGCGCGCGCCTCGTTTCTCGAGGCGTGCCCTGGACGGCGCCCGCGTCGTCCGTCAGTAGATCCGGAAGTCGCGCAGGCCTTCGGGCTCCTCGTCCTGGACGTCCACGTGCTCCACCTCCGCGCCGCGCGGCCCCTCGCGGCAGAAGGCGACTAGCGCCTCCACCGCCTCCGGCTCTCCCTCGAGCACGGCTTCGACAGTGCCGTCCAGGTTGTTCCGCGCCCACCCCGCGACGCCGCGCTGCTGCGCGAGCCGCCGGAGCGTGTCGCGGAAGAAGACGCCCTGCACATATCCGTGGATCACGACTCTGCGGTGCACGCGCACTATTCTCGCCGGGTGGAGTTCCGCGATGTGCTCGCGCGGCGCCGGATGGTGCGCCACTACGACGGAGAGCCGGTCGGGTCCGAGGCGCTCGAGCGGATCGCCGCGACCGTACGCCGTGCGCCGAGCGCCGGATTCAGCCAGGGTCAGCGGCTAGTCGTCGTGACCGATGAGAACACGCGCCGCGCGATCGCGGACGCGATCGGCGAGCCCGAGGCAGTGGAGGACGGGCGCGAGCCGTGGGTCGCGAGCGCCCCGGCGCTCGTCGTCGTCTGCACCCGCGAGGAGGACTACCACGAGCGCTACCTGCAGCCCGACAAGGTGCAGGGTGGGAACGAGATCGAGTGGCCCGTCCCGTACTGGCACTTCGACGCGGGGGCGGCCGCGATGCTCGTGCTGCTCGCCGCGATCGACGAGGGGCTCGCGGCCGGTCTCTTCGGCGTTCCGGCCGAGCTCGAGGCGCTGCTACGCGAGCGGCTCAGGATTCCCGACGACGTGAAGCCGGACGCCGTGATCACCGTTGGCCGCGCCTCGCCCGACCCGGGCTGGAGCGCCGTCACCAGCCGAGCGACGCGACCGCGGAAGCCGCTCGACGAGCTCGTCCACCTCGAGCGCTGGGGCGGTCACACCTCCAGCGGTGGATAGCGCTCTCGCACCTCGTCGACGTACAGCGCGAGAGTGTTTGCGAGGGCGGCGTCGCGGATCTCAAGCGTGTTCTCGGCGTTCTTCTCGCCCGAGCGCGAGAGGTTGAAGCTGCCGGTGAAGACGTCGTCGTCGGCGACCACGATCTTCGCGTGCATGAAGTCGTGGACGCTGTCTGGCGTCCATGGGGTCGAGCGCTTGCCGGAGAACGGGCCTGCCAGCACGCGCCGGAGCAGCGGCAGCTTCCACTCGGCGTTCCCGTTCTCGTGCCACTGGTGGACGACGTCGGCGATCTGAGTCGCGTCGACGCAGCCCGCGGCGTCGATGCGCCGCTCCGACACGACCTGAGCGAGCGTGGCGAGGACGGGTGCCGAGGTGATTACCGGCGAGCAGACACGAATGCGCCGCCGTGCGGCCGCGATCCGCTTGCCGATCCGGTGTGAGAGCGCATCGCCGAATCCCGGCGAGAACCACGCACGGACGCGAGTGCCGCCGACGTCGACCCGCACGGGGTCGACCCGGCCGCTGAGCTCGACGTCCCCTGTCTCCCAGAGCTCGTGGAAGTTGCGACCGAAGCGGCCGGCGAGCTCCTGCGACATGACGACGGCGACGACGTTCTCCTGACGCGACCACGACTCGTCGGTCCAGTTCGTCGAGCCCGTCCAGACGTCGACTTCGTCGCGCACGGCGTACTTGTGGTGCATGAGGTCCGGTACGCCTGCGACGGCGTGCGCGGGAACGCCGAGCGAGGCGATCAGCTGCGCGTCGGGTTCGGGCGGCGGCGGCACCGGCACGGGGTTCGGGTGGTCGACGTTGTAGAGCAAGCGGACGCGCACGCCGCGCTCGGCAGCGTCCCGGATCGCCCCGCCCACCACGGCCGCCGTGTCCGGTCGCAGGTGGAAGTCGTATGCGGCGATGTCGAGGCTGCTCCTCGCCGCGGCGAGAAAGCGGGCGAGGAGGTCGGCGACCTCCTGCGCGGTCTGGCCGCCGTCCGTCAGAGTTCGGACCGTGACGCCGTCAGCTCTCATCGAGCGGCTCGTGGATGCCCGGATCGGGGCCACCTTCAACTTCTACCGCGACGGCTCGCGCGCGCCCCTGCTCCGCGCACGCCTACACACCTACCTCGCCGAACGCGCGAAAGCTCCGGTCCTTCTCGTCGGCGAGGCGGCCGGATACCGTGGGACGCGCATGAGCGGAGTGCCCTTCACGTCGGAGCGCCAGCTCGCCGGGACCGGATCGGCGGAGGCAACCGCCACCATCGTCCACCGCGTGCTCTCCGAGCTCGGCCTCGTCGAGCAGGTCCTGCTCTGGAACCTCGTGCCGACCCATCCCCATCTCCCCGGCCGCCCGGACACCAACCGTGCGCCCAGCCGAGGCGAGATTCGTGCCGGGAGGCCGTTCGTCGACACGCTCGCGGCCGGACGGCGCGTCGTAGCCGTTGGGCGTCTCGCGGCCCGCGAGCTCGCCGTCGAGAGCGTGCGCCACCCGTCGCACGGCGGGGCCGCCGCCTTCCGCGCGGGGCTCCAGCGGGCGCTCACTGCATGACTGAACTTCCGATCCGACGCAACACGGTGCTGCTCGCGGCGTGCATGAGCGTCAACTCGGCGACGCTCCAGCTCGTCGCGGCCGTCTCGTCGCTCACCTTCGTGCTGGTCACGGGCATCACCGGGCTCCTCGGTCTGGGGCCTGCCATCTTCCTGACGGCATCGGCGCTCGGGGCGCTTGTCGCGGGGCGCGCGATGGACCGCTTCGGCCGCGTTCCCGTGCTCGCCGCCGCGTTCGCGATCGGCAGCGTCGGAGCGGCGGTCACCGCGCTTGGCACGCACGTCGAGTCCGCGGTCGCCGTGATCGCAGGCTTCGCGTTCATCGGGGCGGCGGGCGGCACCGTCAACCTTGCACGCACGGCCGCGGGCGACATGTATCCCCCGGAGCGGCGGGCCCGCGGGATCTCGTACGTCCTCTTCGGGGCGGTGTTCGGCGCGATCCTCGGTCCTGCGGTCTTCAGCCCGATCTTCCGCGGACGGGACCTCTCGGCGGAGGCGCTCACGTTTCCGTGGCTCGCCGCGTCGGCGATGATGCTGGTCGGGCTTGGCATCGTGCTGTTCGTCCGGCCCGACCCGAAGCGGATCGCCGAGCTGATCGCCCCTCCGCGGCCCGTGGACGACGATCCGGCGCCGGCGGCGCCGCTGCGGGTGATCGTCCGCCGGCCGCTCGTCGTTCCGTCGCTCGTGGCGGGAATCGTGAGCTTCGCGGTGATGGTCGCCGTCATGAACCTCGCCGGCTACGTCGTCGTCGAGCACCGCCACCACGCGCAGGACCTCGTCTTCCCGATCATCGGCGCCCACGTGCTCGGTATGTACGCGCTCGTCCCGCTCGTCGGCACGCTGATCGATCGGATCGGGCGGCCGCCGGCGCTCGTGGGCGGGCTCGCGCTGATGGCGCTGTCGAACGCGGCGCTGCTCGGGCTCGAAGGAGTGGTCGGCACGGCTGTCCTGCTGTTCGGCCTCGGCCTCGGCTGGAATGTCTCCTTCGTCGCCGCGACCGCCCAGCTCGCGGACTGCGCCGCACCCGCCGAGCGCGGGCGTCTGCTCGGCTTCAACGACCTCGTCGCAGGCCTGACCGGCGCCGTGTTCGTGCTCGTGGGCGGCTACGCGCTCGACGCCGCGGGCGTCGCGACGCTCGCGCTCGGCGCGGCCGGCATCGCGCTCGCCGCCCCCGTCTGGCTGCTCGCACGCGCACGCACCGCCGCAGGGCCGGCAATCGAGGCCGCCTCCTAGGGTCGTCTCGAAGTGAACTCCTTTGGGGTCGCCCGGTCGGTTCAGACGGACGCGCGGGCCAAGCCCCACGCGTCCTGATGGTCGGCGCCGCGGAGTCGGCGCCTTGGCGCTGCTACAATCGCCGCCCGGCGGACGCCTGTCCGCCGCTTTTCTGTTGCGCATGAAGACCTGGAACGCAAAGCCCGCCGACGTGACCCATCGCTGGTACGTCGTCGACGCCGAGGGCAAGACGCTCGGCCGGTTGGCGACCGCCATCGCCGACACGCTCCGCGGCAAGAACAAGCCCGAGTACACGCCGCACGTCGACACGGGCGACTTCGTGGTCGTCGTCAACGCCGAGAAGATCGGCGTCACGGGCAAGAAGCTCGACGACAAGATCTACTACCGGCACTCGGGCTACCCGGGCGGCCTCCGGCAGCGGACCCTGCGGGAGCAGCTCGAGCGGCGCCCGACCGAGGTGCTCCGGAAGGCCGTGAAGGGCATGCTCCCTCGCAACCGGCTGGCGCGCGCGCAGATAGGGAAGCTGAAGATCTACGCGGGGCCCGAGCACCCGCACGAGGCGCAGCGGCCCGAGCCGCTGCCTCTGGAGGAGTGACGTGGCAGAGGTAGCCCAGTACGGCGGCACCGGAAAGCGCAAGACCTCCGTCGCACGGGTGATCCTGCGCCCGGGCGACGGTGCGACCTGGATCAACGGGCGCACGATCGAGCAGTACTTCCCGCGCCTGGCCCACCGGACGCTCGCGCTCGCCCCGCTCCGCGTCGGCGGCGTCGAGGGGACGTACGACCTGCGGGTCCGCGTCCACGGCGGCGGCCCGAGCGGCCAGGCCGGAGCGATCCGTCACGGCATCGCCCGCGCGCTCGCCGACGCGCATCCCGACCTGCGCGTACCGCTGAAGCGGGCGGGCTTCCTGACACGCGACGCGCGCATCGTCGAGCGCAAGAAGGCCGGCCTTCACAAGGCCCGCAAGGCGCCCCAATTTTCTAAGCGGTAAAAGCTTCGCTTTTCCCGCTTACCTGGTTACACCCTTCGCTTCGCTCGGGTTTAGGGGCTGGGGCGCGGCCTCGGCGCGCTCATTCCTTTGCTTTTCTAAGCTCGAGAGTCAGCTCGGCTTCCGACGTCGGCGCCGAGGGCGGGTGCTTCGCCTGGATCTTGGCGAGCTCGCCTCCCTCGAGCTGCAGGATCACCTCGCTCTGGTCGACCGGTTGCACCTGCTCGATTCGCTTCCCCTCCAGGTCGCGCCAGCTCATTCCGCCTCCCTAGTCACTCGGCTCGGTCCCCTCGCGCACGACGATCTTGCGGGCCGGCTCTACGTCGACGACGGCTTCCCACGGCACGCCCGCGTGCGGGCCTACCCGTCCGCTCCCGTGCCCGGCGCGACCCCCGAGCAAGCGCTCGAGGAACGCGGCCTTCCCGACGAGCAGCTCGGTGATCTCGACGCCGTCGTCGCGTTCCTCCGCGCGCACATCGATCGCGTGTCCGAGGGGCCAGCCCGACTCGGTCACGACCATCGCGCCGAGGAGGTCGGAGAGTCGCATCAAGCCCCCGGCAGGCGCCGGAGCCACGACCGCGCCCGCTCGTCGCCCTCGCCGAGCCCCAGCTCGGAGTCGCGCTTGTTCAGCTTCACGACCTGCGTCACCTCCTCGACCGCCGACCAGGGCACGAGCACCTCGTCCCCCGGGTAGAGGCGCGCGACGAGCGAGCCGAAGCGGCCGGCGCGCGCACCCCAGGTCGCCGGTCCCGAGACGATTGCCTTCACGAGCAGCCGCTCGCCGGGACCGCCGTCCAGCTCGAGGTCGTCGACGCGCCCGCACGGGCTGCCGTCGGCGTCGACGAGCTCGTTGTCCAGCACCCGCAGCCCGAGATCGAGGTGCTTCCGCTCCGAGGCTTCGTCGTTCTTCATCCTTGACCCATGTTCGTCAGGACGAGCAGGGGGACGGCAGCGAGCGCGACGACGGCGATCACGAAGAAGTAGCTCCACCCGATCACGTTGCCGAGACGGCCGTTCGCGTAGTCGCCCATGTAGCCGTGATCGCGTGCGACGAGGAAGATCGGCAGGTAGGTGAGCGGCATCGCGACGACCGAGAAGATCACCGACAGCTCGGTGACGAAGATCGGGTTCACGCCGGTGATCACGATCAGGAAGGCGGCGCCGAGGAACGCGATCCACGTGAGCGCGAACCGAGGCGCCCCCGTCGGGCCGCGGTACTTGCCCCACTCCCAGCCGAAGAACTGGGCGAGGTTGTAGGCGCCCGAGAAACCCGCGTCGATCGCCGCTCCACTGACGGCGAAGAACATCCCGAGGAGCGCGAGCAGGAGGCCGACCTGTCCGAGTGGCCCGAGAGCTGCAAGCCCGACCGTCCCGAGGAACTCAGGCTCAACGCCGCGCGGAAGGAAGTACTGGGCCGCGACGATCGTCAGCGACATCGAGAGAAAGGCGCCGAGCCCGAAGCCGAGCACCGCGTTCAGGCGGTTGAGCGACAGCTCCGAGCGAGGTTCCCAGCCTTCCTCGATCACGCCGGACGAATAGAAGTAGACCTCGTACGGCATCAGTGCCGCGCTGACGAGGCCCACGACGAAGTAGCACCAGATCAGCTGCGTGCCGTGGGAGGGCAGGTCGGGCACGAAGCCGGACCCGACGGAGTGCCAGTCCGGGCCCAGCTTCAGCGCGGCGACCGTGAAGGTGATCAGCAGCAGGCCTCCGAAGCCGTAGATCCGCTCGATCCACGGGAAGGGGAGGAACCAGGCGGCGAGGAGGAGCAGCAGGAGCGAGACCAAGACGAGCGCGCGGTAAGGCATGTCGACGAGGAGCTGCAGGACGAGCGCGACGCCGCCGACCTCGGCCGCGAGCGTCATCAGGTTGACGAACTGCGACGAGATCAGCGTTGCAAGGCCGAACCCGAAGCCCATGCGTTCGCGCACGACGTCGAAGACGGGGCGTTTCGCGACGGTCGCCACTCGCCCACACATCTCGGAGTAGACGATGATCCCGAGCACTCCCACCGCCGTCGCCCAGAGCAGCTGGTAGCCGAAAATCGCGCCTGCGGTCGTGGCGAAGACGATGTCCCCGATGTCCACGAAGCCGCCGATCGCGGCCAGGATGCCGAGAGCGATCTCGAAGACCTTCTTCACGCCTGCTTTCCGATCTTCTCGGCGCGGTCGGCCAGCTTCCCGAGCGCGTCTGCGAGGCGGCGGGCGAGCTCCTCGTCGTCCGGGTGCGCGTGCAGCTGCTCGAGCCGGCGAGCGGTGCTGCGCGCGGTCGCGACCAGCTGCGCAGTCGGGCCTTCGAGGCCCGCGTTCGGCTCGGCCGACCCGAGCACGTCGGCGAGCTGCGCGGCCTCCTTGCTCAGCTCCTGCGAGTGGACGCGCGTGAACGGGCCGGTGGCCTCACCCTTCGCGGCCTCGTCGGCGAGCAGCTCACCGTCCGCTGCGAGCGACGCGAGCGACTCGGCATCCTGCTGTAGCCGCCAGTCGGTGACCGCTCCGCCACGGCAGCCTGCGAGCGTTGCCGCGCAAGCGGCGAGCAGGAGGCCGCTCGCGACCAGCTTCGACACGTGGCGTTGCTGTCCCGGCGCGTGACCCTATAAACGACTCTCATGTTTCGCGGCCGACGCGAAAAGCGATCTTGAGACGGTGCTCGCGCTGACGGTCTGGGGCGGGACGCAGATCACGACGTTCCGAATCGTGCTCGCCGTCGTGCTCGACGCGGCGATCATCGCGTACCTCGTCTGGGCGGCGCGGCAGATCGGCAGGTAACCCGCGTTCGGGCGGGCTACGACGCCTGCAGCGCGTCGTCGACGGACTCGTACACGCCGAAGTGGCGTGCGAGGCCCGTCACCTCGAGCGCCCGCCGCGTCTCGGCGTTCGGCGCGGCCAGCAGCAAGGGGCGCGAGCCGAGCGCCCGGCGTGTCTCGACGATGACGCCGAGGATCGTCGAGTCGACGAAGGTGACGTCGCCGAGGTCGACGACGAGCCGGTCGGCATGTGCGGCGGCGTCGAAGAGCGCCGTCCGCAGCGCTGCAGCGTTGGCAAGGTCGAGCTCGCCGACGAGACGGGCGACCACGGTTCCGCCGTCGTGGACGATCTCGCGCACGGGATCGACGTTTCCCCAGGCATTCCGGCTCTCGGTCACTGCGACGATTAGACCACCAAGGCCCGCCTCGGGCAACGGCGCGCCGCCGTGCAGCCGCGCGTAGGCTACGGCGCATGGACACGAACCCCACGCTCGACAAGCTGAAGGAGCGCCTCGCCGCGATCGCGGACATCCAGGGCGCGATGAGCATCCTCGGCTGGGATCGCCAGGTGATGATGCCGCCGGGCGGCTCGCGTTTCCGCAGCGAGCAGCTGGCCACGCTGAGCCGGATCGGGCACGAGCTCCTGATCGCGCCCGAGACCGGCAAGCTGCTCGACGACCTACGTTCCTTCGAGGACTCGCTCGACCCGAACTCGAACGAGGCCGGCATCATCCGCGTCACGCGGCGCGATTACGAGAAGGCCGTCCGTGTCCCCGCCGACCTACGGGCGGAGATGACGCGCGCGGCCAGCGACGGCTACCGGGTCTGGCTCGAGGCCAAGCCGAAGTCCGACTTCGGTCTCTTCCGTCCCGCTCTCGAACGCAACCTCGAGCTTCGTCAGCGCTACGTGGACTGCTTCGACGGCGCCGAGGAGCCGTACGACATCCTGCTCGACGACTTCGAGCGCGGCATGAAGACCGCGCAGGTGCGCGAGATCTTCGGCCGCTTGAAGGATGAGCTCGTCCCGCTGATCAGCGCCGCCGCCCAGCGCGACGACGACTCGATCGACGCCTGCCTGCGCCAGCAGTTCGACCCCGACATCCAGCGTCAGGTCTGCCACGAGATCGTGGAGCTCTTCGGCTACCGGCCAGGCGCATGGCGGCTCGACCCGACCGAGCACCCCTTCGCCACCGACGGCGGCATCGACGACATCCGGATCACGACGCACTACCACGACGACAACCTCGACGCCGTCTTCTCGACCATGCACGAGTACGGCCATGGACTGTACGAGCACCAGGTCGACCCCGCGCTCGACCGCACCAGGCTCTCGCGCGGCACCTCGCTCGGCCTACACGAGTCGCAGAGCCGGATGTGGGAGAACCTCGTCGGCCGCGGTCGGCCGTTCTGGAACTTCTTCTACCCGCGCCTGCAGCAGGCGTTCCCTCAGCAGCTCGGCTCGGTCGACGTCGAGACGTTCTATCGCGCGATCAACCGCGTCCACCCGTCGCTGATTCGCATCGAGTCGGACGAGGTCACCTACAACATGCACATCATCCTCCGCTTCGAGCTCGAGCAGGACCTGCTCCACGAGCGGGTCGGGCTGGGCGAGCTCCCAGACGTCTGGAACCAGCGCATGTACGACTACCTCGGGGTCGACGTGCCGGACAACCGGCGCGGCGTCCTCCAGGACGTCCATTGGAGCGCGGGGACGATCGGGTACTTCCCGACCTACTCGCTCGGCAACGTGATCTCCGTTCAGATCTGGGAGAAGATCCGCGACGACATTCCCGACCTTGACGAGCAGTTCGAGCGAGGGGAGTTCTCGGCTTTGCGCGACTGGCTGGGGGAGCATCTGCATCGCCACGGCCGCAAGTTCACGCCGGCCGAGACGGTCGAGAACGTGACGGGCGGCCCGATCGATCCCGGGCCGTACCTGACATATCTGAACGAAAAGCACGGGGCGGCGCAGCCGGCGTAAGCGGTAAAAGCTTCGCTTTTCCCGCGTGCTGGTTAGACCCTGCGGGTAAGCGCCCGCGAACAGCGCGGTCTTCGCGCGCTCCTGGGCGCGAAGCCCAGCCGCCGGCGCCCGAGCGACTCGGCTTCGCGAAGCGGAGACCGAGTCGGACCCACGGAGGGGGCCCGTGGGGGAACCCCGGTTCCCCCGCGCAGCGAGCGGCAGCGAGCGACAAGCGTGAGGAGGGGGTTCTCGGGGGAACCCCACAGGTTCCCCCGGTTAGCCGCCGCGAAGCGGAGGCGTTTCCGACGAGTCGAGTCGCTCGCTGGCCGACGGGACGAAGGCAGTAGCATCGGCTTGAAGCCGGCGACAGAAGGAGGCGCGATGCCGTACGAGGTTCCCCCGCTCCCGTACCCCTACGACGCGCTCGAGCCGCACATCGACGAGCAGACGATGCGGATCCACCACGACAAGCACCACCAGGCGTACGTCGACAACGCGAACAAGGCGCTGGCCGGAACGGAGTGGGAGGGCCGGTCGGTCGAGTCCGTGCTCGCCTCGATCGACGCGCTCCCCGAGGACGTTCGCACCGCCGTCCGCAACAACGCCGGCGGCCACGCGAACCACAGCGTGTTCTGGGAGATCATGAGCCCGGACGGAGGCGCCGAGCCTGAAGGCGACCTTGCGAGCGCGATCGACGACGTGTTCGGGGGCGTCGACGCTCTCAAGGAGGCCGTCAACGACGCCGGGGTGAAGCGGTTCGGCAGCGGCTGGACGTGGCTGCTCTGGGACGGGACGGGGCTCGCGGTCCGGTCGACCGCGAACCAGGATTCACCGCTCCTCGACTCCGACGTACCCCTCCTCGGCATCGACGTCTGGGAGCACGCCTACTACCTCAAGTACCAGAACCGGCGACCGGACTACCTGTCGGCGTGGTGGAACGTGGTCAACTGGTCCGAGGTCGCTCGCCGCTTCGCGGAGGCGCGCGGCTGACGATGTCGAGCACCGTCGTACGCGTCGGCACGTGCTCCTGGGCCGACGACCTGCTGACGAAGTACTGGTATCCCCCGAGCGCGCGGTCTGCGGAGGCGCGACTGCGCTACTACGCGGAGCGCTTCGACACCGTCGAGGTGAACTCGACGTACTACCGGCTCCCCGCCTCGCAGATGGCCGAGCGCTGGGCGGAGCGGACGCCGCCCGGCTTCGTCATGCACGTGAAGGCGTTCGCCCTGATGACACGGCATCCGGTGAAGCCCGAGGCACTGCCGCCGGAGCTGCGCGAGGACGCTCCGGTCGACGAGAAGGGTCGTATCGACCGGATGCCGCGCGAGTTCCGCGGCGAGGTGTTCCGCCACTTTCGCGAGGCGCTGGAGCCGCTGCGTGCGGCCGGCAAGCTCGGCGGGATCCTGATGCAGTTTCCGCCGTACTTCGTCTACCGCGACCGATCGCTCGAGTATCTCGAGTGGGCGCGAGATCAGCTCGGCGGGGACGAGATGCTGGTCGAGTTCCGGCACGCGAGCTGGCTCGACGAGGAGAACCGCGCGGCCACACTCGCCTTTCTCGAGGAGCGCGAAATGACGTTCGTCGTCGTGGACGCGCCGAGAACCGGGGGACGCAACGTCCTGCCCACTGTCGTGGCCACCACGAGCCCAACGGCGTACGTGCGCTTCCACGGACGCAACGCCAAGACCTGGAACGTGCGGGGCGGAAGTGCGGCGGAGCGGTTCGACTACCTGTATCCGCGCGAGGAGCTGGAGGAGTGGGTCGAGCCGCTCCGCGAGCTGGCCGAGGGAGCGGAGAACGCCTACGCAATGATCAACACGAACAACCGCTCGAACGTCCCGTCGCCTCTCGGCGACGAGGAGATCGTCGTCCAGGGCCCGGCGAACGCCGAGATGCTGCGCTCGGTGCTCGCCGACGCGGGCGTGCCTGTCACCAGCGCCGCTCCGGCAGCCGCCTGACCTATGCAGCTCGAGAGGGCTCTGCCAGCAGCTCGACGAGCCTGGCCGCATAGACCGGCGCCGTCGGCTGGTCCTCGTGCTTGAAGTAGCAGTAGATCCGAACGCCCTCGTCGAGCAGCGGCCGTAGCCGGTCGGCCCAGCGAGCGAGCGCCGCCTCGTCGTAGGGCGGCTCGCGTAGGCGCAGGTAGCGAAACGGGCCCGCCGCCTCGAGCGCGTTCACTTGCAGGACCCGCTCGATGCCGGCCCAGGACGGATGGCGGAACTCGAAGGCGTACTCCAGCTCCGGATCGAGCGAGCCGAGCACGAGCTCGAGCATCCCGTCGTCGCGTTCGCGGGTCTCCGGAAACTGGACGAGCACGGGCCCGAGGCGCTCGCCAAGCGCGCGGGCGCGCTCGCAGAAGGTTCCGATCCGCCCGAGTTGGCCCGCGTGGGTGATCGCGCCGGTCATCTTCACCGCAAAGCGGAAGTCCGGCGGCGTCTGTTCCGCCCAGCGGCGGAACTGCTCACCCTCCGGGAGGCGGCGGAACGTCGCGTTCAGCTCCACCGACGGCAACCGCTCCGCATAGTGCCGCAGGAACTCCGCCGGCCGTGCCCTCTCCGGGTAGAAGCCGCCCCTCCAGGTGGGATACGAGAAGCCCGACGTGCCGATGTACGCGGTCACGCAAGCCTCTCGATCGCGCGTACGGGTCTGTCGGGGGGCGCTGGTACGCTCGTTCGCGTGGCGGTCATGGCGGAAGTCTTGCCCGACGGGTCGATCCCGGTCCTGGACCACGGCTTCGTCCGGCTCGACGACGCGATGGCCGACGACCTCTCCGTCGTCAACTCGGCGCGTGTGAGCTTCGGCCGGCGCGTGACCGAGATGACCGACGCGGACCGGGGGCTGATCCGCTTTCTGATGCGCGAGCGGCACGGCACGCCTTTCGAGCACAACGCGTTCCGCTTCCACGTCCGCTGCCCGATCTTCGTCGCGCGGGAATGGTTCAGGCACCGGGTCGGCTCGTTCAACGAGTTCAGCATGCGGTATGCGCGGGCAACGGAGGACTTCTACGTCCCCGATCCGGACGACGTTCGCACGCAGGTTGGCAAGCCGGGCGCGTATTCGTTCGAGCCCGTCGATCGGGAGGTCGCCGAGACGGCCCGCGACGAGCTGCGGGCGGTCTACGAGACGGCGTTCGGGGCCTACGAGCGGCTCGTGGAACAGGGGGTCGCGCGGGAGCTCGCACGGGCCGCGCTCCCGGTCGGCGCCTACACGGAGTTCTACTGGACCGTCAACGCGCGGGCGCTCATGAACTTCGTCTCGCTTCGAAACGCCGAGGCGGCGCAGCGAGAGATCCGCCGCTATGCGGAGGCCGTCGAGCAGCTCTTCGCCGAGCGGATGCCGGTGACCGCCGCCGCCTTCGTCGCGAACGACCGGATCGCGCCGTAGGACTTGTCAGCCGCGGCGCCGCGTATTGGCGCTGTGAGGCGTAACGTCGCGGGGCTGCTCGGCGCCCTCGCGCTCGCCGGCTGCGGCGCGGGGGAAGCGCCGGCGACTGCCGTCGTCGAGCGATACGGGATCAGGCTCGAGCCGCCCGCGGGCTGGGACGCGACGATCTCGCACGGCGTCGTCCGCGGTGCGAACTTCCCGCTCGCTTCGCGCGTGCGCGGAGCGCCGCTGGAGCCGGGCGAGGTCGTCCTCGAACTCTTCGAGGCGGATCGCAGCGCCGACTCGCCTCCGACCGACCTTTCTCAGTATCCCGAACTCGACGCCGCGCCGCCGCTCGCGGCCGACGACTTCCGCCCGCCCGAGCCCGGAACGATGCAGATCGAAGGACTCGCACGTCGCACGTTCTCGCTCACCGGCCGGTTGTTCGTCCTCTTCGCCGAGTCCGGATCGCGCACGCCTCGCGCCGAGGAACTCGAGGCGCTCGACCGGCTCCTCTCGAGCCTTCGCGTGGAGCCGGGCGACTTCTATCCGGGCAGCGTCGAGCCGCCCAGCTTCACAGCGCGAGGCGGGTGGCACGTCGGCAACAGCGGGCCTCGTCCGGTTCGCGCCGACGGCGACTTCCTGCTGGCGTGGGCGGCGAACGTTCCCTATCGAGATACGTGGAACGCGCTCCCGCAGGAGACGATGGCCCGGCTCCCCGACGACGGGGTGATCGTCTGGGTCGCTCTCGACCGGGACAACCACTTCCCGCCATCGCCCGACGGCAGCGAAGGCTTTCCTCCGCTGGAGCCGCCGTTCCGGCTGTCGCAGTTCGAGCGGCACTCCGGCTGGGAAGGCCAGGTAGACGATGTCCCGGAGTACCGGCTGTGGGCGACGGTGGACGGGCAGTACCGCGCCGACATCAGGGTCTACTTCGGTCGTCCCGAGCCGACACCGGCGATGAGGGCGGACGCGGACGCGATGCTCGCCGGTCTTCAACTCCCGAACTGGCCGCCCTGGGAGACGGAGGCCGCCTAGGGGCCTCTTGCTCGCCCGGCAGGGCTCAGCGCGGTTAGGGTCGCGGAATGACTACAACACCGATTGTCCTGGTTCCCGGTTTCTGGCTCGGCGCGTGGGCGTGGGACGAGGTGGCCGACGCGTTGCGTGCCGACGGCCACGACGTCACTGCGGTGACCCTGCCCGGTCTCGAGTCGGCCGACGCCGACCGATCCGCGATTACCCTGTCGGATCACGTCGACGCGATCTGCGAGGCGGTCAGGGCGGCCGGGCCGCCGGTCGTACTCGCCGTGCACAGCGGGGCCGGAGCCTCCGGCTACGCCGCGAGTGACCGCGTCCCCGAGCAGATCGCGGCCATGGTCTACGTCGACTCGGGTCCGGCGACCGGTGCGCTCGACCCCGACTTCGACGGCGT
>JBKOYJ010000016.1:0-11100 GCA_046725345.1 Actinomycetota bacterium | reverse complement strand
CTCCTCTACCACCTGCTGGTGCTGCTGCGCTCGCGCGAGCTGCCGCTGGGCGTCGCCCTTGAGAGCCTCAATGGCCGTCGCCGCTGAGGAGAGCGCCGCCGCACTGGGTCTGGTGCCCGACCTCGATCGGGCGCGTGAGCTTGCCCGCGACTCGAACGTGATCCCGGTCTCCTACCGGTTCGTCGACGATTGCGAGACGCCGGTATCGGCCTTCCTCAAGCTCCGCGAGGCGTTCGGGGCCCCGTCGTTCCTGCTCGAGTCCGCCGAGCAGGGCCGGCTGGGCCGCTACTCATTCCTAGGCTTCCGCCCGCACGCCGTGCTCGGCTGGAAGGACGGCACGTGGAAGAAGTGGGCCGGCGAGGCGATCGCCGCCGCCGAACCGGGCGGTCCCGAGGCCTGGGGCCCTCCCGACTCGGAGAGCGCGGCGCCCGACCCGTACGCGGCGGCGGGCGAGTATCTCGCGCGGTTCAGGCTGGCCGACGTGGACCGGATGCCGCCCTTCGCCGGGGGAGCCGTCGGCTACTTCGGCTACGACCTCGTGCGGGCGGTGGAGCCGCTCGGCGAGCCGAATCCCGATCCCCTCGGGTTGCCCGACATGTCGTTGATGGTCAACGAGCTGATGCTCGCGTTCGACCACCTGAAGCACGAGGTGACGGTGCTCGCGTACGCGTTCGCGGACGGGACGGCGATCGACGGCGCCTACGTGCGCGCGATCTCGCTGATCGAGGAGGCCCGGCGGGCACTGCGCGCGCCGGTCCCGGTGCCCGATCGCCCGCGCCCGGCGGAGGACATCCGGTTCGAGTCGAACATGAGCCGCGAGCAGTTCGAGGCCAACGTCTCGCGGATCATCGAGTACATCCGCGCGGGCGACGCCTTCCAGGTCGTTCCCTCGCAGCGGTTCAGCGCCAAGGCGCCGGTGGAGGCGTTCTCGATCTATCGCGGCCTGCGGACGATCAACCCATCGCCGTACATGTACTTCCTCGACTTCGGGGACTTCCAGATCGCCGGGGCCTCGCCTGAGCCGCTGGTCAAGGTCACGGGGCGCCGCGTCGAGACGAGGCCGATCGCCGGGACCTATTCGCGCGGCGCAAGCGAGGAGGAGGATCGCCGCCGAGCCGAGGCGCTGCTCTCCGATCCCAAGGAGCGTGCCGAGCACGTGATGCTCGTGGACCTCGGGCGCAACGACCTCGGCCGGGTTTGCGAGTTCGGCTCAGTGACGGTCGACGAGCTGATGGTGGTGGAGACCTACTCGCACGTGCTGCACATCGTCAGCCAGGTCTCGGGCACGCTCAGGGACGGGGTGAGCGCGGTGGACGCGCTTCGCGCCGTGCTCCCGGCCGGGACCCTCTCCGGGGCGCCGAAGGTTCGCGCGATGCAGATCATCGACGAGCTCGAGCCGCACAAGCGCTGCTCGTACGGCGGCGCGATCGGCTACCTCGGGTTCACCGGTGACCTCGACACCGCGATCCACATCCGCACGGTCGTGGTCAAGGACGGCGAGGTCCACGTCCAGGCGGGCGGGGGCACGGTCGTCGACGCCAAGCCGGACTACGAGTACGACGAGAGCGTCAGCAAGGCGACGGCGATCTTCCAGGCGGTACAGCTCGCGGCGCGGCAACCGGAGTGGCCATAGATTCTGGCCCGGTGCCGTACGGCGCCGCCAGAGGCATGTGCCGTAAGTGATGTTCGTCCTGGTGATCGACAACTACGACTCGTTCACGTACAACCTCGTCCAGTACCTCGGCGAGCTCGGCGCCGAGCCCGCCGTGGTGCGAAACGACAAGGCGGAGGTGGACGAGCTGCTCGCGCGGTCCCCGGACCGCCTGGTGATCTCGCCCGGCCCCTGCACCCCGGCCGATGCTGGCATCTCGATCGACGCCGCGCGGGCGTTTCCCGAGGCGGCGATCCCGACGCTCGGGGTCTGCCTCGGACACCAGGCGATGGTCGAGGCATTCGGCGGGCGCACGATCCGCGGCGAGCCAGTCCACGGCAAGGACGCGGAGATCGAGCACGACGGACGGGTCCTGTTCGCCGGCCTCGAGAGCCCGCTGCGGGCAGGGCGCTACCACTCGCTGGTGGCCGATCCCGAGCTTCCCGAAGAACTTGAGCTGAGCGCGTCGCTCGGCGACGTGGTGATGGGCGTGCGCCACCGCACGCTTCCCGCCGAGGGCGTCCAGTTCCACCCCGAGTCGGTGCTGACGCCGCGCGGCAAGGACATACTGCGGAACTTCCTCGCGCTGCGTGCCCAGGTCTCCTAATTTCCGCCTAGCCTCGCGGCCAAGCGGTACCTAGTGCTTGGCGTACCAGGACACCTCCTCCTCGTCCGAGACAGGCGCCTCGATGTGATCCTCGTGCTCCCTTTCGCGCGAAGGAGGAGCGGCTTGGCGGAGCCGCACGGGCGCTCCTCGTTGTCCGAAGCGCACATCTCTGGCCGGACGTTGTCCGCTCATCAGGGCTTCGGCTCGACCCCGCTGTCGTCGTCGCCCTCGCTGAGCTACACCGCGGTCTCGCGGTGCGGCAGCTTCCAGCCCGGCCGCGGGTAGTGGCAGGTGTAGCCGTTCGGGTAGTGCTGGAGGTAGTCCTGGTGCTCGGCCTCGGCCTCCCAGGACGGGCCGGCTTCGCTGATCTCGGTCACGACCTTGCCCGGCCAGAGGCCTGAGGCGTCGACGTCGGCGATGGTGTCCTCGGCGACCTCGCGCTGCTCGTCGCTCGTATAGAAGATCTCGGAGCGGTAGGCAGAGCCGATGTCGTTGCCCTGGCGGTCCTTGGTCGTCGGGTCATGGATCTGGAAGAGGAACTCGAGGATGTCTCGGTAGGAGATGCGCTCCGGGTCGAAGACGATCTCGACCGCCTCGGCGTGACCGGGATGGTTCGCGTAGGTCGGGTTGTCGTTCTCCCCGCCGGTGTATCCGACCCGGCTGGAGATGACTCCGTCGCGCTGGCGCAGCAACTCCTGGACGCCCCAGAAGCAGCCTCCTGCGAGGATCGCGGTCTCGGTGTTGTCGCTCATCGGATGGTCCCTTCTTGCCGAAGACTAGTCTCGGAAGGCTCGTAGTCACCTAGGGCGGCGGGCCGTTCTCCCGGGCGATCTCCGCGCGGTCCCGCGCGTCGTCAGCTTCGATCGACCGTGCCGCGGCCAGCACTTGGTCGAGGTCGCCCGGCGGGATCACGACGGCGCCCGAGGAGTCGGCCAACACGTACGCGCCGGGGATCACCCCGACGCCGCGCAAGACCACGGGTACGTTGGCCTGAAACGGCGTTACCTCGCCCCCGCCCCACCGCGCCGCCCCCCTGCGCAGTAGGCGGCAAAGCCATATCCCGCCAGCTCATCGAAGTCGCGCAGCCGCCCGTCGGTGAGCACGCCTGCCAGACCATGGTGCTGAACCCGCATGAGCTTCGTACCACCACCCATCGAGACGTCGGTGTAGCCGTTGGAGGCGAGCACCAGGACCTTGCCGTGCGGGTCGTCGCCAACGGCTTCGTAGAAGAGGTTGGCGAGGTTGTAGCGGTCGGGATCGAGCGAAGCCGAGCAGCTCGGAAAGTAGGAGATGGTGACCGCTGGGCCGAACAGAACCCGCCCAGGTGTCGGACTGACGAGATCGAGGATGTGACAGCGGTGGCGATGTAGCCGCCCCATCGCATCGACGAGGTCCGCGCACTTGAGGCCGTGTACGGGCGACGCTTGGTTCGGTCGCGGCGTCACGCCACTCGTCGTTCACTCCCCACCGAACAGGTTCAGGAAGAACACGAGTCGTTTGGACCGAGGCTGCTCAACACCGCCCAGCTCCTTAGGGTCCAGGCGGCGGTAGGTGTTGACAAGGAACGTTCATGGCGCCCTCACCAGGGACGAGCTCTCGGCCGCACTTCCGCGATGAGGATTCCCACGACGAAGACCAAAACGAGAAGCTGATAGACGACGCTAGTCCGCTCGTAGAACTCGGTCTCAGAGCCCCTGTAGGCGACGTCGATTCCAATCGCCAGGGAGAGCAAACCCGCCGCCACGGCCACCGACCCGATCCAGGCGCCGAATCGGCGGCTGACCGCTACGACGACGCCCAGCAGGACCAGGGTCAGGCTGTACACACCGTAGAAGAAGCTCTGAACCCCCCAACCCGTCCACAGCACCGTTTCCGCGTTGGCAAAGCGAGTCGCCTCCTCGGCGCGCGGTGCGTCGACCCATGCGTCGACCGCCTGCTTGAGTGCAACTCCGTCCACGGCCTGCACAACGGCGAAGGTAGCCGCGGTCGCCACCGCTCCAGCACCGGCGAGTGCGGCCAGGTGAGGACCCTCATGGCGCAGCGCGCGGGCCAGCACGAACAATCCGGCGGCACCGAGAAGGATGCCCGCGAACTGCACGAGATGGCCAGCGACCCATGCCCCGCTGTCGGCGTAGCGAGTGAAGATCGCCTCATGGTCGGCCCCCTCTTTCGATGGGAGGAGCGCCAACGTCGCCACCGCGTTCAACACCGCCCCAACGACCATGAGTACAGCGCTGAGGGCGAACTCGCGTGTGAGCCCTGAGGTCATATGAGCGACCCCAGCCCCTCGAGCGCAGCCCAGCCGACCACGATCTCGAGCACGACCCCCGCGAGGAGGACCACGGTCCCGGCGACCGCCACGGCGAAGTCCTCGAACAACACCGCGAGCGAAATGAGCACCACTCCAAGGGCGGGCAGGGTGTCGAGGCCCGTGAACGGCACCGCCAGGAAGGCGCCGAGCGAGCCTGCGATGACCAGCGCTCCGAACACGATGTTGCTTATCCGATGGTCGAAGGCCGTTCTCAGACGCGGTCGCGAGACTCGCTCCAGTCGCCGCACAATGTTCATCAGCCCCGTGAGAAGTCGTGCTTGCTTGTCGCCCCCAAGGTCCACTGCCTCCCAGCGCCGCGGCAGCCAGACGCAATCGCGGTTCGCGATCAGCTGGAGCGCCAGCAGCATCGCGATCGCCTCGAGGACCTGTGTTACGCCACCGGTGGGCAATGGGAGGGCCGACGGCGCCAGGAGGAACAGGAACAGCACGGCGAAGCTCCGCTCCTCGAACAGGTCGATGAGACTCCCGAGCGTCTTGTCGCCATCGCTCCGCAGCCAGCCGTCGAGCTCGTCGCTGAGCCTCATCGCGCCTGTCGTACTGCTCTTCGCGCCGAGCGAGCCGGTCCAGACTGCTTGGCTCGTCCGGGCCATCCGACTCACCCGAACGTGAACGAGTATGCCTCGGCGCCAGGCTCGCGGAGGATGATCTCCAACGTCCGTTCGCCAACCGCGTCGTGTTCGCGAACTAGCTGGTACAGGCGGCCGTCCCGAAGCAGGCCGTTCCCGTCCTCGTCGACATCGACGCCGTGCGACGGACCCGGGGCCTCGCCGTCGAGAAGCACGCGGAAGGGAATTGGCCCTCGCACTCCGCGCGACAGGACGAGATGGGCGTCGCGCGCGTGGAAGCGGTAGGCGATGGTCCCGCCGGGCTGGTCGAGCACGACGTTCTCACGCCCGATCGTCCACTCGCCGGCAAGCGCCCAGTCGTTCACGCTCAGGCGCTCCGGGAACTCGTAGGCGCGGCGCTCGTCCAATGCGGCGCCATCGGATGAGGCGAACTGCGCACTGCGCCGGTACCCGAGATATGTTTCCGGGGTCCGCAGGTGATCCCAGTCGGCCTCCGCCTCTACGCCGAGCCCCTCGACCGAGACGAGCTCGCGGTCGACACCAAGTAGCTGCTGGATGACGCGCTCGGATTCCTCGTAGCGTCCCTCGCCGAAGTGGTGGTCGCGGATGGTGCCGTCGGTGTCGATGAAGTACAGCGCCGGCCAGTAGCGATTCGCGAAGGCGCTCCAGATCTCATAGTCGTTGTCGACCGCGACCGGGTAGTCGATCGCTCGCGCTCTCGTCGCCTTGTGCACCCGGTCGACCTCGTGCTCGAACGAGAACTCCGGCGTGTGGACTCCGATCACGACCAACCCGTCGTCCCGGTAGGCCTTAGACCAGGCGCGGACGTACGGCTGTTGGCGCAACCAGTTGATGCAGGTCAGGGTCCAGAAGTTCACCAGGACCACATGCCCGCGGAGCTCGGCGGGTCCGAGCGGCTCGGAGTTGAGCCACTCGGTCGCCCCGCCGAGCGCGGGCATATGGAGCCGTTCGAACGGCAGGTGCAGACGGTCGAATACGGTCACTTAACGCAGCTTCCGTAACCCCGTGCGGACCTCGTCGACCCACAGCTCCGGCTGCTCCCAGGCGGCGAAGTGTCCGCCCTTATCGAGCTCGTTGTAATGGATGAGCTTGGGATAGGCCTGCTCTGCCCAACGCCGCGTAGCCGGACAGATCTCGTCGGGGAAGACGCTCACGGCCACCGGGATGTTCACCCCCTTCGCGTCGAAGAAGCCGAGCTTGTTCTCCCGATAGATGCGTCCGGACGAAACGCCCGTGTTCGTCAACCAATACAGAGTGATGTTGTCGAGCACGTCGTCTCGGCTGAGGCCAAAGTCGTCCTTTGGATCGCCGTCAAAGGCCCGCAAGATGCCTTCCATGCTCCACAGGTCGTGGTCGATCATCCAGGCCGCCAGACCGACGGGTGAGTCCGCGATCCCGTACAGGGTTTGAGGGTGGGTCCCCATCTCCAGTGCGTACGCCACGTCGGTCGCGAAGAAGCCCTTCACTCTCTCGTAGACGCGAGTTTCCTCTTCATTCAGGCCGTCCGGTACGGCGGCGCCTGAAATAGCCGCGGCCTGAACGTCGGGCGGAACAACGCCGGCCATGTTCATGTGGATGCCGGCCAGCTCCGGGGGCGCTTGGACCCCCATCTGGTCGGTGATGACCGCGCCCCAATCGCCTCCCGTCGCCACGAAGCGCTCGTATCCAAGGCGCTTCATCAGCACCGTCCAGGCGCTCGCGATCCGCTCGGGACCCCAACCGGTCTCCGCCGGCTTGCCCGAGAACCCGAACCCGGGGAGCGACGGAACCACCAGATGAAACGCGTCCGCTGCGGTTGCGCCGTGCGCCGTCGGATCGGTAAGGGGGTCGATGATCTTCAGCTGCTCGACGACCGAGCCGGGCCACCCGTGCGTGACGATGAGCGGCAACGCATCCTCGTGCTCGGAGCGAACGTGGATGAAGTGGATGTCGAGACCATCGATCTCGGTGAGGAAATGCGGCAGAGCTTCCAGCCTCTCCTCGCACTTGCTCCAGTCGTACTCCTCGACCCAGTAACGCGCGAGCGCCTGCATAGTCGCGAGCCGCGGGCCCTGCGAGATATCGTCGACCGTCTCCGCTTCGGGCCAGCGCGTGGCCAAGATGCGCGCACGCAGATCATCAAGGTCCTCTTGGGGGATCGTTCCCGTGAGCGGCCGGATCGCGGTGTCGCTGGGCGTTGTGGTCTGGGTGGACATGGTCCTCCTTCGTTGTCAGTTGGACGCCGCGCCGGCAGAAGCCGGCACGGCCTCACCGTCCCGGTACGGGCGTCATAGTCACTGCTCGACCTCGTTCCCCTCGTCGGGTGCTACGACGATGCCTTTGGCCTCGGCCATGTAGCGCCCGGCGGCCGCGGAGGCATCGTCCAGAGAGCTCCCGCTCTGGCGAGCTTCCATGTACGCCGCGTACCAGTCCCACCAGTCATGTGGTGGGGCGCCCGCCTCGAATGCGCCGTGACGCTCAGACGTTTCGTGCAGCAGATCTGCGAGGGAAGCGCTTCCCATGTCAGTCCTCCGGCTCTAGGCGGCCCTGCAACTCGGCGGGGCCGAGTGGCTCAGAGTCGAGCCACTCGGTCGCCCCGCCGAGCGAGGCAGGTGCAGACGACGAAACACGGTCACCTAGCGGAGCTTCCGTAACCCGGTGCGGACGTCTTTTGACAGGAGCTCCGGCTGCTCCCAGGCGGCGAAGTGCCCGCCCTTGTCGAGCTTGTTGTAGTGGATGAGCTTGGGGTAGGCCTCCTCAGCCCAACTCCGCGACGGCGTGTAGATCTCGTCAGGAAAGACGCTCACGGCCACCGGGATGTCCACGATCGCCCGAGCGTCGGCGGTCGGCCAGGCATTCGGGTCGAAGAAGTTCGACCTGTCTTCCCAATAGAGGCGTGCCGCAGAGACGCCCGTGTTCGTCAACCAGTAGTGGGTGATGTTGTCGAGCACGTCGTCTCGGGTCAGGCCTTCCTGGGCCCCGTCGACAAAGACGCGAGAGATCAGCGCCATACTCGTCGCGTCGTGGTCGAGCATCCAGGCGGCGAGGCCGATGGGTGAATCCGCAATTCCGTACAGCGCCTGCGGGTGGGTCGCGCTCTCGATTGCATAGCCCGCGTCCGTCGCGAAAAAGGTCAGCAACTCCTCGTAGATGCGGGTTTCCTCGGCATCGAGACCGGAGGGGTCGCCGGACTGGACCGCCGCTGAGACGTTGGGCCGAACAGCACCAGCGAAGTTGGTGTGGATGCCAAGCAACCCCGGAGGCGCCTGTACAGCCATCCGCTCAACGAGTTCCGCGCCCCAATCGCCGCCCGTGGCGACGTAGCGGTCGTATCCCAGGCGCTTCATCAGCTCGGCGTAGGCACGAGCGATGCGCTCAGGGCCCCAGCCGGTCTCGGTCGGCTTGCCTGAGAACCCGTAGCCCGGCATCGACGGGATTACCAGATGAAACGCGTCCGATGCGCTCGCGCCGTGCGCGGTCGGATTGGTAAGCGGATCGATGATCTTCAGCTGCTCGATGACCGAGCCGGGCCATCCGTGCAAGACGATGAGCGGCAGCGCGTCTTCATGCTCCGAGCGAACGTGGATGAAGTGGATGTCCAGCCCATCGATCTCGGTGAGGAAGTGCGGTAGGGCCTTCAGCTTCTCCTCGCACTTGCTCCAGTCGTACTCCTCCGCCCAGTAACGCGCGAGCGTCTGCATCATCGCTAGCTGCGGGCCCTGTGAGAGATCGTCGACGGTCTCCTTCTCTGGGAAGCGAGTGGCGACGATGCGCGCACGCAGGT
This sequence comes from Actinomycetota bacterium, assembly GCA_046725345.1. Classification (GTDB taxonomy): domain Bacteria; phylum Actinomycetota; class Thermoleophilia; order Gaiellales; family Gaiellaceae; genus JBKOYJ01. The sequence goes on along the minus strand of JBKOYJ010000016.1, from coordinate 2,160 downwards.
CATCGAGATCGGACTCGGGGGTCTCGATCGTGAAAGGCCGGATCGCAGTGGCGTCCGTTGACTTCTCGGCCGTGACAGACATGTGGCTCCTAACTCTGGTGGTGACGGCGCAGACCGGTTGAGGTCGATACGCCCATACACCGGCCGAGGGTTGGAGCCGGAATGATTCGCTCGCCGAGGTTTGAGGCGAAGCGCATGTCGACCATACACCCGCTGTCAACTTCTCTGAGGGGCTGGCAACTTCTCTGAGGCGCTGGCAACTTCTCTCAGGGGCTGGCAACCCTGGAGTTAGACTCGGGACTGACAGGAGGTCGATGAGCTATCGCGAGACCGAGCATCTCCGGGTGCTGATAGCCAACGAGCGCAAGGATCGGCTGGCGCTCGTCGCACCGATCGTCGCGAACCTCGGGCATGAGGTGATCGCGCGTGAGGTCGACGTTCCGGATGTCGGAGTCGTCACCGCCAGGGAGCGACCCGACGTCGCGCTGGTCGGCCTCGGCAAGAGCTCGAAGCATGCCCTCGCCCTGATTGACCAGATCGTGCAGGAGGCCGCGTGCCCGGTGATCCTCCTCATCCACACGCCCGATCCCGCCTTCGTCAAGGAGGCATCGAAGCGCGGCATCTTCGCCTACATCACCGACGCCGAGGTCGACGATTGGCAGAGCGCAATCGACATCGTGCTTCGCCGGTTCACCGAGTACCACGACCTCGAGGGCGCGTTCGGCCGCCGAGCCGTCACAGAGCGAGCGAAGGGCATCCTGATGGAGCGTCATTCGGTCGACGACGCGGGCGCATTCGAGATGCTGCGCGACCACTCGCGCCGGACCAACTCCAAGCTCGCCGACGTCGCGGCCGCCATCGTCGAAGGCCATCGGCTGCTGCCGAAGCAGCCGGACCTCACCTCCTGACCCGGTAACTCGGCTCTTGGCGTGACGCGGACGATCCGGACCACCTCTCCGTGGGGAGTCGCAGCGTGCACGACGTGGGCGCTCGGGACCCGCCGAGCTGATGTCGCTTCCGCTTCCGCGTGAAACAAGGCGTCCGCCGTGGGTGTCCAGACGCCTGGGTGGACGGACACCAGGCCTCCATGGGACACGCCGCTGACGCCTGGTCCACACGAGCAGGAGCATGACGACGGGAGCGATGGCGCATGGCAGACTGCCGCGCATGCCCAACCCGATCCTCACCAGGGCGATCGACGAGGTCTGCTCCGGCACCCATCTGACCGCCGACCACGCCTCGGCGGTCCTGGATGAGGTGATGGAGGGTCGGGCCGGCGAGGTGCAGACGGCGGCCTTCCTCGTCGCGCTCCGGGCGAAGGGCGAGACAGTCGCCGAGCTCGTGGGCCTGGCGCGAACGATGCGACGGCTCGCCGCCTCGGTGTCCTCCGAGCGGTCGGAGCTGGTCGATACCGCCGGCACCGGAGGCGGCCCGTCGACGTTCAACATCTCGACCGCCGCGGCCCTGGTGGCGGCCGGGGCCGGCTGCTCGGTGGCGAAGCACGGCAACCGCTCCAACACCAGCCGGTCGGGATCGGCCGACCTCCTCGAGGCGCTCGGGGTGCGGATCGACCTCGATCCGGAGGCGGTCGGACGCTGCATCGACGAGATCGGGTTCGGCTTCATGTTCGCGCCGCGCCACCACGCGGCGATGAAGCACGTCGTGCCGGTGCGCAAGGAGCTCGCCGTGCGCACGATCTTCAACTTCCTCGGCCCGCTCACCAACCCGGCCGGCGCGACGCGGCAGCTGCTCGGCGTCTCCGACCGTCGCTACCAGGAGACGATCGCCGAGGCCCTCGTGGGGCTCGGCTGCGAGCGAGCGCTCGTCGTCAGCGCCGACGACGGCGTCGACGAGATCAGCGTGGCCGAGCGCACTCGCGTGATCGAGGTCGCCGATGGCGGCACCGAGGAGTGGTTCGTCTCGCCGGAGGACCTCGGCATCTCGCGCGCGTCGCTGGAGCTGATCGCAGGCGGCGAGCCGAACGACAACGCGGAGGTGCTGCGGCGCGTGCTCGAGGGTGAGCCCGGGCCGGCGCGCGACGTCGTGCTGCTCAACGCCGCGGCCGCGATCGTCGTCGGTGGGCAGGCCGTGGACCTGGAGGCCGGGCTCGACCGCGGGCGGGAGTCGCTCGACTCCGGCGCCGCCGCGAAGGCGCTCGAG
>JBKOYJ010000006.1:0-10398 GCA_046725345.1 Actinomycetota bacterium | reverse complement strand
GGAGCAGGCAGCGCAGTACGCGGCCAACCGACTGAACGTGCCCTTGCGGGTCGACGCCGCGAGCGCACCTGTCTTCGGCGAGGCCGGCCGCAAGGTGATCGACGCCGGCGATCGGCTCGAGCGCGACCTCCTCGCCGTCTGTGCGGTGAACCCGGAGATGGCCGAGCGCTACCTGCACGAGCTCGACGATCGGCACTTCGACAACCCTGTTCACCGCCGGCTGCGTTCCTACCTCGCCGGGGAAGCCGAATCGGACGACGAGCTCCTATCCCTGCGAGCCGAGCTCGACTCGACCGCGGCTCAGGAGGGCCTCAACGACGAGGCCGCCAAGCAGCTCTTCCTGCGCCTCGAGGAGCGGCTTGTTCGCCGGGAGCTGGCGGAGCTCGGCCGCGGCGAGGTGACGAGCGAGGACCTCGAGCGGACGAAGGAGCTCCAGGGCGTCCTGGCCCGGATCCAGGAGGCCCTGCAGGAAGTGGCCTTCACTTAGGCGCCGCTACACTGGGTCAGCCGTTCCCCGGTAGCTCAATTGGCAGAGCATCCGGCTGTTAACCGGAGGGTTGTTGGTTCGAGTCCAACCCGGGGAGCTCGTTTAACCTCTGTAAGGGTCGCCTTCGTGGGGTCAGCCGCGCCGAAAGAGACGCACTTCTTTTGCCTCTTTTGGCTCCTTGATCTGACGTGTGTGGTAGCTACGGAAACGCTCGCCGGCTTCGCTACCTCTTCCGGACCAATGCCCAGCTGCAAAGCGATGCCCAACGGCGGGCTTTCGCTGACCAGGCGGCGGTGGTCGAAGCCAAGGTTGACCCCGTCCGATTCACTCTTCAAGCGGGCGAGGCGATGCCCCGCTTGCGAGCGGTCGAGGGCGGCAACGGCGAGGAGGTTGCGAATCAGGTTGCGGTTTCTACTCCTGCCGGAGGGCGAGTATCCGCGCGTCATTGAGCGAACGCTCTGGCGGATTTGGGGGAATGTTCAAAGGCCTGCGGCTCGCGAGGCGAGCGCGTCTGGAACCGCTCTCGAGGCGGGCGTCCATCGTCTCCCACCTATCCTTGAGACATGGAATTTGCGCGATGGCCGTCGTCTCGACACGACGTCAACGGCGTCATCGTCAGCGTTGTCGCCGTCGCGGCTGTAACAGGCGCCATCTACGGCCTGCGCACCGTCGCGCCCGTTCTCAGCCTCGGTGTCCTTTACGTTTTCGCCGTCCTCCCGGTTGCGATCGGGTGGGGTCTCCTCTTCGCGGTCCCCGTCTCGATCGCGAGCATGCTCGCCTTCAACTTCTTCTTCCTGCCGCCTGTCCACACGTTCGCCCTCCGCGACAGCGAGAACTGGTTCGCCCTCGCGGTCTACCTCGTCACCGGCGTTGTCGTGAGCGAGCTTGCTGCCAGGGCGCGGCGCCGCGCCGTCGAGGCCGAGGAACGCGAGCGGGAGGCGGCGAAGCTCGCCGAGAAGACTGTCGAAGCCGAGGCGCTGCGACGAAGCGACGCCGCCAAGACGGCACTCCTCCGCGCGGTCAGCCATGACCTACGCTCGCCTCTGACGGCGATCAAAGCAGCTACGGAGGGACTCGAGAGCACGGCCTTCCGGCTCGGCTCGGCTGAGCGAGCCGAGCTTCTTGCCGCGATCCGCCTCGAGGCCGAGCGCCTCGACCGTCTCGTTGCCAACCTCCTTGATCTCTCGCGGCTCGAGGTCGGTGCCGTCAACGCCAATCCGGAGCTCTGGTCGGTCGACGAGTTGGTGGGCCGGGCTCTTGACGCACTGGGCCTCGATGCCACGCGCGTGACCGTCTCCCTGCCGGAGCAGGTCCCCCTTGTCGAAGTCGACGCAGGCCAGATTGAACGAGCGCTCGTCAATCTGCTCGAGAACGCGCTCAAGTTCTCCTCGCCGGAGGACCGCGTGTCCGTTTCCGTCGACGCTGGCGAAGGGGAAGTCATCGTGGCAGTCCGCGACCAGGGGAGCGGTCTTCGACGGGAAGATCTCGAGTCGATCTTCGAGCCGTTTCAGCGGGGCTCGGCAGGCTCCGGGCGGGCAGGCGCGGGGCTCGGCCTCGCGATCGTCCGGGGATTCGCCCAGGCGAACGGCGGTCGCGTGTGGGCCGAGTCGGAGGGCCACGGCGCGACGTTCTTCCTCGCGCTTCCCACGGTCGAGTCCGCCCTCGGGATCCCGGCGTGAGCGGCGGCCGCATTCTCGTCGTGGACGATGAGCCGCAGATCCTGCACGCGCTGAAGACGAACCTCACGGCCGCCGGCTACGTGGTCGAGACGGCGGCCACCGGTGACGAGGCGCTCGCGCTCGCCGCGCTGAAACCTCCCGATGCCCTCATCCTCGACCTCGTCCTGCCAGATCGAAGCGGAACGGACGTTACGCGCGAGCTCCGCACGTGGACGTCGGTGCCGATTGTCGTCCTCTCGGCCGTGGGCGACGAGCGCGAGAAGGTCGAGGCGCTCGACGCGGGCGCCGACGACTACGTCACGAAGCCGTTCGGGATGGAGGAGCTCCTCGCGCGCTTACGGGCGTCGCTCCGCCGCGGTGGGCCGCCTAACGGTCCGATCATCGAGCTCGGCATGCTCACGCTCGATCTCGAAAAGAAGGCGCTCTTCGTCAATGGCAAGCTGGTCTCGCTGACCCCGCACGAATTCGACCTCCTCAGGCTTCTTGCGACGAACGAAGGCAAGCTCCTGACGCACCAGGCAATTCTGCGCGAGGTCTGGGGACCGGCGTATGGCTCCGAGTCGCACTACCTCCACGTCTACGTCTCGCAACTCCGTCGCAAGATCGAGCCCGACCCGTCCCGACCGCGCTATCTCCTGACGGAGCCGGGCGCGGGCTACCGGCTCGTGAACCCTGCTCAGCAATCTTGAGCCTTTTCTAAGGGTGGTTACGCCTTCCCTGAGGCGTACTTGATGCGCTTCGGCCTACGGTCAGAGCATGGCCCTCGTACGCGAGCAAGTTCACCGCGAGGACGCCCAGCCTCAGCGCGCAGCCCGCGCCTATCGAACGGTCGTTGTCCCCCTTGGAGACGATCCCGAGTCGCTCCTCGCCGTTCCGACGGCGTGCGCGCTGGCCGCGCCTGACGGCGGCTCACTCATCGGAGTCTTCATCATTGAAATTCCGAACGAACTGCCTCTTGAGGCGCACATGTTCGAGGCGGAGGCCCGCGCCAGGGAGGCCCTCGGGCGGGCTCGCGAAGCGGCTGAAGCGTACGGCCTTCGCTTCTTAGGCCGGATCGTTCGCGCTCACGGAGCGGCGGAAGCAATCCTCGCCGAGTCCGAGCGTCTGCGCGCCGACCTCATCGTTATCGCCGAAGGCCGGCGACCCGCCCGCCGACCACACGCGCCGCCATTCGACGAGGAAGCGCGCACCATCCTTGTCGAGGCGCGCTGCCGGGTCTTGGTCATCGCGCCCGCTCGGGCAGAAGGAGAGCCCGGTGCCCGAGGCTGAGCGGAAATTACCTCGCCCGCCCGGGCTCTCTGCACCCGAGGAGCCCGGGCTTCCCGAGCCGATCGTCGCCGCGAAGCGCGCGCTCATCGGCCGGCCGCTCGAAACCGGCCAGCTTGACGAGCGGCTGCTGCCGAAGTTCCTCGCCCTCCCGATCTTCTCGTCAGACCCGATTTCCTCGGTCGCCTACGCGACTGAAGCGGCGCTCGCCGTTCTCGTCGCTGCCTCGCTGACCGCGGCGCACCTCGTTCTCCCGATTTCGATCGCGATCGCGGCGCTTCTTCTGATCGTCGTCCTCTCCTACCGCCAGGGGATCGCGGTCTACCAGTCGAGCGGCGGCTCTTACGTCTTCGCCAAAGAGAACCTCGGAACGGCTCCCGCCCTCGTAGCCGCGGCCTCGCTGCTCACCGATTACGTGCTGACCGTCGCCGTCTCTGTCGCGGCAGGCATCTTCGCCATCACCTCAGTCTTCCCGACTCTCGCCTCGCACAAGGTCACACTCTCGCTCGCCTGTATCCTCGTCCTGACGCTCGGAAACCTGCGGGGTGTGCGCGAGTCCGGCTTCCTGTTCGCGTTCCCGACGTACGGATTCATCGCCTCGCTCTATGCCGTCCTCGGCGTCGGGATCGTGAAGACATTGCTGGGGCACCCACCAACGGCGACCGTGCCGCACCCGCTCGCGGTCGGGACCGGCACCCTCACGCTCTTCGTCCTTCTGAAAGCGTTCGCCTCCGGATCGGCGGCCCTCACGGGGGTCGAGTCGATCTCGAACGGGGTCACCGCCTTTCGGCGTCCGCAGGCGCGAAACGCGGGCAGAACGCTTTTGATCATGGCCGCGATCGCGATCACGCTATTCCTCGGCGTCTCCTACCTGGCTGTGGAGATGCATGCCCGTCCAAGCGCGACTGATTCCGTGCTCTCCCAGGTCGCTCGCGGCGTCTTTCCGGCAGGCTCGACTGGCTCGGCGATCTACTACTTGGTGCAGGCCTTCACGCTCGCGATCCTCGTGCTCGCGGCGAACACCTCCTATCAGGGTTTTCCTCGCCTTGGCGCTCTCCTCGCGCGCGACGGTTTCTTCCCGCGTCAGTTCTCGAACCTGGGCGACCGGCTTGTCTATTCGAACGGGATCGTCGTCCTCGCCGGTGCCGCCGCCGCACTCATCGTCGCCTTCCAGGCGAATGTCGACTCGCTCATCCACCTGTACGTGATCGGTGTCTTCACCGCCTTCACGCTCGCGCAGGCCGGCATGGTGCGCCACTGGCACACCACCCGCGAGCGGGGCTGGAAGGCGCGCGCGCTCATGAACGGCGTCGGGGCGACCGCGACCCTGATCGTGGCGGCGGTCGTGATCGCGACCAAGTTCGCGGATGGAGCGTGGATGGTCATCATCGCCATCCCCGTCTTGGTTCTCGTCTTCCTCGCTATCCGCCGCCACTACCGGGCCGTCGGTCGGCGCCTGCGGGCGGGGAGCGCAGCCGTGCTCGCATGCGGGGAGGCGAGCAATGAGGTCGTCGTGTATGTCGAACGCCTCGATGCAGCTACCGAAGAGGCGATTTGGTACGCCGACGAGATATCCGGCGGCAACTTTCGCGCCGTGCATGTTCCTGGGGACGGACGCGACCCTGGCATTCGGCCCCGGTTCTTCAAGCGATTCGATGGCCACCACCTCGAGGTCCTGGCGAGCGCTGATGGGGCGGTCGACGCAGTGCTCGAATACATTTGGCGCTTTCCGCGCGGGGAGGGGAGCTTCGTCACCGTCGTGATCCCCGAGCTCTTCCGCAAGCCGTCGCTGGTCTCTGCGCTCCGTCGTCAGACCTTTCCGCTGAAGCTGCGCCTGGTTGACGAGCCCGGAGTCGTGGTCGCAGATGTGCCACGGTTTGTGGGCGAGCTCTCCGAGGGGTTCACGCCCACGCGCTCCGTCGGACTCGTGCCCGTCTCCGGGGTCCACGCCGCGTCGCTCCGCGCGATCCGCTATGCGGAGACTCTTCCGCTCGACGAGCTTCGCGCTGTCTTCTTCGCCTTCAGCAGTGAAGAGGCGGAGCGATTTCGCCGCGACTGGGAGAAGTGGGAGCTCGAGATGCCTGTCGAGATTCACCAGGCGCCCTATCGCGATCTAGGCGATCCGCTCCTTCGGCGCGTGCGCGCCGTCACGGCGGATCCTGACGCTGTCGCCGTCGTCGTTATGCCCGAGCTCGTCGTGCACGGCTGGAAGCGCCTCTTGCACAACCAGCGTGCGCTCTACGTCAAGCGGCTGCTCCTGTTCGAGCCGCGAACGATTCTCTCAAGCGTTCCGTACCAGCTCCCATAAGTCTCGAACGACAGTTAGCGCTCGAAGAGGTCATCACCCAGCCTCTTAGGCCCTGCACCCCGTTGCGAGAACGCTTAGGACGCGACGGCGTAGAGCTGCCATTGGCCGGGAACGCCCTTGAGCTCATGCACGCCGCGGTCCTCGAAGGTGATCCCCGAGCCGATGACGGCCTCCTTGACGGTCTGCGAGACGAGTACTTCGTCTGGCCCGGCGAGCGCGCTGATCCGGGCTCCGATGTGAACGGCGATGCCGCCGAGATGTGCTCCGAGAACCTCGAACTCTCCCGAGTGAACGCCCGCCCGCACGCGTAGACCGATGCTGTGCATTGCCGCACCGATTGCCTGCGCGCATCGAATCGCCCTGGCCGGGCTATCGAAGGCGGACAGGAATCCGTCTCCCGTCCGATCGATCTCCCTCCCTCCGAAGTGTTGAAGCTGGCTTCGAACGATGTCGTCGTGACGCCTGAGGAGCGCGCGCCATTCCGAGTTGCCGACGCGGGCAGCGTGACCTGTTGAGTCGACGATGTCGGTAAAAAGCACGGTCGAGAGAATCCGGTCGGGGGCGGGAAGCGACTTTCCCGCTGCTTGAAGCGCTCGTCGGTAGTCCTCGAAGTACTCGGGAGCGCGGGCGAGGTAATCAGGATCGAGCCGTCTTCGGAACGTCGGCGCGCTGAAAACCTTCGCCCACTCGCCCACGGGCAGCACGTAGTCGCCGGCCGCGTGCCAGTGGTGAAGCCACCGGGTCAGGTGCTCTTCCGACCGGAAGAGATTCATGCGTGCTCAGTTGAACGCGGCGGAACCGACTCTCGATGCGGCGAATGGTGAGGGCATGTACCCGACGGCCGTTTCCGGATCGATTTCGAGCATCTCCTCGTCTCGCATACGCAGGCGGATCGATCCACCACAATCGAGGCATCTGGAATCGACCACCACCTCTCGCCCGGGGAAGAGCCAGCGCACGGCCAGCGACTCCATCCCTCATTGCCCGTACCACTTCTGGATCCCCTCGACGCTGATCAGGTAGTGCGTCGGGACGTTGCTGAACGGCGCCCAAGACTCGATGTAATCCGTGTCGCGAGCGAGCCAGCAGCTCGCGAGCGGAGCCGCCTCGACGGCAGCATGCTGTACCTCGCGCGCCTCTTCTGGGCTGATCTCGAGCGCGTCCGCCAGTTCGGGGTAATGCGGTGCCCGGCCCGTCGCCACGAAGTGCTCCAGGATCGTGGTGAACGCTCGCTGGGTCAGGTCCTGGTCGATCATGACCCGGCATCCTCGTGAACTCTCAGGGACTTGTCCAGACGCTTAATCCGCGGCTCAGTACAGTGAAGGCGCGTCCCATCAGTCCTCGCAGAGGAGGCATCAGTGGCCGAGAAGAAACCTGCAAAGAAGTCCGCCAAGAGCACCACGGCGCCCCGCAACTCGTCCAAGGGATTCACAGCCGAAGAACGCGCTGCGATGAAGGAGCGCGCCCAGGAGCTGAAGGCGGAGGCGCGCCGGGCGGACGGGGAAAGCGCCCTGCTCGCGAAGATCGCGGAGATGCCGGCGCCGGATCGCGCCATGGCCAAGCGGCTCCACGCGATCATCACAGCCAGCGCGCCAGCCCTCTCGCCGAAAACCTGGTACGGGATGCCCGCGTATGCCAAGGACGGGAAGGTCGTCTGCTTCTTCCAGAGCGCGGAGAAGTTCAAATCGAGGTACGCGACGTTCGGCTTCAGCGACGAGGCGAACCTCGACGAAGGCTCGATGTGGCCGACCTCCTTCGCGCTGCAGAAGTTGACCGCCGCCGAAGAGAAAAAGATCGCCGCGCTCGTGAAGAAGGCGGTGACCTGAGGACGGCTCCGATCAGCGGGCGGGGCTCAGCCGACCGCGCTGCCCGACCGGCCTCCGGTTGATCTAGGCGACGCAGGCCGCTGCGAAGTCCGCGCTCTTCTCACAGCAGCGCGTGAGCGTGGCGATGAAGCCCCGTTCGCTCGGGCTGAACGGGCGGCGGGCAAGGCGGGCGACGTACAGCTTGCGTGTGATTGGAGGACGCCCGGCAAGCCGGAAGCTCTCGAGCTCGCCGCGCTCGACCTCCTCGGCGACGGCGTAGCGCGAGAGGAAAGCGACGCCGAGGCCTTCGCGGGCGGCGCGCTTGATCGCCTCGCTCGAATCGAGCTCCCAGACGCTCGCGGGTCGCACCCCGGCATGGGCCAGCTCGCGTTCGGTGACCTGGCGCGTGCTCGAGTCCGTCTCGCGCACGAGGAGCGTCTGATTGGCGACAGCGTTCGCCCTCGCCTTGCCGCTTCGAATCTTCAGCTCACCAGGCTTGGCGACGCCCACGATCTCGTCCGCGAGGAAGGGCTCGAGCTCCACGCGGTCGTCGACCGCAGTCTCGCCGACGAGGGCGAGCTGTATCCGCCCGGCGAGGAGGCGCTTGAGGATCTCTCCCGTCGCCGCGATCTCGACTTCCACGGCGACATTGGGATGGTCGCGCCGGAAACAGCCGAGCGTGTCCGGGAGCAAGTAGACGCCGGGGGTCGTCGATGCCCCGATATGGATGGTTCCGGCGTCGAGGCCGGCGAGGGCCTGAACTTCCTCCTCCCCGGCGGCCAGGGTGGCGAGCGCCTGGCTTGCGCTCGAGGCAAGCACGCGTCCCGCCTCCGTCAGGCGACTCCCGCGCCCATTCCGCTCGATCAGCCGCTGGCCGGCAGCAGCCTCGAGGAGGCGCAGGTGCTCGCTGGCGCTCGACTGCCCGATTCCGACAGCTTTCGCCGCAGCCGAGACGCTCCCCCGCCGCTCGACTTCGACCAGCAGGCGCAGGCGAGTGGAATCCCAGAGCAGAGAAAGCGTCTTATCGGCCATGGCGATGGTCGGTATCGGTGATTTCGGCTAGCACGATAGAAGCCTACGCCTTAGCCTTGAGTCAGGCCAAATGATTCTGCGCCCGTTCCTGCACGAGGAGACCGCCTGCGCGAGCTACCTGTTCGGCTGCCTTTCGAAGTCGCGGCTCGCAGTCGTCGATCCACACATCGAGTTTGTGGACCGGTATCTCGAGGCCGCGGAGGGCGCGGGTGCTCCGATCACGGCCGTCTTGGAGACGCACGTGCAAGCCGACCACGTTTCGGGGCTTCCGACGCTTGTCGAAGCCACCGGGGCGGACGCCTACCTGCCGTCCGGGGCCGAGGTCGACTTCGAGCACGTCCCCCTCGTCGACGGGCAGATCGTGGAACTCGGGAACACAATCGTCCGGGCGTTGGCGACGCCCGGGCATGCGCCTGCCCACCACGCCTACGTCGTCGCCGACCGCCGGCGAGGAACCGACGAGCCCTGGATCGTTTTCACAGGTGACTCCCTCCTGGTCGGCGACGTGGGGCGCCCGGACCTGCACGCAGGTGGTGACCCGGAGCCTCCTGCCCGTGAGCTCTTCCGCTCGATCAAGCGCCTGCTCGAGTTGCCCGATCACGTCCTCGTTTATCCGAGTCACTTCGGCGGGTCGGTGTGCGGGCGCGGGCTGTCTTCCAACCCGTTCTCCTCGATTGGCTTCGAGCGACGGCATAACGCGGCGCTCAGCCACGCCGACGAGCGGGCCTTCGCTCGAGCGCTTCTTCTCGACCTGCCACCACCACCCGCCGACCAGGCCGCGATCGTCGCTGCAAACAGGCGCGGGCTCGCGGCAACGCAAGCATGAGCACGGCAGCCGTCCGGCTCGGCCTGCGGGCGAATGCCGGTCAATTCGCTCTACTCGTCGCTCTGAACGCCTTCGTGGGCGCGATGGTGGGTCTCGAGCGGAGTGTTCTGCCACTCATCGGCAAGGACGACTTCGGCCTCTCCTCGAAGAGCGCGATCCTCTCGTTCGTCGTCGCCTTCGGGATCGCGAAAGCGCTCGCGAATCTAGGCGCAGGTGGCTTCGCGGAGCGTATGGGGAGAAAGCGTCTCCTCGTTCTCGGCTGGCTGTTCGCCCTGCCCGTTCCCGTGTTGATCGCCCTTGCGCCCAACTGGTGGGTGATCGTCATTGCCAACGTCTTCCTGGGTCTGAATCAGGGTTTCGCCTGGTCGATGACGGTCGTGATGAAGATCGACCTCGTCGGCCCCAGGCGCCGTGGCCTCGCGCTCGGGTTGAACGAATCTGCCGGCTACCTCGGCGTTGCGCTGACGGCGTTCGCCACGGGAGCGCTCGCAGCCACATATGCACCGCGGACGATCGTTTGGGCGGGCGCTGCGGTCATCGCGATCCTCGGAACCGCCCTCTCGATCGTCTTCGTCCGGGACACCGGCGCGCACGTCGACGAGGAGCAGCGCAGGCAAGGCGCCGTCGAGCGGAGCAGCTGGCGCTCGGCATTCGTCCGCGGGACGGCCGGGGATCCGGTCCTGCGAGCGTGTTCGCAGGCTGGTCTCGTCAATAACCTCAACGACGCGCTCGCGTGGGGGCTCGCGCCCCTGTACCTGGCGGCGAACGGCGCGAGCGTGGCTCAGGTGGGCGTGGTGGCAGCGGTCTATCCGGCCGTCTGGGGGCTCGGCCAACTGGCCGCGGGTGCGGCGTCGGACCACGTCGGGCGCAAGCCTCTCATCGCGAGCGGGATGTTCGTGCAGGCGGCTGCCCTTGCTCTGCTCGTCGCGGGTCAGGGGGCCTTTGCCCCGGCTCTGGGAGCCGCGATACTCCTCGGCGTCGGCACGGCGCTCGTC
>JBKOYJ010000028.1:0-73003 GCA_046725345.1 Actinomycetota bacterium | reverse complement strand
GGCCGACGCCGCAAGCGGCGTCTCATACACGTACCTCTAGCGCTCGCCTGAGGACGTCCGCCGACTCGCGTGCCGCCTGCTCCGCGGGCACGCGCTCGTCCTCGACCTCGATCGAGACCACGTCGTCGTAGCCGGCGCTCGCGAGCGCGCCGGCGAACGACCGCCACCAGGCGAGGTCGTGACCATGGCCGACGGTGACGTACCGCCAGGCGGCGTCACGCGCGAGCACGCCGTCGAGTGAGACGCGGTTGCCGTCGACGAACGTGTCCTTGCCGTGCACGAAGCCAATGCGCTCGCCCAGGCGGTGAACGACCGCGATCGGGTCGATCCCCTGCCAGAAGAAGTGGCTGGGATCGAGGTTGAGCGCGATCGCGTCGCCGAGGTCGGCGAGTCGCTCGAAGCTCGAGACGTTGAAGACGGCGTTGCCCGGCTCGAGCTCCAGGCAGAGGCGGACGCCGTCCAACTCTGCGGCGAGCGAGCGCCAGTACGGCAGGACGCGCTCCGACCAGTAGCGCTCGAGCTCCTCCTCGAGGCCCGGGAACCATGCGGCGCCCGCGAGCCGGGCGTCGCCGCCGGACATGCAGACGACGCGGTCGACGCCGACGAGCGGGGCGAGCCGAATCGCGTCCCGAAGCGCCGCGTCGTGCGACGGATCTTCGAGCGGGTTCCCGGACGCGTTCAGCGCCGTCGGCCGGAAGCCGCCGTCCTCGAGCACATCGAGCCAATGACGGCGCGCGCCGTCGTCGGCGAGCAGCGCTCCGCGGTCGCAGTGCCGCGCCGGCGAGTAGCCGCCCGTCCCGATCTCGACGTCGCGGATGTCCGGCAGCTGGCTGTCGACCCAGGCGAGCGCGGCCTCGAGCGGTCGGTCGGCGAGCGCGTCAGTGAACAGGCCGACTCGCATGGAGCTCGGGGTCGCTGGGATTGGCAATAGGCCGCCCGTCCGCGAACGCGCGGACGATCGACTGGCAGAGCGCGACGTCGCGGAGGCCGTCGCGTCCGTCGGTCCGCGGAGCGCGGCCTTCGACGATCGCCTCGTGCAGCTCGACGAGCTCGAGCTTGAATGCCTCGTCGTAGGAGACGTCGCGCTCCTCGCGCCACGCCTCGGCCGTTCCCGGGACGCCGCCCTCGAGGACGAGCCGCGTGGGAGCGTTCCGCAGGAACGGCGACGGAAACGAGAGCGTCGCGCGCGCATCCCGGCCGAAGAACGCGAGCTCGCCCTGGTAGCGGGCGATCCCGGGCAGGTCGACCCAGCAGAAGACGGCCTCGAGGCCTCCGAACGCGAACGTCGCCGCCGCGCCGTCGGGGGCGCCCCAGACGTCGGCGAAGCGAAGCTCGGACGGCTCGCCCAGGAGTCCCCGGACGGCGTTGAGCTCGTGGACCATGCTGTCGAGCAGGATCGACCGGTAGGCGCGCGCCACGATCTCGTCGTCGTCGCCGATGGCGGCGCGCACGCGTTGCGCATCGTCGTCGGCGAGCTCGGCCAGGAGGGCGGAATCGACGTCGTCGGCGAGGACGAGCGGCTGGTGCGCGACGTAGGGCCCGAGCGGCGATTCGAGCGTCGTCACGCGAACGAGGCGGACGTCGTCCGGCAGCAGCTCCGCGAGCCGCCCGTACGCCGGGTCGTAGCGCTTCATGTACCCGACCATCAGGCAGACGCCTGAGCGCTCGGCCGCCGTGACCATCGCGAGCGCCTCGTCGACCGAGAGCGCCATCGGCTTCTCGACGAAGACGTGCAGCCCGGCCTCCGCGGCGGCGACGGCGATCGGCTCGTGGCTGCCGTGCGTGAGCACGAGCACCGCATCGAGCTCCTCGCCGAGGAGGTCGTGCCAGTCCTGGGACAGTCGTGCGTCCGGGAACGTCCGTGCAGCGTGCGCGAGCGCCGCCGGCGAGAGGTCGCAAAGCGCGCGCACGTCGAAGCGGTCGTCGAGCTCACGCAGATACGGCAGGTGCATCACCTGCCCGACGAGCCCGCACCCGACCACCCCGACTCGCGTCCGGCTCGACCCGGTCAACCCCGGAGCCGCCCGCGCGTGGAACGTTCCAAGGCGGCGCGAGCCTACGAGGTGCGAAGTCGCGAGTCAAGATCCCTGCGGCGACGGCGTCGCCACGGCGCCGTCCGCCGCCGCGCGGTACAACGCGGCAATCGTGCGCGCCTGGCCGACGGCGTCTTCGCGGCCGAGGAGCGGCGCGGCACGCCCCTGAGCCGCGTCTGCGAAGTTGTCGAGCTGCCGCGCATACGAGTCGACCGGATCGACAGGCGCCCGCTCCACGCGCTCGCCGTGCGTGACGACGAGGTCACCGCCCCAGTCCGTCCGCCACGGCGCCTCGACGAGGATCGACCCCTCCTCGCCGCGCAGCTCGAGGCGCTGGTGGAGAGGCAACGCGAACGACGATACGAACTGGACGACGACGTCGTCCGGGAAGCGGAGCGCGCCGTGGAAGGTCATATCCACGCCGCTCTCGCCCAGCGCCTGCTCGCCCACTACCCGCTCGGGCTCGCCGAAGAGCGTGCGCGCACCGGAGACGCAGTAGCAGCCGACGTCCATCAAGGAGCCACCGCCGAGCTCGGGGCGCGCGCGGATGTCCTCGGGGTCTCCAAGCGGAAACGTGAAGTCGGCGTAGCCCGCGCGCACACGCCCGATCGCCCCGCTGCGGACGAGCTCGCCGACGCGCGCCGTCTGCGGATGGTGGCGGTACATGAAGCCCTCGATCAGGACGCGTCCCGCGGCCTCGGCGACGGCAAACGCTGCCTCGGCTTCGCCCGGGTCACGCGTGAGCGGCTTCTCGCAGAGCACGTGCTTGCGGGCCTCGAGGCAGCGGATCGACCACTCGGCGTGGAGCGAGTTCGGCAGCGAGACGTAGACGGCGTCGACCTCCGCGTCTGCGAGCAGGGCGTCGTAGCCGCCGACCGCGCGCGCGATTCCGTGCTCGCGGGCGTACGCCTCCGCGCGGCCGAGCTCGCGGCTGGCCACGGCAACCACCTCGACGCGGCCGGACGAGCGCGCTCCGGCGAGGATGTGCCGGTTGATCCGCGCCGTCGAGAGCAGGCCGAGACGGAGCGGTTGGGGCGTGCTCACGGCACCTCCAATGGTCGCAGGGCTGGGTAGAGCGAGCGGAAGCGGTCGTAGAGCGCGTCGTACCGGCTGGTCCATTCCGGGTCGGGCTCGACCACGTCACGGACGCGGACGCAGCGTTCCACCGCCTCGCCGACGCTCGCGAACGCGCCTCCCGCGACGGCCGCGAGCAGCGCCGCGCCGTACGCCGACCCCTCCTCGACCGCCGTGCGCTCGAGCGGGATGCCGAGCACCGAGGAGACGATCCGCAGCCACAACCCGCTGCGGGCGCCGCCGCCCGACACGCGGCCCACGTCCGCACGCACGCCGAGCGCACGTAGCAGCTCGAGCGAGTCGCGGAGCCCGAACGCCACGCCCTCGAGCACGGCCCGGACGAGCGCTCCGCGGTCGTGGCGCAGGCCGAGGCCCACGAACGCGCCGCGCGCATTGGGGTCGGCATGCGGCGTGCGCTCGCCGGCCAGGTAGGGCTGGAACAGGAGGCCCTCGGCGCCCGGCAGCCAGCGCTCGGCATCGGCGAGCAGCGCCTCGTAGCCGCCGCCGAGCGCGTCGCGCAACCAGCGCAACGATCCCGCCGCCGACAGCATGACCCCCATCGCGTGCCAGCCGCCGGGGACGGCGTGGCAGAAGACGTGGACGCGCGCCTCGGCGTCCGCCGCGAACTCCGGCAAGGCAGCAAAGACCACGCCGGAGGTCCCGAGCACGACCGACACCGCCCCGGGGCGGTCGACGCCGACGCCGAGCGCGGCCGCGGCCTGGTCGCCCGCACCGGGCGCGCCCGGCACGTCCGGTGACTCGTAGACGGGCGGCAGCCACTCGGGCGGAAGCTCGAGCGCCGCCAGCACCTCCTGCGACCACCGCCGCTCCGCGACGTCGAGCAGCAGCGTCCCGGAAGCGTCCGCGACGTCGATCGCCTGCTCTCCGACCAGGCGCAGGCGCACGTAGTCCTTTGGTAGCAACATGTGCGCGATCCGCTCGTACACCTCCGGCTCGTTCCCGCGCAGCCAGAGCAGCTTCGGCGCCGTGAAGCCGGTGAGCGCGCGATTGCCGGTCAGCGCGATCAGGCGTTCGAGCCCGACGCGCTCCTCGATCTCGGCGCACTCGGCCGCGGTGCGCTGGTCGTTCCAGAGGATCGCCGGCCGCAGCACGCGGTCGTGCCGGTCGAGCACGACGAGGCCGTGCATCTGCCCGGAAAGCCCGATCGCCGTCGCCTCGGGAAGCGAACCCAGGGCGCGCTCGCCGGCCCGCCACCAGTCCTCGGGGTCCTGCTCGGCCCAGCCCGGCCGCGGGATCGAGAGCTCGTACACCTCCTCCGCCGCGGCGAGCACGCGGCCGTCAGGCGCGATCGCGACCCCCTTGACGCCGGTTGTCCCGACGTCGAGGCCGACGAAGGTAGGGTCACGCGCCATGGAGGTGCGCGAGCTCCGGCCGAGGCTGTGGTACTGGACCGCGAGGCATCCGGACTGGACGCCCGAGGACGGCGGCGACGACGGCTGGGAGCCGGACGTCGGCTGCTACGCGTACGTGCCGCTGGACGGCGACGAGCTCGTCCTCTTCGACCCGCTCGTCCCACCTGACGACACCTTCGACGGCGAGCGGTTCTGGCGCGCTCTCCACCGGGACGTGGAGCACCACGGGCCGCCACAGGTCCTGATCACGCTCTTCTGGCACGCACGGAGCGCCCAGCGCATCCTCGACCGCTACGGCGGCGCGCGCGTCTGGGCGTACGGGCCGGCGGCGGACGAGGTCGGGAAGCGGACGCCCGTCACGAACGTGTTCGAGCTCGACGATCCCCTGCCCGCCGGGATCGAGGCGATCGACGCCGCGGCGGCGAACGAGGTCGTGTACTGGCTGCCCGAGCATCGCGGCGTCGTCGCCGGCGACTCGCTGCTCGCGCCCCCGGACGGGCCGGTCCGCGTCTGGGTCGGCGGCGACGACACGCGGCAGGCATTGCGTCCGCTGCTCGACCGCCCGCTCGAGCTCTTGCTGTTGACACACGGCGATCCGGTGCTCGAGGGCGGGCGCGAGGCGCTCGCGCGCGCGCTGGAGGCCTGAGGCGGCGCTTGCGACGCCGACACTCAGCACGCACGGGCCCCGCCCGTGCGTGCGTCTGAAGTGACCGGTCGACACAATTCGGCCGTGAGCGAACGCCGCTCGGTGGAGGAAGTGAGCCCGGGCCTGTGGACGTGGACGGCGCCGCACCCGGACTGGACGCCCGAGCAAGGAGGCCCCGACGGGTGGGAGCGCGACGTCCGCTCGTGTGCTGTGGTCGCCGACGGGGCGCTCGTCGTGCTCGACCCGATGGAACTTCCCGAGGAGATCGCGGCCCTCGCCGACGGCCGCGCCGTCTCCGTGGTGTTGACGTGCGCTTGGCACCGGCGCAGCGCGGCCGACTATGTCGAACGCCTCGCAGCGACGGTCTACGCGCCACGGCCGGGAATCGAACGGCTCGAGCTTGCCGCGCGACCGTACGACGTGGGCGACGAGCTTCCGGGAGGCGTCGTCCCAGCCGGCGGGTACTACCCCGAGGAGGTCGTGCTCTGGCTGGCAGAGCAGCGGACGCTCTTCGCGGGGGACGCGTTCACCGCGCCGCCGCTGCGGTTCCACCGCGCGTGGCTGCCGGAGGGCGTGGCGGTCGAAGACGCGGTGGAGCGGCTGCGGCCGCTGGCGAACCTTCCGGTCGAAGTCTTCGTCGTCGGCCACGGCGACCCGGTGACCAAGGACGTCCGCGCGACGCTCCGCCGTGAGCTCGGGGCGTAGATGGAGGAGCTTCGCCCCGGCCTCTGGCGATGGACGGCACAGCATCCGGAA
Organism: Actinomycetota bacterium; assembly: GCA_046725345.1. Lineage (GTDB taxonomy): Bacteria > Actinomycetota > Thermoleophilia > Gaiellales > Gaiellaceae > JBKOYJ01. Next base: position 67,121 of record JBKOYJ010000028.1, on the reverse strand, counting down.
TGGCAGCCGGCCGAGCCCGAGTCGCCCGGCGACTGGCCGCGCGAGGTCGGCTGCGCCGCGTACGCCGCATCGGGGGCATTCGTGCTGATCGACCCGCTCGTCGTCGACGGCTGGGACGCGCTCGATGCGCTGGTGGAGCCGCACGGGAAGCCCGTCCACGTCCTCGTCACGATCCAGTTCCACGAGCGCAGCCGAGAGCAGGCGGTCGAGCGCTATGGCGCCTCCGAGGCCGTTCCGGACGGCGTGGAGCCGATGGCGCTCGAGCGCGCCGGCGAAACGATGTTCTGGCTCCCCGAGCACCGCGCGCTCGTCCCCGGCGACCGCCTGCTCGGATTCGGCGGCGACGGCGCGCTGCGCGTCTGTCCGGACTCGTGGCTCCGTTACCTGCGGAACGGCCTCACCGGGGAGGAGCTGCGCTCGATGCTGCGCGAGCGGCTGCTCGAGCTTCCCGTGGAGCTCGTCCTCGTCTCGCACGGAGAGCCCGTGCGCGAGAACGCCCGCGACGCCTTGCACGGGGCGCTGGCCCGATAGATGGACGAGATCGCGCTTGGACTCCGCCGCTGGACCGCGTGGCACGATGAGTGGGAGGACGAGGTCGGCTCGCTCGCGCTCGAGACCGCCGACGAGCTCGTCCTGATCGACCCCCTCGACCCGCCGCCTGATGTGCGCCGTCCCGACCACGTTCTCCTGACCGTCTTCTGGCACGGGCGTTCGACCGCGCAGATCGAGCCCAAGCACGTCTGGGCGCCCGGCTCGGTGCGCGCGCTTCGGAACCGCGGGATCGAGGTCACCGATGCCTTCGGCGCCGGCGACGAGCTCCCGGGCGGGGTGACGGCGTTGCGGACCGCTCGCCGGAACGAGGTCGTGTTCTGGCTGCCGGAGCAGCGCGCGGTCGCCGTCGGCGACGTGCTCCTCGGCGCGGGCGCGAAGCCGCGGGCGACCGCCGATCCTCTCAGGCTCTGCCCCGAGCGCTGGCTGGGAAAGGGCACGCACGCCGATCTGCGCGCCTCGCTCCGCCCGCTGCTCGAGCTTCCCGTCAAGCGGGTGCTCGTCTCGCACGGCGAGCCCGTCCTCGAAAACGGCCACGACGAGCTCGCCCGTCTACTCGCCGCCTAACGCCGCGTAGACGAGCTCGTAGGCGGCGACCGCGTCCTTCCGGACTTGCGCCTCGCGGAGCGCCGCATCGTCGATCCGCGCCGCGACGCCGTCGATGAAGCGCCAGTGGAGCACGCTGCGCCGCACGGCGGCGACGGCGTCCTCCGTGTAGGGGTAGAGGTCGAAACCGAGGCGGCCGCCGTTCTCGGCATAGCGGGCACGGCGAAGCTCGACGGCGAGCTCGAGCGTCTCCATGAACGCGGTCGCGCCCACCATGTTGTCGTCGTCGAACGTCCCCCAGCCGGAGTTCGCGTGCTGATGGCCGAGCAGGCCCTCGGCAGCAAGGAGCGCCGCGTACTCGGGCAGGTGCTCGCCGTTCATGAGCAGGTGCTGCCAGTCCATGTTGACCTGAACGTTGTCGACCCCCTGCGTCCGCAGCTTGTGGATCACGTGCAGCGTCATCCCGACGTTCCGCATCAGGATCTTCATCGCCGGCTCGGAGTTCTTGTGCTCCAGGAACAGCTTGATCCCGTGCGTGCGCGCGCGCTCCGCCGCCTGCCCGACGCCATCCACGAACCACGCCCAGCTCTCCGCGTACGGCGCCTGGAACGGGTAGTTGTAGCCCTCGATTCCGGGCCAGAGGACGAAGTGGGCGCCGAGCTCGCCCGCGAAGTCGACGGCCTCGAGCGTGAGCCGGAGCGCCTCCCGCCGCGTGGCCTCGTCCGGCGACGTCAGCCCGCCCTTGCCGAAGCGCGCGTCGAGGTGTAGGCCGCTGCAGATCGTGTACACGTCGTGGCCCTGGAGCGCGTCGCGGACGTCGTCGAGGTTTTCCGGCGAGAGCTCGCCCGGGTAGTGAAACTCGTAGCCGTCGATGAGTCCGGCAAGCCCCGCGACGGCACGGCGGACGCGGTCGGCCGTCGTCTCGTTCGCGTGCTCGGGTTGGTAGCCGCCCGGCACGAATCGCGTGACCATCGGCCCCATGGCCCAGATTCCCAAGCTGGTCTTCATCGTCTCGTGGGGGAACCCCTGGTTCCCCACGTCCCCCCCTCTTCAGCTCGTGTTCTCGGACAGAACGCCGCTGCGGCGGGAGCGCGGTCCCGCCGCAGCCCGCTCACCGTCGCCCGTTGTCGGACACGTGGGGCGACAGGCTCCCCCGCGCGGACGATGGCGCTTCGCGTCCGCGCCTGCGCGTGTTCGGCATGGTCGCGGGTCATTGGGCTGTCCAACCGCCGTCCACGAGAATGCTCGTTCCGTTCACGAGGCCGGCTGCGGGAGAGGCGAGGAAGATGACCGCTGCGGCAACCTCGGTGGTCGTGCCGACGCGGCCGACCGGAATGCGGCTCACCACGTCGGCGAGGAACTCCGGACGATCGAGGCGCTCGGCCGTGCCCGGCGTGCGGACGAACGTCGGGGCGACGGCGTTCACGGTCACTCCGTGCGCGCCCCACTCGAGGGCGAGCACCTTCGTGAGCAGCTCGACGCCGCCCTTGCTCGCGGAGTAGCCCGCGTGCCGGCGGATGCCGACATGGCCCGCCTGCGAGCTCATGTTCACGATCCGTCCGTATCCGCGTTCGAGCATGTGCCGGCCCGCTGCCTGAGAGGCGAAGAAGAGACCCTTGAGGTTGACGTCGAGGAGCTCGTCCCACTCCTCCTCGGTCGCGTCCACGGCGTCGTGGTTCGTGCCTACCCCGGCGCTGTTCACGAGCACGTCGAGCTGCCCGAAGCGGTCGATCGCGGAGGCGATGCCGGCACGGACGCTCGCGACGTCCCGCAGCTCGAGCTCGACGGCGTCGAAGCCCTCCGGCGGAGCGCTTCCAGGCCGTACGCCCGCGAGCACGCGGGCGCCCGCGTTGGCGAGCGCGAGCACGAGGTCGTGCCCGATCCCGCGGCTCGCTCCCGTGACGAGCGCGACCTGGCCCTCGAGATCGAACGTCGGGTACTCCACCTAGACCCCGAGGTGCTCTCTGAGCCACTCACGGTTGCGTACCTGCGCCTCGGCCGATTCCGACAGCGGCTCGTCCTCGCGCGGGATCCGGTCCTGCTCGACGCAGATCCAGCCCTCGTAGCCGGTGTCTCGGAGCGCCGAGAAGAAGGCGTCGAGGTCGACGTCGCCGCTGCCGAGCTCGCAGAAGATGCCTCGCCGCCACGCCTCGAGCGCGTCGGCGCGGTCGGCGATCACGCCACGGAGGACGTCCATCCGCACGTCCTTGACGTGGACGTAGTTGACGCGTGCCCCCCAGTCGCGGAGCGCCCGGACAGGGTCGCTGCCGCCGACCAGCAGATGGCCCGTGTCGACGAGGAGTCCCACGTCCGAGAGCTCGAGCAGCCGCTCGATCTCCCGCGGGGCCTCGACGTAGGTGCTCGTGTGCGGGTGGAAGGTCGGCTCGAGACCGCGCTCGTGCACGACCTCCTGCGCGCGGGCCAACCCGTCAGCGAAGCGGCGCCAGCCGGCGTCGTCGAGGCCGAGGGAGCGGTCGTCGGCGCCTCGACCGGGGTTCGCGCGGCGGGCCTCCGAGCCTCCGTCGCCGAACACGGGACGGGCGTCGCGGCCGGTGCCGGCCGCCTCGAAGAGGTCGAGCGTCCGTCGCAGCTCCACGAGGTCCTCGTCCCAGTGCTCGGGCTCGCTGAAGCGGAGCGGGCACCAGCCGCCCGTGAGCGCGAGGCCGTGGCGCTCGAGCCGGGCGCGCAGCTCGTCCCCCTCCCCCATGTAGCGTGGCGGGCCGAGCTCCGTCCCGGCGTAGCCCGCGCTCGCCATCTCGGCGAGCAGCTCGTCGGGGCCGGGGACGTTGGGGAACACGCCGACGGTCATCTCGAAGGCGCCGTAGGAGAGCGGTGCGTTCGCGACGCGAAGGGCGTTCACCGGGCGCCTCGCTCCGGGGCGGTGTCCCGGGCGCTCGGCACGCTTTCGCGACGGATCCTTCGCACATCCGCGCGCACTGCGGCGCTACGCTCGCCGCAACGGGGAGGGAGGTGGGGTTCCCGGACTAGACGAGTCTTCATCTACGTGGCGGCGTCGTCCGCCGTGGCCGTCACGAGCGGCACGCGGGGATCCTTCTCCATCTCGGCCCACGACGACCGCACCCACGCAAGCTCCGGGTCGTCCGAGGCCGCCATCGAGTGCCGGTCGCCGGCGAGCGCGTTCAGGTAGTAAAAGTCGTAGCCGGGCGCGGCGCAGAAGGGGTGGTAGCCCTGCGGGACGAGCAGCAAGTCGCCGTCGCGCACGGTTGTCGTCAGGTCGACGCCGTTCTCGCGCGTGTAGAGCCGCTGGACTCCGAACGCTTCGGGTGCCGGCGCGCGGTAGTAGTAGACCTCCTCGAGCACGACTTCCTCGGGAGGGCGGTCCTCGTCGTGCTTGTGCGGCGGGTAGCTCGACCAGTTGCCGCCCGGCGTCAGGACCTCGACGACGAGGATCCGCTCGGCGGGAAACCCCGGCTGGATCATGTTGTTGATCTGCCTCGTGACGTTGCCGGCGCCTCGGATCTCGACGTCGACCTGCTCCGGCCGCTGAAGGACGGGCGCGAGACGCCGCTCGCACGGAGCGCTTGCGATCGCGACCTGGGCCTCGCCGGCGATCCGGTACTCGCTGTCGCGGGGCAGGTAGACGGTCCACGGCAGCGTCCGGAAGACGCCGGCGCGCGGGCCGAGCTCGAAGCGACTCCCGCTCACCTCGATTTCGCAGCGACCCTCCAGCAGCACGATCGCGACCTCCTCGCCCCCGGTCGATCCCGCGATCTCGCCCGCGAGCCTCGTGACCGAGAACGTCAGGTAGCGCCACCCGGCATCGTCCGGCGTGATCCGCTCCCACTCGCCGGCCCGGTAGAAGAGCCTCACGCCGCTGCCGCCTCGAGCTCGGCGAGCCGCGGCATAGCTTCCGAGCACGCGAGCTGAGCCGCGACCAGCGCCCCCGCGATCGTGCCGCGCCGGACGGCCTCGACGAGCGTGAGACCGCGCAACAGGCCGTGCCCGAGCGCGGCCGCGAAGGCATCGCCCGCACCGAGCCCGTTGACGACGTCGACCGGGAAGCCGGCGATCTCGACCTCGTCTCCCTCGGCGAGCACGGTCGCGCCCCGCTCCCCCCGCTTCAATACGACAGCCGCGCCCGCAGCCAGGAACGGCTCGGGCGACCCGGCCGAGGCCGCCACCTCTTCCTCGTTGCCGACGACCACGTCCGCGGTCGCAGCCGCCTCCCCGGCGAGCGCCGAATACTCGCCCGCGTCGTTCCAAAGCGCCGGCCGCCAGTCGAGATCGAAGATCGTCGTCCCCTCGTGGGCGCGGAGGACAGCGAGGGTCGTCTCACGGCTCGGCGACTGCGCGAGCCCGGTGCCGGTCGCGTAGAGGAGCGGCGCACGGGCGAGCTCACCCGCGTCGAAGTCTTCCGGCGCAAGCTGCCAATCGGGGGCTGTCGGGCGCCGGTAGAAGGTGATCGGGAAACGGTCGGGCGGCCAGACCTCCACGAACGTCGGCGGGGTCAGCCAGTACGGGTCGACGGCCAGGAACCGCGTGTCGACGCCCTCGCGGTCGAGGAAGTCGCGCACGAACTCGCCGTTCCCCTCGTCTCCGACACGCGAGACGATCGCGGTGCCGATGCCGAGCCGTGCGAGCCCGGTCGCCACGTTGCCGGCGAAGCCGCCGACGAAGCGCGTGAGCGTCCGCTGCGCCCGCAGCGGCGTCTCGAGCTCGTTCGGATAGAGGTCGACGCCGACGCGACCGAGCACCGCCGCCTCGATCACGCGAACTCGACCTCGACCTTCACCGCCCGCCCCGCGCGGAGCTCCTCGACCGCTGCGGGCAGCTCCTCGAGCCCGATCCGGTGCGTCACCAGCGGACTCAGGTCGAGCCGTCCCTGCTCGAGCAGGCGGATCGCGGCCGGGAAGACGTCCTGCCCGACGAAGCTGCCGACGACGGTCAGCTCGTCGCGCGTGATGTGCTCCTGGGCGATCTCGGCCCGCGCCCGGGCGTTCACGCCGAAGAGCACCACGCGGCCGGCCTTGCGTACGAGCGAGAGGGCCGCGGCTAGCTGGGTGCCGACGCAGTCGACGACGACATCGGCGCCGAGCCCGTCGGAGCGGGCGCGAATCGCGGCGGCGACGTCGTCCGAGCGCGGGTCGAGCACCTCGACCGCCCCGAGTCGCGTCGCGAGCCCGGCACGCTCGCGCGACGGCTCGACGGCGACCACGCTCGCACCCGCGAGTGTGAGCAGCGCCACGAACATGAGCCCGACCGGCCCCGCGCCGAGCACGGCGACCGTATCTCCCGGAGCGGCCGCGGCCTGCCGCGTCCCATGGACGACCGTCGAAAGCGGCTCGACGAGCGCCGCGAGGTGGCTCGGGAGCGCCGTCGAGACGGGATGGCAGGCGGACGCCGGCACGCGAACGTGCGGCGCCAGCCCGCCGTCGACGAAGACGCCGTGCGTCGTGAAGTTCTCGCACTGATTGCGAAGCCCGCGGCGGCACCACGCGCACTGGCCGCACGAGACGTTGGGCGCGACCACGACGCGATCGCCGGGCGCGAGCCCGTGGACGCCGTCGCCAACCTCCGCGACCACCCCGGCGAACTCGTGTCCGAGCACGACCCCGACCGTGGCGGGATGGCCCGGCGGAACGCTCAGGATCTGGAGGTCGCTGCCGCAGATCCCGCACGCCTCGACGTCGAGCACGACGTCCTCTGTCCGCTCGACGCGTGGCACGGGCCGCTCCACAACCTCGAGCCTGCCGACGTCCGCCAGGACGGCCGCCGGCATGGTTGTATGGCTCACGTGCGCTGGGCGTGCCCGAGCCGCTCGGCCATCGGCTTCCCCTCGACGATCAGCTCGGAGAGCTCCTCCTTCGTGTGCTCGCCGCGCTTGAACTCGGCGATCGACTCGCCGTGCCAGAGGATCACGAAGCGGTCGGCGACGGGGTACACGTGGTGGACGTTGTGCGTGATGAAGATGATCGAGATCCCCTTGTTCCGCGCCTCCTCCACCGATTTCAGCACCCGGTCGGTCTGGCGCAGCGACAGCGCCGAGGTGGGCTCGTCGAGAATCAGCAGCTTCGGGCTGAAGTACGCGGCGCGCGCGATCGCGATCGACTGCCGCTCGCCGCCGGACATGCGTGCGATCGCCTCGTCGGGGTCGCGGATCTGGATTCCGATGTCGGCGATCGCCTTCCGGGCGTCGGCGTGGGCCTTCTTCCGGTCGAGGAAGCGGAACGGGCCGATCCCCTTGGTCACGACCTTCTCGCGGCCGAGGAAGACGTTCCGGTAGATGCTCATCAGGTCGACGATCGCGAGGTCCTGATAGACGGTCGCCACGCCGAGGTCGTAGGCGTCGCGCGGCGAGTGGAAGCGCACCGGCTCACCCTCCCAGAGGATCTCCCCGCGGTCCGGCGGGAACAGCCCCGTCAGGATCTTGATCATCGTGGACTTTCCCGCGCCGTTGTCGCCGAGGAGCGCGAGCACCTCGGCGCGCGGCAGGGTGAAGCTCACGCCGCGGAGCGCTTCGATGCGGCCGAAGTTCTTCGTGACCTCGCGGACCTCGACGAGCGGCGCGGCTCCGTTTCCTTGGACGCTCAGGAGAGAACCTCCGAGCAGCTACAGCGGGGCATTTGTGTGAACAGCGACGTGTTCATTCGGTGAACCCAGGCCCGTAGGGTTCGTCACATCTGCGGCCTCGAGCGGCCGAGGACCTGGTTGACGATAACGGAACCGATGATCAGCGCTCCGATCGCGAAGTTGAGCCAGTAGCTCTCGGTCCCCGAGAGCACGAGGCCCTGCTGGATCATCGCGATCATGAACGCGCCGAGGGCGGCGCCGAGCACGGACCCGTAGCCGCCGGTGAGGCGGGCGCCGCCGATCACCGCTGCGGCGATCGCCTGCAGCTCGTAGAGCTGTCCTCGCGTCGCCTCGACGGTGTCGAAGCGGCCCGCCTGGATGACCCCGGTCAGGAACGCGGACAGGGCCGTGACGATGAAGAGAATGATCCAGACCCGATCGACCGGCACGCCCATCGAGCGGGCGGCGCGCTCGTTCCCGCCTGCCGCGAAGATCCAGTTTCCGAAGCGCGTGCGGAGAAGGACGAAAGTCAGCACCACGAGCACCCCGAGGAGCCAGAAGATCGAGACCTGGTAGCCGTGGAGCGGTCCGCTCTCCATCCGGTGCGAGAAGATCTCGAACACCTTGCTGTTCTGCGGCACCGCGACCGGGAAGCCGCCCGAGACCTTGAGCACGAGGCTGCGGAGGATCAGCAGGGTGCCGAGCGTGATGATGAACGACGGGATCCGGAAGAGCACGAGGATGGACCCGTTCAGGAGCCCGATTCCCACCGCGGCGGCGAACGCGATCAGGAAGGCCCAGAGGGCCGGGACGTCGTGCTGGACCATCAGCCACGGCACGAGCATCGAGCTGAGCCCGAGCGCGGAGCCCACCGAGAGGTCGAAGTGCCCGGAGATCATGAGCAGCGTGACGGCCATCGACACGATCGCGAGCTCGGCGGTGATGCTCGTCATGCCGGCGATGTTCGTCCGCGACAGGAAGAGATCGGACGACGGGGCGATGAACGCGAAGATCACGAACAGCGTGGCCGCGCCGAATAGCGCGCCGGTCTCCGGGCGCCCGACGAGCAGGCCGCGGACTGACGACCACGCTCGCCGGGCACCCGCCGGCTCGGCAGCCTCGCGCGCCCCGACCGGGGGGCGCGCTTCCTGCGGCTGCTCGACGTCCGCCATCGGCTAGCGGAACCCCGCCTTCACTCCGGCCGCGACCTTGGAGACGTTGGACTTGTCCACCAGCGCAGGGCCGGTGAGCATGTCGACGCCCGGCGCGAGCACGAACCCGTGCTGGACATGGAGCTTCAGCCAGTTGATCGGCTCGAAGCTCTGCAGGTACTGCTGCTGGTCGATCGTCGACAGGAGCGTCCCTGCGTTCATCGCGTCGAGCAGCTTCGGGTCCATGTCGTACGCCTGGACGGTCACGCCCTTCTTCCCGAGCTCGTCGAGCGCCTGCAGCGCGAACGTCGACGGCTGCGGGCCAACGCCGAAGATCGCGTCGACGTCGGTGTTCTTCTGGAGGATCCCCTTGATCTGCTCGGTGGCCTGCGTCGCGTCCTTCGAGCTCGGGACCCTCGTGACGTTCGCGCCCGCAGCCTTGAGCGCGTCGCCATAGCCCTTGCACCTCGCCTCGAGGCCGGTGTGACCCGGCTCGTGGATGATGCAGAGTGCGTGCTTCGGGCTGGGGTTGTCCTGGAGCAGCCGCTGCGCCGTCAGCTTCCCCCCTGCCTCCTCGTCGCCGCCGACGTAGAACAGATACGGGATCCGCTGGTCGAGCGGCCGCGTGTCGGGGATGTTGACGGCGATGACCGGGATCCCGCTGTCGATCGCACGGCGCAGGGGTCCATCGACGGCGTTCTGATCGAGGATCGAGCAGAAGATGCCGTCCGGCTTCGCCGCGATGGCCTGGTTCAGCAGGTCGACGTAGCCGGCCACCGAGAAGTTCTCGAGCGGCAGGTCCTTGACCGTGACGCCGAACACCTTCTTCCCGTCGCGAATGCCGTTCCGGTAGATCGCCCAGAAGACGTTCCCCGACTCGCCGTGGGTGACCGAGTAGAACGTCAGGTTCGTCTGCTGCGCCCCACCGGTCGTCGCCGTCGTGGTCGCGGCCTCCTCGTCGTCTCCGCCGCACGCCGCGAGCAGCGCCGGCAGCGAGAGGCCCGCGGCGCCGCCGACGGCCGCGCGCTTGAACAGCGAGGCGCGGGAGAGCGACTGGTCGAACAGACCGCTCGCCTCCTCCTCGCTCCCTCGCATCTCGTCTCTCTCGTCGCTCATTCCCTTCCTTTCCTCGCGTTCGTCTGACCCACCGGCTCGCGGTTGCCCTCGAGCTCTCGGACCTCTACTCGCCTCCCTTCGCGCGCGGATTCGAGGATCGCGTCGCAGAGAACGGCCGCGCGGTATCCGTCCTCGAAGCTCGCCTGCCGTACGGGCACGGGACGGTCCTCGAGGACGGCCTCGAGGAAGTCCCGCCACTGGTGCACCATCGCGTGCTCCCAGCCGAGCACGTGGCCGGGCGGCCACCACTCGGCGACGAAGGGATGGTCGGGCTGCGTCACCAGCACGTCGCGGAAGCCGCCGAGCCGCTCCCGCTCGTCGTCGACGAAGAACACGTGCAGGCGGTTGACGTCCTCCATGTCCCACCACAGCGAGCCGGCGCTGCCGTTCAGCTCGACGCGGTGTCGGCCCTTCCATCCGGTCGCGACGCGCGAGGCCTCCAGCGAGGCGGTGGCCCCGCCCCCGAGGTCGAGCGCCGCGACGAAGCTGTCCTCGGTGTCCGCGACGAAGGTGGCGACGTGCGCGCTCACCGCCGTCGGCTCGCCCGCCAGCCAGCGGAGCATGTCAACGAGGTGCGAGTAGTCGAGCACGGAGCCCGACCCGCCGTGTGACGGCCGCGTCTCCTCCTCGAGGCCCTTGAAGTCCTGGAGATAGACCGCCCGGTAGTGGCGTAGCTGTCCGAGCCGGCCCGACTCGATGACCTCGCGCGCGAGCGAGATCGCGGGCACATACCGGTAGTTGAAGCCGACGCCGTGTGTCACGGCCGCCTCCTCGGCGGCGGCCAACATCGTACCCGCCTCGTGGGAGTCGAGCCCGAGCGGCTTCTCGCAAAGCACGGGCTTCCCCCGCTCGAGCGCCGCCATCGCCGCCGGCGCATGGGCCTCGTTGGGAGCGACGACCGCGACGACGTCGACCTCGTCGTCGTCGACGACGTCCTCGAGATCCGTGGCGTGGCGCAGGAAGCCGAGTTCCGCCGCTGCCTCCGCGACCCGCTCGGGCGTCCGCCCTGCGATCGAGACGAGCTCGATCCGTCGCGACAGCGGGGCGATGTGGTTGAGGGTGTGCAGCGCGTGCGCATGGGCACGCGCGATCCACCCGTAGCCGACGAACCCGATTCCGATCCGGTCCTGTGCCACGCGCCAGGCGATTCAACAACGGCTGTGAAGCCCAAGTCAAACGGGAACGACGGGGCCGGGGCATCCGCGGCCGGGTAGGCTCACGGCCATGCGGATGTACGTCGCGGGCGAGTGGCGCGACGGGGGCGCCGAGGACGAGATCCGTAATCCCTACTCGGGCTCGCTCGTCGACACCGTGCCGCGCGCCTCGCCCGAGGACGTCGAGCTCGCCCTCGCGGCCGCCGTCGCAGGCGCGGAGGCGATGCGGGCGCTGCCAGCCTACGAGCGAGCCGAGCTGCTCGGCAGCGCCGCCGACCTGCTCGAGCGCGACGTCGACGAGCTCGCGCACACGATCAGCGCCGAGGTGGGTAAGCCGCTCGCCGAGGCGACGACCGAGGCGAGCCGTATTCCCGACCTCTTCCGGCTCGCCGCGAGCGAGGGAGCGCGGATGCACGGCGAGACGGTCCCCGTCGACGCGCATCCGGGCGGCGGCGGCAAGCTCGGGTTCACGCTCCGGCAGCCGTGCGGCGTGGTCGTCGCGATCACGCCGTTCAACTATCCGATGCTGCTCGTCGCACACAAGGTCGCTCCGGCGCTCGCCGCGGGGAACGCCGTGATCCTGAAGCCGGCCAGCCGGACGCCGCTGACGTCGCTACGCCTGACCGAGCTGCTGCTCGACGCCGGGTTGCCCGCTCATGCGATCCAGTGCGTCACCGGAGCAGGCGAGGAGGTCGGGCTCCGGCTCTGCGCGGACGAGCGCGTGCGCAAGATCTCGTTCACCGGCTCGACGGCGGTGGGACGACGGATCACGGAGGTCGCGGGGGTCAAGCGCCTGTCGCTCGAGCTCGGCGCGAACTGCCCCATGGTCGTCCTGCCCGACGCCGACCTCGACCAGGTCGCGGCGGCGACAGCAGCAGGCGGCTACGTCAACGCCGGTCAGGTCTGCATCTCGGTGCAGCGCGTGCTCGTCGACCGCGGAATCTACGGCGACTTCCTCGACGCGCTGCGCCCGCGCGTGGAGGCGCTACGCGTTGGCGATCCCTTCGAGGAAGGGACGCAGGTCTCGGCGTTGATCAGCGAGCGCGAAGCCGAGCGCGTCGAGTCGGTGATCCGAGAGGCGGTCGCGGGCGGCGCGTCGCTCGTGACGGGGGGCGAGCGCGACGGCGCCGTCGTCTCCCCCGCGGTCGTCGCCGACGTCTCACCTGACATGACGATCTCGCGCGACGAGCTCTTCGGCCCCGCCGTCGCGGTCACGCCCGTCGGCGGCGTCGACGAGGCCGTCACCCTCGCGAACGACAGCTCGTACGGCCTCGCCGCGGGAGTGTTCACGTCCGACATCCGCAACGCGCTGCGGTTCGCGCGCGACGTCGCCTGCGGCTCGATCCACGTCAACTGGACGCCGCTCTGGCGCGCGGACCTGATGCCCTACGGGGGACTCAAGGGCAGCGGCATCGGCAAGGAGGGACCGCGCTACGCGATCGAAGAAATGACGGAGCTGAAGACGGTGGTGTTCCACGACATCTAGGAGGGAGTCGTGACGGGGACGACGCGACTGACGACCGCGCAGGCGATCGTCAAGTACCTACAGGCCCAGCACAGCGAGCGGGACGGCGATACGCGCCGGCTGGTGCCCGGGATGTTCGGGATCTTCGGGCACGGCAACGTGATCGGGCTCGGCCAGGCGCTCGAGGAGCTCGGCGACGGGTTGCCCTTCTACCAGGGCCGGAACGAGCAGTCGATGGTGCACGCCGCCGTCGCGTACGCGAAGGCGACGGGGCGGCTCGCGACGCTCGCGTGCACGGCCTCGATCGGGCCGGGCTCCACCAACATGATCACGGCGGCTGCCGGCGCGACGATCAACCGGCTTCCACTGCTGCTGTTCCCCGGCGACGTGTACGCGACGCGCCACCAGGGGCCCGTCCTGCAGCAGCTCGAGCATCCGCTCGCCGGCGACGTCAGCGTCAACGACTGCTTCCGCCCGATCGCCCGCTTCTTCGATCGCATCACCCGCCCCGAGCAACTGCTGACGGCGTTGCCCGAGGCGATGCGCGTGCTCACGAGCCCCGCCGAGACGGGCACGGTTGTGATCGCGCTGCCGCAGGACGTGCAGTCGCACGCGTTCGACTTCCCGGCGCACTTCTTCGAGGAGCGGGTATGGCGGATCGAACGGCCGCTCCCCGATCCGCGCCGGATCACCGAGGCGATCGAGCTGCTGCGCGCGGCCGAGAGGCCGCTCGTGATCGCGGGAGGCGGAGTCCACTACGCGCAGGCCTGGGACGAGCTGGCGGCGTTCGCGACGCAGGCGGGGATCCCCGTCGCGGAGACGTTCGCGGGCAAGGGCGCGATGCGCGAGGACTCGTGGCTGACGCTCGGCGGCGTCGGGCTCGAGGGGAATCCCGGTGCGGGACGAATCGCCCGCGACGCCGACCTCGTGCTCTGCGTGGGAACGCGGATGACCGACTTCACGACCGGCTCCCACACGGTCTTCCAGCACCCCGACGTGCGCTTCGTCGGCGTCAACGTCTGGGGGCGTGACGCCTACAAGGAGGGCGCGCTTCCGATCGTCGCCGACGCGCGAGAGGCGCTGTCGGCGCTGACGGCGGCGGTCGCCGAGGAAGGGATCGCGACCGCGCAGGACTACCGCGACGAGATCTCGCGCGTGCGCGACGAATGGCTCGAGGAGCGCGCCCGCCTAACCGACCCGGTCGAGGGCGAGGCGATGAGCCAGGCGCAGCTGATTCTCGCGCTCAACGACAGCGTGCAGCCCGGCGACACGGTGATCGCCGCAGCGGGGACGCCGCCCGGCGACCTGCTCAAGATCTGGGACGCGACCGGCGGCCGCAACTGCCACCTCGAGTTCGGCTACTCCTGCATGGGCTACGAGCTGCCGGCGGGGATCGGCGTCCGCATGGCGCAGGACGGCGGCGAGGTCTACGTCTACATCGGCGACGGCACCTTCCTGCTGAACCCGGGCGAGCTCGTGACGGCGCTCCAGGAGGGCCTGAAGGTCACCGTCGTGATCTCGGAGAACCACGGCTTCCAGAGCATCCAGCGCCTGCAGCTCTGGCGGCACGGACGACCGTTCGGCAACGAGTTCCGCGCCCGCACGAACGGCCGCCTCGAGGGCGAGTACCTGCGCCTCGACCTGGCACGCGCCGCCGAGGGGCTCGGCGCCGCCGCCTGGCGGGTGGAGACGCCCGAGCAGCTTCGCCGCGCACTGGAGGAGGCGCGCGGCGAGCGGCGGGCCTGCGTCATCGTCGCGGAGACCGAGCCGCAGCGCTACCTCCCCGGTTCGGACGTGTGGTGGGACGTTGCGCCGGCGGAGGTCTCGGACGAACCAGAGGTCGCGGAGCGCCGCGCCGAGTATGAGCGCGAGCGCGCCGAGCTGCAGCGTTTCTACTACTAGTGAGCACGGGGGGAACGGCCGGTTCCCCCCGTGAACCCCCCTCCCACAGTTAGTCGCGCGCTTCCCGCACGGGAACGCTGCGGCGGGCCAAGCCCGCCTCCGCTATTAGCACGGGGGGAACGGCCGGTTCCCCCCGTGAACCCCCCTCCCACAGTTAGTCGCGCGCTTCCCGCACGGGAACGCTGCGGCGGGCCAAGCCCGCCTCCGCTATGGCGCGAAGCGACCGGTCTCCCGGTTCGGCGGATCCGGACCCTGCAGGCGGTCAACGGACGCTGTGAGACGATAGGCCCGTGGCCGGGCCCGAGGAGCGCGAGCGCACGCTAGCGCGGATCCGCGAGATCTGTCTGGCGCTTCCCGAGACGAGCGAGCGGCTCAGCCACGGCTCGCCGACGTTCTTCGTCCGCGACAAACGTGCGTTCCTGATGGTGCTGACCGACTTCCACGGCGACGGCCGCTTCGCGATCTGGTGCGCGGCCGCAGAGGGGATGCAGGCGATGCTCGTCGAGGCTGACCCCGAGCGGTTCTTCGTACCGCCCTACGTCGGGCACCGAGGCTGGCTGGGCCTCCGGCTCGACCGCGGCGTGGACTGGGACGAGCTCGCCGGGATCGCCGAGGACGCCTACGCCGAGGTCGCTCCCGCCCGGCTGGTCGAGGCCGCACGAAGCGCCGCCGCCGAGTGACGGAAACCTTCCGCGACCGCCTCCAGCACGGCGAACTCCTCGTCGGGACGTTCCTCAACACCGGCTCGCCCGTCGCGGCTGAGATCTGCGCCGGCGCCGGGTTCGACTGGGTTCTGATCGACCTCGAGCACGGCTCTGCGACCGAGGCGGACGTCCTGCCCGTGCTGCAGGCCGTCGCGGCGAGCGGCGTCACGCCGCTCGTGCGCGTCGCGGCAAACGAGCGGCCCCGGTTCACGAAGGCGCTCGACTTCGGCGCGGAGGGCGTGATGGTGCCGCGCGTGGACGGCGCCGAGGAGGCCCGGCGCGCTGTCTCGCACCTCCGGTACGGCCCGGCGGGCGTGCGCGGCGTCGCGCTGATGAACCGCTCTGCAGCCTACGGCGCGCGCGGCCGCGAGGCGATCGAGACGTTCAACGAGCGCGCCGTCGGCGTCGTCCAGATCGAGAGCGAGCCGGGGGTCGAGCACGTCGACGAAATCGCGGCCGTCGACGGGGTCGACTGCCTGTTCGTCGGCCCCTCTGACCTGACGCATTCGCTCGACATCTTCCAGGAGACGGACCACCCGCGGTTCGTCGAGGCGGTCGAGCGCGTCCGCGGAGCCGCGAGCGCGAACGGGAAGGCCCTCGGCGTGCTCGTCCGCGACGCGGCCGAGTTCTCGCGCTACCGCGCGCTCGACTTCACGTTCATCGCCGTCGGCTCCGACACGTCGTTCCTCGCCTCGGGCGCCCGCTCGGCGGTCGACGCGGCTCACGCCGCGACGTGACCCGAATCGTCTCGAACGGCCCCGTGCCGCCGGTCGCCGAGGAGCTGCTCGGCGAGATCGTCGTCGCGGACGAGCGGACACTGCCGGAGGTGGTCCGCGACGCGGACGCGTTGATCGTCCGGGGCGGCTCGTACGTCGGCGCCGAGCTGATCGAGTCGGCGCCGCGGCTGCGCGTGATCGCGCGCAGCGGGGTCGGCCTTACGGAGATCGACCTCGAGGCGGCGACCCGGCGCGGGATTCCGGTCGTCTTCACGCCGGGCGCCGGCGCACGGGCGGTCGCCGAAGGGGCGCTCGCCCTCCTCCTCGCGCTCGCGAAGCAGCTGCGCGTGCTCGACCGCGCGGTCCGCGACGCGCGCTGGCGTGTGCGGGACGAGATCGAGATCCGCGACCTCGAGGGCGCGACGCTCGGAATCGTCGGCTTCGGCCGCATCGGGCGCGAGCTCGCTCGCCTCGCCGCCCCGTTCGAGATGCGCCTGCTCGCCCACGATCCGTACACGGACGGGGCCGAGGGCGTCGAGCTCGTCGATCTCGCGACGCTCTTCGCCGAGAGCGACTTCGCAAGCCTGCACGCGCCGCTTTCGGACGAGACGCGCGCGATGGTCGACGGCACGCTGCTCGAGCGAGCGAAGCCCGGCCTCATCCTCGCGAACCTCGGCCGCGGCGGGCTGGTGCGCTCACTCGATGACCTGCTCGCCGGGCTCGAGTCGGGCCGCCTCGGCGGCGTCGGGCTCGACGTCTTCGAGCCGGAGCCGCCCGACGTCTCGCACCCGCTCTTCCAACACCCGCGGGTGCTCGTGACGCCGCACGCGCTCGGCCTGTCGCGGCGCGCCCGCGAGCGCATCTTCCGGGAGGTGGCCCACGGGATTCTCGCGGTTCTGCAAGGGGAGAGACCGCGCGCCGTCGCGAACCCGGAGCTCTACGGCTGAGGGGCATAGGAACGCGGCCTCGAGGCGCGAAGAACGTCACGTGCCTGCGAGGAGCCTGCTCCCGCTGAGCGGCGCCTTGGGCGTCGTGCTGATCTTCGGCTCGTTCGTGCCGGCAGGGAGCCCGCCGGGTGCCAGCGCGCCGGTCGGCGAGGTCGTCTCCTTCTACACACGGCATGACGTCGGCCAGGTGGCGGCGGGCGCGCTGATGAGCGTCGGCGCGCTGCTGTTCCTACTTTTCGCGGCCACGGTGGCCGGATTCGTCCGCGACGGCGAGACCGAGACAGACGTCTTCGCCCTCCTCTGCCTCTCCGGAGGTGTTCTGGTCACTGCCGGGCTGGCGCTCTTCGCCGGGCTTGGGTTGGCGCTCGGCGAAGTCGCCGATCACGTCGGCCCGGCGACTCTCCGGCCCCTGCACGTCCTGAGTCAGGAGCTGGTCTTTCCGCTCACGCTGGGGACGGCGGCATTTCTGCTCGGCGCGGGCATTGCCGCCGTCAGAAGCCGCGTGCTCGCGACGTGGCTCAACTGGTCCGCAATCGGCCTGGGCCTTGTGGCGGCAGTTCCCAGCCACGTGCTCGGCGGCGTGCTCGACCACATCGGCTTCATTGCCTTCGTCGGCCTCGGGATCTGGACGCTCGTCGTCAGCGTCTTGCTCGCGACGCGGCAGCGCCGCCCGTCACCCGCGTAGCTCGCGCACGTCCTCCCACGCGTCCGACGAGAACGAGCGCTCCATCGCGTCGAGCACCTGCGCCGCGGCGAGGATCTCGCGGACGCCCGGCTCGCGCTGCTTGCCGTCGGCGACCGACTGCAGGAAGCGGTACGCCTCGATCACCTTCAAGTCGTCGTAGCCCATCCCGATCCCCTGTCCGGGCTGGAAGCGGGCGAAGTCCGGGTGCGAGGGCCCCATGACGACTCGTGCGGTCCCCGCGTCCCCCGTTTCCAGCGGTAAGTAGACCTGCAGCTCGTTCATCCGCTCGAAGTCCCACGCCACGGCGCCGCGCGTCCCGTTCGCCTCGAACGTGTACCGCGCCTCCGCGCCAACGATCGCGCGGCTCAGCTCGACGGTTCCCTTCAGGCCGCTCGCGAACTCGACGAGCGCGGCGACCCAGTCCTCGTTCTCGACCTCGCCGTACTCGGCGGCGTCCTCGACGACCGTGAAGTGCGTACCCTCGCCCATCGCCACCTTCGGCCGCCGCGGGATCAGGATCGCGGACGTCGCGGTGACGCGCGCGATCGGCCCCAGGAGGTACTGGGCGAGGTCGACCGCGTGCGAGCCGAGGTCGGCGAGGATGCCCGCCCCCGAGAGCTCGCGCGAGAAGCGCCACGAGAGCGCCCCGTGCGGGTTCGCGGAGTAGCTCGCGACGAACTGCGTGCGGAAGTGGTTGATCTCGCCGAGCGCGCCTTCGGCGATCAGCCGCCGCGCGTGCTGCACCGCCGGCGGGTGGCGGTAGTTGAGGCCCACGATCGTCCGCACGCCCGCTCTCTCCGCGGCCGCCGCGATCTCCGCGGTCTCGGCCGGGGTGCGGCCGAGCGGCTTCTCGCCCCAGAAGTGCTTGCCGGCCTCCGCGGCGGCGACGGCCATCTCGCGGTGGACGAAGTTCGGGGCCGTGATGCTGACGGCGTCGACGTCCGGGTGCGCGAGCACGTCTCGCCAGTCCGTCGTCCACTCGCGGTACCCGAGCCGCTCGGCCGCCGCGACCGCGCGATCCTGCACCTCGTCGGCGGCGATCACCAGCTGCGCGATCCCATCGCACTCGGGGAAGTGGATGGGAACGCGGCGGTACGAGGTCGAGTGGACCTCGCCCATCCAGCCCACGCCGAGCAGGCCGATCCCGATCTCACGCGTCATCGAGGACCTCCTCGAGCGCGACCGGACGACCCTCTGCGAGCGAGCGGTCGCAGGCGACGGCAACACGCAGCGCCTCGAGCGCCTCGGCGCCGGGACAGGGATTCGCCCGGCGTCCGCGCACGACATCGAGGAAAACGCGCATCTCCGCGGCGAACGCTCCCGCGAAGCGGTCGAGGAAGCCGTCGTAGGGGTCAGCGCCGAGCCGCGGTCCCGTCGCCTCGACCGAGCGGAGCGGCGTCCGCTCGTCGAGCCCGACCGCGATCGAATCGTCGGAGCCGAACAGCTCCGCGCGGAAGTCGTAACCCCTGGGGTCGTGCCGGGTACCGGAGACCAGGACGGGCAGCCCGTCGGCCATCGAGAGCACGATCGCGGCCGTGTCGACGTCGCCGTGGCGAGCGAACCGTTCCCATTTCCGCACGGCGCCGGTGGCGTAGACCCGCGCGACCTCCGACCCCGTCAGCCAGCGGGCGATGTCGAAGTCGTGCACGTGGAGGTCGCGGAAGATGCCGCCGCTCGTGGGCACGTACCGTTCCGGCGAGGGCTCGTGGTCGTGCGAGTTGAGCCGCACGCAGTAGAGCGTTCCGAGCGTGCCGTCCTCGACCAGCCGCCGCGCCTCGGCGAAGCCTGGATCGAAGCGGCGTTGGAACGAGACCTGGAGCGTCGCGCCCGCTGCGTCCGCCGTTTCGATCGCGCGGCGCGTCTCGTGCAGCGTGAGGGCGATCGGCTTCTCGCACAGCATCGTCAGTCCGAGCTCGGCACAGGCCGCGATCTGCCCCGCGTGCTCGCCGGTGCTCGACGAGATCACGGCCGCGTCGAGCGGGCTCGCGAGCACGTCCTCGATCGAGCCGCCGTCGCTCCGAATCGGTCGCGCCACGTCCTGGGCGCGCGCCGGGTCGCGGCTGCCGACGACCACGGAGTCGACCTCCGGATGGCGCGCGAGCCACTCGGCCCGGAACGCGCCCATCCGCCCCGTGCCGAGCACCGCGATCCTCATCCGCCGATTTCCGCCAGCGCCACCGTGCGGCCTTCCTCCCACGAGCGGTGCGCGGCGATCGCCGCCGCGAGCGCCTGCCGACCGTCCCGGCCGGTCACGGGCACCGGCGCGCCGTCGAGGGCGGCCGCGAACGCCTCCAGCTCGCGCACGTACGCCGCGGCGTACCGGTCTGCGAAGAAGTGCGGAAGCACGGGCTCGTGGAAGCCCTCCGCATCCGCGACGAACGTGGTGTTGGTGACCTCGTTCCGCGCAGCGACCATGCCGCCGGTCCCGTGCACCTCGACGCGCTGGTCGTAGCCGTAGGCGCTCGTCCAGCAGTTGTCGACGACTGCGAGCGCGCCGCTCTCGAACACGGCCGTCGTCACGGCGGTGTCGACGCCGCCGACGGCGCGAACGTTGTCCGAGAAGAGCGCGCCCCCGCGCGCCGTGACCTCCACGATCTCGCCGCCGAGCAGGAATCGCGAGAGGTCGAGGTCGTGGCTCGTGGTGTCGAAGAAGAGTCCGGGCGAGCGCTCAAGATAGTCGCGAGGCGGTGGCGCGGGATCGCGCGAGGTGATGCGGAGGAGGCACGGCGCGCCTACCCGGCCGGCGGCGACGGCTTCGCGAACCGCCTGGAAGTTGAGGTCGGAACGACGGTTGTACCCGACCTGGAGCACGACCCCGGCTGCTTCGACCGCGGCGAGCGCGCGGTCGGCGGGCCCGAGCTGGTCTGCGAGCGGCTTCTCGCAGAAGACGTGCTTGCTCTCGCCTGCGGCGAACGCGACCTGCTCCGCGTGCGCGCCCGGGGGCGAGCAAAGGAGCACGGCGTCGATCTCGGGGCGCGCGATCGCGTCTCGCCAGTCGGCGACCGCCTCGCAGCCCGCCTTGGCCGCGAGCTCCTCCGCGGCGGCCGCGTTCTCGTCCGCGACGGCGACGAGCCGGAGCGCGGCGATCCGCCCCACGTTCTCGGCATGCAGGCTCCCGATGCGGCCCGCGCCCAGGATCGCGACCGAGTGCTCAGCGCGCGCCGCCACGGAACGGCCGCGATCCTAACGCCGCTGGCCGCGCCTAGCCCGGCGCCTGCACCTCGTCCGGGGAATCGCCGTCCGCCCGGAGCTCGACCTCGAGCTTCTCGATCCGCGAGCCCTCGACGCCGGTGACGCGGAAACGCGCGCCGTCGTGCTCGACCTCGTCGCCCTCCTCGGGCGCGCGACCGAGCAGGCCGAAGACGAAGCCCGCGATCGTGTGGTAGTCCTCGTCCGGGAGCGCGGTCCCGAACTGCTCGTTGAAGTCGTCGATCGGGAAGGTGCCGTCGACGCGCACCGTACGCTCGTCGACGCGCTCGACCGACTCGTCGGGCAGGTCGAACTCGTCCTCGATCTCGCCGACGATCTCCTCGAGCAGGTCCTCCATGGTCACGATCCCCTGCATCGCACCGTACTCGTCGACGACGATCGCCAGGTGCTGGTTCGTGCGCCGGAACTCCGTCAGCAGCGCGCCGAGGTTCTTCGTCTCCGGGACGATGTACGGCTTGCGGGCGAGCTCGCCGACCTCGACCCCCGCGATCCCGCGCTCGTTCATCGCCGAGAAGAGGTCGCGCACGTGGAGGATGCCGACGATCTCGTCGAGCGAGCCGCGGTAGACCGGGTAGCGAGTGAACGGCGAGTCGATGACGGCCGCCAGGCACTCCTCGGGCGGGAGGTCGACGGAGAGGGCGACGACCTCGGGCCGCGGAACCATGACGTCCGAGACCTCCTTCTCGGCGAAGTCGAAGACCTTGTAGAGCATCTCCTGCTCCTCCTGCTCGATCTCGCCGCGCTCGGTCGACTGCTCGAGCAGCATCTTGAGCTCGGCCTCCGAGTAGACGATTCCGTCCTCGCCCGGGAGGCGAAGACCGAGCAGGCGCAGGATCCCCTCGGTCGCGCCCTGCAGCACCCAGATCAGCGGCCAGAAGAGGATGAAGAACCCGCGAACAGGAACGGCGACCGCGAGCGCGACGCGGTCCGAGTAGCTGAGCGCGACGCCCTTGGGCACGAGCTCGCCGATCACGACGTGCAGGAACGTGATGATCAGGAACGCGAGCACGATCGCGACGACCCGCGCTAGGACCGGGTCGAGGGCGTGCGCCAGCACCGGCTCGCCGACCGCGCCGATCGCCAGGCTCGTGAGCGTGACGCCCAGCTGCATCGCCGCGATGAACCGCGGCGGCCGGGCGACGATTGCGAGCACGTCGCGCGCACGCCGGCTGCCTTGCTGCTCGAGCTCGCGGATTCGCGTCCGTCGCGCCGTGACCAGGCCGTACTCGCCCGCCACGAAGAAGGCGTTCAGCAGGATCAGGACCGCGAGTGCGACGAGCTCGAACGCGAGCGTCATGGTCCTGCTATGCCGTCATTCGCCGTTCGTGCGGCGAACGAAGCTGGTATCCGGGGAGTGATGGCAGCCCCGCGCGCCGGGGCGCGCGTACTGGGCGGTCGGCCGTCGTCTTCCAAAGTTAGGCAGAAGTATAGGAGATGGGGTCGTCGCCCCCTTCCCGGCGAGCCTGTTCGAGCGAGACGAGATGCTCGAGGTGGGAGAGCGACTCGGCGACGGCAAAGCGGCGCGAGGTCGGCTCCAGGTCGGCACCGAAGAGCGCGAGCGAGACCTCGTACCCCGTCCGTGCGCGGTCGGAGAGCGCCCTCTCCGTTGCCCGCAGCCGCTCGTCGTGGTGCGCAATCAACTGGTGCGCCCGGCCGACGGGATCGGCGAGCGGCTCGCCGTGCCCCGGATACGCGACGGCCGGCGCGAGCGCGATCGTCCGCTCGAGCGACGCGAGGAAGTCTCCGAGCGGATCGGGACGACTCTCAGGATAGAGGCCGACGGCGGGGGAGATCCCGGGCAGGAGATGGTCGCCGCAGACCAGCCGGTCGCCCTTCCGCAGGCACAGATGTCCGTCCGCGTGGCCGGGCAGCTCGAGCACCTCCCAGCCGGCAATCCGGTCGCCCTCGCGCAACGGACGCGGGTCGCGTGCGAAGCGGATGAAGGAGGCGAATACCGGCCCCTGCTCGAGGAGGTCGTCGGTGATCGAAGTCGGCACGCCGTTCGCGCGGAACCAGTCTGCGACCCGCTGCGGCCAGGCGGGATTCCCCCACACGCGCGCGCACTGCTCGTAGTCGAGCTCGCCCTGCCAGACCGAAGCCCCTGTCGCCGACGCAGCGGCCTCTCCCGCACCGACGTGATCGGGGTGCATGTGGGTGATGACGATCCTGACGATCGGCGCGTCGAGGGCGGCCACCAGCCGCTCCAGGCGCTCGTCCACGTCGGGGAGCGCGAGACCAGTGTCGACGAGCGTCCAGCCGTCGCCGTCGCGCAGCAGGTAGGCGTTGACGTGGCCGGGCCGCGTCGGCAACGGGAACGTCACCCGTCGGACGTCCGCGGCAAGCTCGACTGAATCGAACACGTGTTCTCTATACTGCTCGGTCGTGCGGGCCGAGTATCGCGAAGAGCCCTGCCGCGCCGCGCTCAACGCCGTCCGCGGGATGCCCTTCAAGTGGTCGCTCAACCCGTACATGGGCTGCGTCCACCGCTGCACGTTCTGCTACGTGCGTGCGTTCGAGCGCCGCGCGGACCGCCCCTCCGACGATCGCTACGGGCGCAGCATCCGCGTCAAGGTCAACGTCGTCGAGGTGCTGGAGCGCGAGCTCGCCCGTTCCACCTGGCGCCGCGAGGGCATCGCCTTCGGGGCGGCGACAGACCCGTACCAGCCGGCCGAGGGCCGCTACCGGCTCACGCGCGGATGCATCCAGGCGCTCGCCGCCGCGCGGAATCCCTTCAGCCTCATCACCCGCGGCCCGCTCGCGGTTCGCGACCTCGACGTGCTCCAGGAGGCCGCGGCCCGCGCCGAGGTGTCGGTCAACTTCTCCATCCCGACCCTCGACGAGGAGGTCTGGCGGCGCACAGAGCCAGGGACCGCGCACCCGAGGCAGCGCCTGCGGGCGCTGAAAGCCCTCGTCGACGGCGGGATCAAGGCCGGCGTGGCGATGGCGCCGATCCTCCCCGGCCTCTCGGACCGGCCGGAGCAGCTCGCCGACGTCGTGCGCGCCGCGCGCGAGGCGGGCGCGACCCACCTTTGGGTAAACGTTTTGTTCCTGCGGCCCGGCACGCGGGAGCACTTCCTCGAGCAGCTAGCTCGCGACTGGCCCGAGCAGCTCGAGCGTTACGAGCGGCTCTACGCCGGCCGTTCCTACCTCGGCTCGGCCGAGACGCGGCCGGTGCGCGACCGAGTGGACGAGCTGCGCAGGCGCTTCGACATCGCAGACCGCCGCCCGGTCAAGCTCGCGCCCCCCACCGCTCCCGAGCAGCTGGCGCTTGCCGTCTGACTTCCCTCGGGCCGTCCCCGCGCGCACCTAGAATCGCGGCGTGGCGACGGGCAACGGCGAGATCACCTGCCTCATCGTCGACGACCACGAGGTGGTCCGCGAAGGGCTGCGCCTTTCGCTCTCGCGCGCGCCGCACATTCGCGTCGTCGGCGAGGCGGCGGACGGCACACAGGCAATCGCGCTCGCCGAGCGACGCCGTCCCGACGTCGTGCTGATGGACATCCGGATGCCGGGCATCGACGGCCTCGAAGCGACGAAGATCCTCACCTCGCGTCTGCCGAACGTCGCAGTTCTGATCTTCACCGCCTACAGCGAGCGCGCCCTGCTCTCGAAGGGCCTCGAGTCGGGCGCGAAGGGCTACATCCTCAAGGAGGCCCCGCACGAGACGCTCGTGCGAGCAATCGGCAAGGTCGCCGCAGGCGACGCGTACGTCGACCCGGCGCTCATGGCGGCGTTCCTCCCGGAGAAGGAACGCGACGAGCTCCTGACGGCCCGCGAGCGCGAGATCCTCCAGCTGCTCGCCGACGGCATGTCGAATGCCGACGTCGCCGGCCGCCTCGTCATCAGCCAGGAGACGGTCAAGAGCCACGTCCGGCACATCCTGGCGAAGCTCGAGGCTGACACGCGCACCCAAGCGGTCGCGATTGCCCTTCGCGAGTCCATCATCGAGTAGTCGATTCGCGCGTCTCTTCGCCGTGCTCGCGCTCAGTGTCGTGGCAGTGCTGATGGTGGCCGCGCCCGACGACCGCCTTGCCGGCGCCGCCGCGCTCGCCCTCGCGATCCCGGCCGCACTCTTGCTCGTGGTCGACGTGATCCGGAGCGAACGGCGACGGCATGCGCTCGCGGAGCAGGAGCTCGCCCGGGAGGCCGCATCGCTCGAATCTCTCGTCTCCTCGCTCGGCGCGCTCGCGGCAACGCCCGAGCCGCGGGAGATCGCGGAGCTCGCGCGGCACGAGGCCGAGCGACTGTTCGAGGCGCGTGCGGAGCTCGTTCCTCCCGGTGGCGCGCGTGACACGGTCGACGGCGAGGTGCTGCTTCCGCTGCGGCTTCGCGAGGAGAACGTCGAGCTGCTGCGGCTCGTCACCGAGCGGCCGCTGGGCCGCGCCGAGGTGGCACGCGCGCTCGTCCTCGCCGACTTCGTGGAGCGTGCGCACGAGAACGCGCGGCTGCGTGTGGAAGCGGAGGTGCGTGAAGCCGAGCGCGCGCGGCTTTCGGATCAGCTCGTCTCGGCGGAGCAGGACGAGCGCCGGCGGCTGGCGCTGCACCTGCACGACACGTCGGTGCAATCGCTCTCCGGGATCGCGCTCATGCTCGACGCCGTCCAGCATGCGGTCGGCGAGGGGCGGCTGAAGGAGGGCCGGACGATCTTGACGTCGGCTCTCCCTCGCCTCCGAGAGACGATCCGCGAGCTCCGCGATCTCTCCTTCGCACTCGAGCCGGTCGTCCTGCGCGACCAGGGCTTCGAGCCGGCGGTGGCGGCACTCGCGGAGCGGCTCGGGCTGGATGGGCGGACCGCGATCGAGCTCGACGTCGCCGCCGCCGACGAGCTAGCCGAGATGGCGCAGACCGTGCTCTACCAGATCATCCGCGAGGCGCTCGACGGCGCGCTCCGGCGCGGTCCGCCCAGCCACGTCTCCGTCACGGTTCGCGAGGGGGCCGACGGAGCGTTCGAGGCGCAGATCGCCGACGACGCGCCGGGCGAGCGCCGCCGCGCAGGCTTCGAGGCGATCGCCGCCCGCGCGCGCACGGTCAGCGGCGAGGTGTCGGTCGAGCATGGGGAGCCGACCGGGACGACCGTGCACGTCCACCTGCCGCGACACGCTCGACGCAATCTCTGAGCTGCTAAGAGGCGGCTGTAGACTCCCGCGCGGACGTGGAGCCGGTCGGCCAGCAGCGCTACCTCCTGTTCGTCTGGCAGCCGACGGGCTACCGCCTGTTCGAGCGCGACGGAGAGGTGCCTGAGATCGGCGCTGAGGTCGAGATCGACGGGCGCAGCGAGCGCGTGACGAAGATCGGCGCCTCGCCGCTCCCGGGCGACTCGCGCCCGTGCGTCTTCGTGATCGAGTAGCTCCTAGTCACGCAGCTCCTCGGCAGCGGTCTCGGCGACCGTCAGGCCGAGCACGAGCGCTTGCGCGAGACCGCTCGCGTAGCCGCCCGTCGCGAGGCCGCCGACGTCGACTCCCGCAGCGTAGAGCCCGTCCAGCGGCCGTCCGTCCTCGCCGAGCACGCGCGCACGCGCGTCCGTGCTCAAGCCGCCGATCGTATGGGTTATCGCGGCCTGCACACGGACGGCGTAGCGGTACGCCGTGGGCAGCTCGAACGGCAGCTCGCCCGCGAGAGCGACGGTGCCGCCCGCTGCCCGGGCGGCCTCGACGATCTCGGCGACCGTGCGTTCCCGCACGCGCGCGCCGAGCGCATGGTCGTCGACGAGGTACCACGCCCGCGCTCCGGGCCGGCGGGCGATCGCGTGAACGAGGTCGATCTCGGACCACGAGACCGGGTCGGGGGCGAACTCTTCTCCTCCCTCGTCCAGGACGAGCGCGTAGCGCCCGTAGATCTGCGCCAGCCGAACGAAGTCCTGCTCCCGGATCCGTGCGGGCGGCGCCGGGAGTGCGCGTCCATAGAACTCGTCGAGCCCCGACGAGAGTCCGGCGCCGCGCGCGAGCGCGAAGGCGAGCCCCTCGCCGGCACTCCAGCGGTTGGCGCGCAAGAGGAGGTCGCCGTCGGGCCGGATGAAGCGGGCGACGAGCTCGCGCGAACCCTGGAAGCCGCCGGTCGCGAGCACGACCGGTCCCCCCGCGTCGGGCGGGAGGGGTGAACGCAGCGACACGTCCACGGCCGCGCGCGCGAGTGCCTCGGTCAGGCCGACCGGGTCGAAGCGCCACCCGACCGTGCGCGGGTTGCCGGTCTCGCGTTCGACCACAGGAGCACCGAGCGACTCGAGCCACTCGAGGCCGTCGTCCAGACGCTCGACGACGAGCCGCTGGAGGCGCTCGTCGCCGCCCGGGCACTCGCGGCGGAAGTCCGCGAGCGTGCGGTAGCGCCAGACGACGCAGCTCGAGAGCAGCATCGACCCGCCCGGTCGGTCGCCCTTCTCGAACACGATTGGTGCCACGCCGAGCTCGCGAGCCCGAGCCGCCGCGACGAGCCCGGCCATCCCGGCGCCCGCGATCGTGAGAGACCCCGCCTTGCGGCTTGTCTCCGGCTGGAGCAGGCGGTCAGGCGAGGGAGAAGGTGGGTTTGTGCTCGACGTACTCCACGCGGACGCCGTCCGGGCCGCGCAGGAATACGGCGATCGTGTTCGGGGCGTCGACCCAGTCGTCGACCTCGATCCCGAGCCGCTCGGCCTCGTCCCGGTGGTCCTCTGCAGAGTCGACGAGAACCGCGAGGTGGTTGAGCAACGGCCGCTCCGGTTCGCGTCCCGCGCCGCCCTCCCAGAGCTCGACGAACGCGCCGCCGACGCTGACGCGCGGCCTGCCGCCGTTGGCCGGCGAGGCCTGTTCGAAGCCCAGGCGGACGTACGTAGCTGCCGCGGCCGCCGGGTCGGAGCTCCGCAGCGCGACGTGGTCGAGGTCCCATTCGCTGTCGGTCGGCGCCTCGACGAGCCCGACCCTGAGCCTGCCGGGCGCCTCGACATAGAGGCCGTCGCCGACGCGCGTGGCCGATCCGCCGGGGAGCTCGCGGGCAGCGGTTTCGAGGTCCGAGACGCGGAGCCCGACGTGCACGAGAGCGCCACGGTCGCGTGGCCCCTCCGCCTCGAACAGCGTGAGCTTCCCTCGGCGCGCGTCCCTGCCGACGAGCGTGAAGCGGTCGGTCTGCTCGATCACGTGCATGCCGAGGTGGGCCACCGTGAAGTCGGCGAGGGCGTCGCGTTCGTCGGTCCAGAGGGCGACGTGGTCGAGAGTGCGAGGATTCATCGTGTGTTTGGCGACTGAACGCCGCCGTTCCTTACTCCAGCGGCTCGTTGTGGACGTCGTTGTCGTCGGCGTACTTCTGCGTCAACTCGTTCACCACGTCCATGCCGTCGCTGTACGCGTAGTTGATCTTGACGAAGTCGTTCCACTTCTCCGGAAGCGCGTCCTCGGGGAAGATCGCCTCGACGGGGCACTCAGGCTCGCACGCCCCGCAGTCGATGCACTCCTCGGGATCGATGATCAGAATCCGGTCGGCCTCGTGGATGCAGTCGACCGGGCAAACGTCGACGCACGAGCGGTCTTTGATGTCGATGCACGGCTCGGCGATGATGTACGTCACGGTGGCGTACTCTAGCTCGCGCCCCCCCGTGTTCCGACGCGTTTAGGTGATCGCGGTGAGCTCGTCGACCAGCTCGTGCGCGCGCTCCGTGAGGGCCGACTTGGCCACCACCTGATCGAACCCGGCAGCATGGGCGGCACGCAGCCCGGCCGTATCGGTGTGGTTCGTGAATCCGAGGATCGGAACGTCCGGATATGCGTCGGCCACCTCGTCGGGATCGATCCGCGCGATGTCCGCGATCACGAGCTCTGGACGGTCGGCGCTGTCGACCGTGACGACGCGATGGCCCGGAAGCAGCCCCTCGAGCTTGGCCCTGAAGAAGAGATCGACCCCACAGAGCAGGATCGTGGCCATGTGCGGAGAGTAACACGGCACTCCCGGGCGCCCAGCCGCCGCAAACGACACAGATTCGCGACGAGCTCGTCTCCCCCGCGCGCACAATTCCGCGATACCGTGTCACCCGTGGGGAGGAGGTCGGCGGCCCGCGAGTCAGGACCCCGGCCCACGCGCCCGGTGGACGCGGCCGAGGCGAACATGGCCAGACGCTACGAGCTCGGAATCGAGCTCATTCGCCTGGGCGAGTTCTTCGCCGCCCACGAGGAGCTCGAGCTTGCCTGGCGCGCGTCCGCGCCCGAGGAGCGTGACTTCTTCCAGGGTGTGGTCCACGTCGCCGTCGCCTGGTACCAGGCCGGCCGTGGCAACGGAACGGGCACCCGCAGGCAGCTCGAGAAGGCGACCCGTCGCCTCTCCCCGTTCGCGCCGTCGCACCGCGGTCTCGACCTCGCGTCCCTGCTTGCGCAGCTCGACGAGGCCCGGCGAACCGTCGCCAACGGCTCGCTAGCGCTCCCTGCTCCGCGCCTTTAAGGCGCCGACTCGGCGCCGACATTCAGCGTGCAGGGGCTTGGCCCGTGCACGCGTCTGAATTGACCGGCCGACACGCCCGAACGCCAACCGTAGGTGGCTTTACTCGAGGCCGACTGCCCCGAGCGTCCGGTCGAACGCGAGCTGAAGCCACCAGTAGCGATCGAAGAAGAGCAGCAGGCCGAACGCGACGAGCACCGCCCCGCTGCCCGCCTGAATCGCGGTGTAGCGGTCGCGCAACCAGCGGAATCCGGACAGCGCGCGGGCGAACCCGATCCCCGCCGCGAGAAACGCGAGCGCGATCCCTGCGGAGTAGAACGCGAGCAGGACGGAGCCGCGCACGACCGTTCCCGCGTCTCCCGCGAGCACGAGTATCCCGGCGAGCACCGGGCCGATGCACGGCGCCGCGCAGACGGCGAAGGCCGCGCCGAGCAGCGCGCTCGACCCCCGGGTACGCGCGTGCGCGACGAGGCCTGGCGCCACGATCCGTTTCGGCAGCGGCAGAAGGCCCATGAAGGCGAGCCCGAACACGACGAGCACGAAGCCGGCGATCCACGTCGCGCTTCGCGCGCCGATTTGCTCCGCGACGAACGCGGCAGCCGCACCGAGGAGAACGAAGACGACGGTGAACCCGGCGAAGAACGGGACCGTCGCGAGCACCACTCGACGTGCCACGCCGGGCTGGCCGAGCCTCGCAGCCTCACCCGCGGAGACGATCGAGAGGTAACCCGGAACGAGGGGGAGCACACAGGGCGAGACGACCGAGAGCAGACCGGCGAGGAACGCGATCGGCGCGCTCGTCAGCATCGGGCGAACGACGATCGGCTACTCAAAGCGCGCGAGCTCTTCCTCGAGCCGCCGTTCGAGGTCCGGCTCGAGCCGCGCCTGGCCGTTCGACGACGGATCCGCCGGCTTCTCCGACAGACTTCGGCGTGCGCTCCAGCGCCACGCCGCGACGCCGACAACTGCAGCCGCTACCAGCACCCCGCCGAGCGGAACGAGCCACGCGAGCAGGTCGAATCCGCGCTTGGGCGGCGTCGCCAGCACACGCGGCCCGAACTGGGCCACGAGCTCGGCCTTGATCTCGTCCTCGGAGGCGCACGATGCAGTTCGCTCGCGAATGAAGACGCGCATCCGCTCCGCGATGGGCGCCGTCGAGAGATCGAGCGTCGTCTTGCAGCTCGGACAGACGAGCTGCGGCTCCAGCTCGCTCAACGTCGGGCACCGCCGGGCGAACGCGGCGGACGGAGCCACCACCGCGAGCAGTCCCACGAGCAGCACCACTGTCGGCCGCCTCAGCTCGCGAGCACCTCCTCGAGCCGTTCGGTCAGCTCACGTTGCGACAGCTCCCCCGCGTGGTGGTCGACGACGCGGCCGGTGCGATCGATGAAGAACGTCTCGGGGGCGCCTGTGACGCCATACGGCTGCAGCGTCGTCCCAGGCCCGTCGTAGACGTTCGGGTAGCTGATCCCGAACCGCCTGGCAAAGCGCTGCGCGTCTCCGCGCAGATCCCAGAAGTCGACGCCGACGAAGACGACGCCGTCGTCGCGGTAGCGCTCCCACGTGCGCTGGAAGCTCGGGGCCTCGTCCTCGCACGGCGGACAGATCGACTGCCAGAAGTTGAGGACGACGGTCCGGCCGCGCAGCGACGTCAGCGCCAACGTCCCCGCCCCTGCGAGCCGGGGAAGTGCGAACGCCGGGGCCTCCGGTCGCTTGCCGTCGCGGACGGCGCCCGCGATCGTCGAGTCCCGGTGTGCGATCTTCCACACCAGCAGCACGAGCAGGGCGGCGACGCCGGCGAGGGCGAGCGCCCGGGCAACGAGCTTCGGCGAGCTGGACATCACGCCGGGACGATGAAGACCGGCGTTCCGATCCCCACGTGCTCGAACAGCCATTCGGCATCGCTGATGCGCATACGGATGCAGCCGTGCGAGACCGAGTACCCGATCGATGCCGCATCGGGCGTGCCGTGGATGCCGACGCCCGACGCCGAGAGCCCCATCCAGCGCGTCCCCAGCGGGTTGCCAGGGCCGGGCGGGATCGGCGAGGCGCCCCGCGCCCAGTCGGAGTTCGGGGGGTACCACCAGGGGTTTCGCCACTTGACCACGATCGAGAAGCGGCCGAGAGGCGTTGGATAGTGGCTCTGGCCGGTGGCGATGCCGAACGCGCGCGAGAGGCGGCCGTTGACGTAGAGCGTGAGCCGATTCGAGGATCGTCGGATGACGATCGCGGGACCGAGCTTGCGGCGCGTGACCGTCGCCTGAACGGGTCTGGTACGCAGGCGAATCGGCAGCCGCTGGTTGGCACGCAGGGCCGAGACGATCGCCTGCACCGCACGTGCTTGGTCGAGCGCCCGCCCTGGTCGGTCGCGCACGACGACCGCGCGCGATCTGCGGAGCACGTACCGCGCGTCGGTGGGGGCTCGGTCGAAGCGGACGCCGAGCCTGCGTACGTAGCGACGGACGCCCGGGCGGTGCACGCGGACTGCGAGCGGCACCCGCGTCCCTGGTGCCGCCACGAGCGCGCGCTGAACGGCAGTTCGGATCGCGGCTGTCGCGCCCAGGCGGCCGGGAGTCGGCCGAAACACGTGCCGCTGGAAGGTGAGCACGAGCGGCGCGAAGAACGCCGTCCGCACCGCCGAGAGCGCGGCGTCCTCCGTCAGGCCGCCGACCTGGATGCCGCCGACGCTGACCCCGGTCGCGATCACACGCGGCCCCGGCGGCGGAGGCAGGGTCGGAGGCGGCTGCGCCTGCGTGCCGGTGGGCGTGGTCGTCGTCACGGTCGCGAGGAGTGACGCGGCGCTCGGGCTCGCGGCGATGACAGCGGCCAAGACGCCTGCCCCGGCGCAGGCGACAAGCAGGGCGGCGAGGCCAAGCCGTCTCACGGCGTCAGAGTAGCCTCACCAAGGGCTCGGTTGGGTTCCAGCGGGTCGGGCGGCGGATGCAGACTGTCGGCGCCTCGCGCGCCGTCAGGGAGCCGTCGGCAGTGGCGTCTCGTCGAGCCCGCCGCGTCGCGCCGCATAGCCCAGGATCATGCGGTCGGTGGTCCACTCAACCGGCGCGCGATCGTCGGTCCACGGATGCGCCGACGGCTCGACAGGAGCGCTCAGCTCTCGCTCCAGCAACCGTCCCAGGATTGCGACCGGCCCCGCCGCGCCGACAGCCCGACGAGTCGGGCGGTAGGGACGCGTGAACGCGAGCACGACGCGGCTGAACCGCAGGACGGGCCACACACGCACCTCCGCGAACTCCGTCGCCGCTGTTCCGGCGAGGGCACGCTCCAGGCGCGGGTCGCCCGGCACCGTCGCGACGTTCAGCGCGAGCACCCCGCCGGGACGGAGGCGCTCGCGCGCGAGCCGGAAGAACTCGCGGGTCGCGAGGTAGAAGGGGACGTACGGCTGGTGGTAGGCGTCCGCGTAGATGAGGTCGTAGCGGGTGTCCGTCCGGCGCAGGAACGGGCGCGCGTCGGCGTCGTGCACAGTAAGGCGCGGGTTGTCGCCGAGGCCGAGGAAGCGCCGCCCGGCATCGGTGACGGCCGGGTCGATCTCCACGCCGTCGATCCTCACTTGCGGGTAGTAACGCCCGAAGGCGCGCGCGATCGTCCCGCCCGCGTTGCCCAGGACGGCGAGCCGGCGCGGCGGGCGGTCGAGCACGAGCGGGACGGCGAGGAACGCGTCCCAGTAGTCCCCGGTCAGTACGGTGTCGCGGCGCCAGAGCGAGTGCACGACGATCCCCTCGTTGAGGTAGAGGCGACGGACGCCGTGCCGCTCCACCACCTGGATGAACTGGTACCTCGACTCCTTCTCGTAGATGAGCCCGTCGGCCGCCTTCACCGCTCCCGGCGGGACGGCGACCAGCGCGGCGAGCGCGAGCGGAGCCGCGGTCCAGCGAGGGCCGAGAAGGAGCGCCGCCGAAGCCGCCAGCAGCGCGGCGGCGCCGATCAGCGTGCGCTGAGTTCCGACGAGAGGGATCGTGACGAGCGCGGGGACGAACGTCCCGACGAGGCTGCCGGCGGTCGAGAGCGCGTATAGGCGACCGGCGACGGAGCCGGCGGAGTCGATGTCGTCGAGCGCCAGGCGGATTGCGAAGGGAGCGACCATCCCGAGCGCGACGACCGGCGGCGCGAAGAGGATGAGGGTTCCGAAGAACGATCCGATCACGGCTCCGGCGGAGAGCTCGTCGAGCCCGCGTGCCGTCACCTCCAGGAGCGGACGAGACACGAACGGCACGGCCGCGACGGCGAACCCCGCCCCCAGCACGATCGAGCCCAGCAGGCGCGGACTGGGATGGCGGTCGGCGAGCCGACCCCCGAGCCAGTAACCGAGGGCGAGCGAGGCCAGGACGAGCCCGATCAGGTTCGCCCAGACGACCGTCGACGAGCCGAACGACGGTGCGAGCAGGCGCGACGCGCAAATTTCCGTTGCCAGCGCTCCGGTGCCGGCGCCGAACACGAGCGCGGACAGCCGATGCTGCGAGACACGAGCATCCGCCTCCTCGATCCCCGAGACGCGCGGATGCGCCTCCGCGGCGGTCCTTACTCCGTCGTGCGTTGGATCACGACCACCGCGCAGTCGTCGCGAAGGTCGCCTCCCGCGAAGGCGCGACAATCGGCGATCACGGCCGCGGCGAGGTCCTGTGGCGCGAGCTTCGAACGGCGGACGAGCAACGCGTCGAGCCGGTCCGCGCCGTAGAGCTCGTCGGCGCGTCGCGCCTCGACGACGCCGTCCGTGTACAGGACGACGCTCGCGCCTGGAGGAATCGTCTCGTGCACCTCCTCGTAGGCCTGTCCCGGCTCGATGCCGAGCGCGAGACCGCGCGCCGACAGAGGCTTGACTTCTCCTCCCGGCAGCACGAGCCGTGGCGCCGGGTGGCCTGCGCTCGCGCACGAGGCGGCCGCGCTTCGCGGATCGACGGTGACACAGAGCATCGTGATGAACTTGCCCGAGGCGATCTCGCCGAAGACGACGTCGTTCGCAGCGGCGAGGAAACGCCCGGGATCCCCGTGCTGGCGTGCAAGCGAGCGGAAGACGAACTTCGCCATCGCCATGTCGGCCGCCGCCTCGACCCCGTGCCCCGTGACGTCGCCCAGCACGACTGCCAGCCGTCCGTCCGCGAGCGGCATGTAGTCGTAGACATCGCCGCCCAGGTCGACGTGCGCCGACGAGGCGTAGATCGCGCCGAGCCGAAAGCCGGGGAGGTCGGGGAGCGTGCTGGGAAGCAGCGAGCGCTGCATCGACTCCGTGAAGTACTTCTGGTGCTCGTACAGGCGTGCGTTCTCGATCGCGAGTGCCGCCTGGGCGGCCACCGAGAGCCCGAGCTGGACCGCCTCCTCGGTGATCGGCCGGCTCGGGTCGAGTGACAGCAGCTTCAGCGTCCCGAGCAGCTCGCTCGGGCTCGCGACGGGTAGCACCACCGCCGTCCCTCCCTTCTCGAGGAACGGCACGAGCAGCTCGTGCGCACCGCCCAGCCCCGACGCGAGCTGCGCGTCGAGCACGAACGCCTTCCCCTGGCGAAACAGGCGACGGCCCGGCAGCTTGTCGAGCGGCTGCGGGACGGAGAGGATCCCGCGTAGGGCCGCATCGAGCCGCTCGTCCGCGATGTGCAGCGCACGCGGCACGAGCAGCTCCCGTCGGGCGTCGGGCATGCGGATCACGGCTGCGTCGACGCCGAGCAGCTCCACGACGGTCCGGACGACGGCCTGCAGCGTCGCGTCGACAGGCTCGACGTCGGGAGCCACGCTCTGCAAGAACGAACGCGAGATCTCGTACAGCGCCGCGAGGCGGTTAGCGGACTCTCGCTCGGAGGCGAGAACGCTCTCGAGCTCGGCACCGAGCTTCGTCGAACGCTCGTGCAAGCGCGCGTTCTCGAGCGCAACGGCGAGCTGGGCGGCGAACGCGCTCAGCAGCGCCCTCTCGTTGTCGCCGAGGTCACCTCCCCAGCCGTAGACCGCGAGCAGGCCTGTCACCTTGTCCTGCACGAGCAACGGCACGGCGACGGCCGCCCCGATTCCGGTCGCTTCCAGCTCGCCCTCGAGCCCGGAGAGCCGTGGATCGCCGACGGCGGCGGGGACGACGAGCATTCCGCGGGCCCGGAAGGGGCCGATAGCGAGCTCGAGCAGCCGTTCGGCGACCGCCTCGTGCGGGCCTTCGAGGCCACGCGATGCCGCCGCCTCCAGCTGCGAGCGTTCCCGCAGGTACACGGCGACCCGCGTCGCGCCGAGCAGCTCGGCGACGTGCTCGACCACCGCGTCGAGCCGATGCGAGAGCGAGAGCTCGGCGTTCATTCGCGCGGTAAGCGCCAGCAGCTCTCGCGTGCGCTCGAGCTCAGTCGTGAGCGTTCGGGCACGCTCGCCCGCGCCCAACACGTTGGCCGCGCGCACGGCGAAGCTGGCGAGGGCGTCGAGCGTTGCCGGCGGCGGCGCAGCATCTTCCTCGAAGAAGAGCTGGAGCGCGTGGAGCGCGGGCTCGCCCAGCTGGACCGTGGCGAGCCCCCGGTTCGGCGCGACGACGAGCGGCTGTGCCTCCTCGAGCGCGCGCACCGCTTGCTCGCGTGCCTCGGGCGACGTCGCACGCTCGCGCGACCCGTAGACGCCCGCCGCGGCGACCCCCTCGGCCTCGCGTCGCCACACGACGGCGGCCGTCGCACGCGTGGCGGCGGCTGCGAGCCGTGCGATCTCGACCGCGATGCGCTCCTCGTCGGATCCCGCCACGAGCGCCGCGCCGGCGAGCTCGAGCGCGCTCTCCACCGACGAGACGCCGTTTCGCGTTGGCAGGTCGAAGGCGCGGATCGCGGCGGCCTGCTGGTCGGCCGCGATGCGCGCCAGTAGCCGTTCCGATGCCGAGAAGGTCGGCGCCGCCCGCAGCAGCTCCAGGCTGCCGACGGCCTCCCCGTCGACGCGTACGGCGAGCAGCAGGACGGCCCTCGCACCCGCTCGCTCGGCGAGCGCCCGAAGCTCCGCCGGCATCCCGGTCTCGTCGGTCTCCTCGGCCGGCAGGACGTCGAGCGGCAGGCGAGAGCCGGCCACCTCGGCCGCGAGCGCCGGCGAGGCGCTCGCCACCGCGCGGGCTGCGAGCGTTCGCGTCGCTGGATCGACGACACGTGCGATGGCCACTCGCGCGGCGAGCGTTCGCGCGGCCGCCCCGACGAGCTCGTGGAGCGCCTCGTCGAGCGTCTGCGCGACGGCGAGAGCTCGAGCCGTCGCCGCGACCGCCTGCAGGTCGGGAACGGACGACGCCGCTCGCGACTCCATCGCCTGGCTCGGCTCCACAACCATCGAGGACCAGTATGGCCCAGCGGCCGAAGAGCGCGCGAAGACCGCGCTCTTCGGCCGCGCTCACCCGAAGCGTCTACCCAGAAAGCGCTGAAAGCGCAGCTTTAGCGCTTACAACGGGGCGTGGAGCCGCCCCACGCCGCTCCACGCGCCGCGCTCCCAGGCCGTCGAACGGCACATGGGGCACTCGGGCAGGACGCCCACGACGACGACGCCGTAGCCGCACTCGCTGCAGCGGTACTCGCCGTCGACCGCCTCGCCCGCCGCGCGAAACTCGACGAACCCATCGGCCGAGGCTTCTATTCCCGAACGGTTGGTTGCTTCCAAGACGACCCCTTCCAGTGCGCCCGCGACGCGCGGCGAGCTTTCCAAGCGCATGGAACTGTAACGAATGTATGAGCGAGGCTTCGGTGCCCGGGCGAGGGACCGGTGGCTGCGGATCGATCCCAAGCGAAGCGCGCGCTGGGCGCGGTCCCCATACTGAGCGCCGTGCAAACGTCCGAGCGCGATCCTCGCGACCCGGGGCGTCTGCGCCGCGGGCCCGACCGGACGGTGGTGCCCGGCCGCGGCGAGGGGCTCTGGACGACGGGCGAGCGCCTGACGCTCCTGGCCTCGCTCGTGCTCGCCGTGTCGGCGTTCACAGGCTGGTACAGGGGCTCGGGCGACGGGCTCACCATCAGCGTGCTCGGGTGGGACACAGGCGCGCTCGGCAAGCTCGTCTTCTTCACCGGCGTGGTGCTGCTCGCGCTGATCGCTCTCCGTGCCGCCGGGATCGAACCGCCCGCCGCGCTCCCCGAGAGCCTCGTGGTGATCGCGCTCGGCTCGCTCGCGACGATCTTCGTCCTGATCCGGATCATCTCGATCCCGGATCGGTTCATCCCCGCGGACGGGCGCGCGGTCGGGATCTGGATCAGCCTGGCGGCGGCAGTGGTGGTGATCGTCGCCGGGCTGCTTCAAGCCGGCGACGAACTCTAGGCGCCGCGGCCACGACGGCGAGCCCGACGGCGACGCCGAGGAGCGCCCCGAGAAGGATGTCGGACGGATAGTGGACGCCGACGTAGACACGCGACCACGCGATCGCCGCTGCGAGCGGGAACAGCGCCGGCGCGAGGCGGGGCGCGAAGCGGACGAGCACGGTCGCGGCGGCGAAGCTCGTCGCCGCATGGCCTGACGGCAGCGAGTAATCGAAGGCCGTGCGGAGCAGCGGCTCCTGCTCGGGGAAGCGCACGTACGGACGCGGACGGCCGATCGCGGTCTTGAGCGCCAGCGCGACGAGGTCGGCCGCCGCGACCGACGCCGTCGTCAGCCACAGCACGTCCGGCCGGCGCCACGCGGCCGCGGCCACTGCGGCGGCGAAGATCCAGACGAGACCGAAGCTTCCCAGGCGCGAGAGCGCGACGACGAGCGGGTCGAGAGCGTCGACGCGATGCTCGACCACCCAGCGCTGGAGGTGCTCGTCGATCGCCGTCAGGCCCGCACCCTCCGCGCGCCGGGACGTCCCGGCTCAGGTCGGGAGCATCTGCTTCGTCGACTCGATCAGCTGCTGCGGGTCGAACGGCTTGCCGATGAACCCGTGCGCACCACGCGAGGCCGCCTCCTCCGCCGCGGCGTCCACCTTGCCGCTGAACATGAGAACCGGAATGGCACCGACGCCGTGCCGCTCCTGGACCCGCCGGAGCATCTCCCACCCGTCGACCTTCGGCATCATCACGTCCAGGAGGATCAGGTCGGGAGCGCCCTCCTCGAGCGCGGTGAGGCCCTCTTCCGCACTCCCCGCTTCCTGGACTGCGTAGCCCTCGAGCTCCAGGCGTGCGCGCACGAATGCCCGCAGACCGGGGTCGTCGTCGACGATGAGGACGACGGGTCCTTCCTTCGCGCGGTTGGCGGGCCCGGAGCGCTCGAGGAACGCCTCGAGGTCGGACCGCCGGTAGCGCCGATGGCCGCCCGGCGTGTAGAAGGCGGGCAGCCGACCCTGATCCGACCACTTGCGGATCGTGCTCTGGGCGACCCCCAGGTACTTCGCCGCCTGACCGAGGGTGAGCCAGTCGGGCTCGCTTCCCGGCGCGCGGGGGGCGAGAGCATCGCGATTTGCCACAGTCCGGGAATCTAATCAAATATTACGCTTCTTAACTACGGTCGACCGGCCCACGGCCCCTGCCGAAGGTCGCCTTCGCGGCTCTCGGACGCCCGGGAAAGAGCGCGCGAAGACCGCGCTCTTCGCGCGCGCTCACCCGAAGGGTCTAACCCCGGAAGCGCTGAAAGCGCAGCTTTCAGCGCTCGGTGACCGGTTCACGGCCCCTGCTGACGGTCGCCTTCGCGGCTCTCGGACGCCCGGGAAAGAGCGCGCGAAGACCGCGCTCTTCGCGCGCGCTCACCCAAAGGGTCTAACCCCGGAAGCGCTGAAAGCGCAGCTTTCAGCGCTCGGTGACGATCACCGTCACCGTCCGGGCCGGCGGCGCGACCGTCGCCGGACGGAGCGTTCGGACCTCCGTGCGCGTTCCCCCAGACGGGCCTTCCTCGAGCGCCTCGCCGAGCGCGACGCCGAAGAGGAACAGGAGCACGCCTGCCGCGACGAGCAGGGCGACGCGCGCGAGCGGACGGCGGCGCGGTCGCGCGCGGCGCACCGGGGTCGCGCTCAAGGGGCGTAGTCGATCGCGCCGCGTGCGTAGGCGCGGAACGCCGCGCCCTCGACCAGCGCGAGCGTGCTCGGCCAGCCGGGCGGTGGTTCCGTCGCCGCCACCGCCTCGCGAGTCCACGCCTCCGCCCGCGCGTACTCGCCCGCGAGCTCGGCGAGCGTGAACGTCTCGCCGATGCGGCGACGGAGCTCGGCCGTCACGGCCTCCACCTGCCGGAGCAGCTGCAGCCGGTGGGCACGGTCGCGCGCCTCCTGGTCGAGTCGGCGCGCGCTCTCCTCCCACTCCTGCCGGGCGTGCTCGACGGCCGCGTTCACGGGCACGCGATGCTAACCAGCCCGGGTAGGCGCGGCACGATCGCCGGCCGGTGACAGCGGCTCGCTGCAGCACCGGTCCGGCCAGAGCGGCTCGAGCTCGGCGACGATTCGATCGCCCAGCTCATAGCCGGGGCGGGCGAGCGCGAACGCGACGTGGGCGTGCAAACACTTGAGGCTGCCGCGGCGGCCGGCGCCCGCGATGCCGAGCGCAAGCGATGTTCCGCCGTCCTTGCCGCTTCGGCCCCCCGCGAGCCGGCGGCGTATGCGCCGCTGCTCAGCGGTCGCTTGTGCGAGGCTCTCCGCAAGCTCAGGCTCGCGAACGGCGGCCTCGCTCCAGCGTTCGACGCCGCCCCCCGCCTCGAGCCGCGAGAGGGCCGCGACGACGTGGGGACAGGTCAGGTAGTAGGTCGTCGGGAACGGCTCGCCGTCGCGGTCGTACGGCGCCTGCTCCGTGACCGCGGGGAGTCCGAACGGACAGCGGCGGGCGACGCGCAGAAACGCCCGAGGAGGGCGTCCGAGCTGGCGCGCAACGATCTCCGCGTCATCCACCACGTCCGAGCGTAGCGGCCGTCCTCGCCCGTTCCCGCGCGCGGTCGCGGCGCCACGCCGCGATTCCCGTGACGATGAACAGCCGTTCTCCCGGCTTCACGTATGCGAGCCGCCGTGCCTCCCGCTGGAGCGCCCTGGGGCTCGCCTGCCTGCGCAGCCGCCGCTGGAGCACGCGCTTCTCCGAGCGCAGAGCGGCCACCTCGGCGCTGCGGCGCGCCACCGCCTCGCGCGTATCGACGTACGCCACGAGCGGCCGGTAGTAGAGGAACCCGACGAGCGCGAGCACGAGCAGGCCGAACCACCGCCGCGTAGGGCGCGCGCCGCGGAACCGCCGCGTCCGGCGAGTCGCCTTCGCCACGACTTCGTGTTCGGCCTCTCCGGCGGCGTTTCCTCCTAACGCCGCGCGGACCCAGTCAGCCCGCAAGAGCGCCAGCCCTTGCGGGCTAGACGACCTCGACTTTGATCACGTTCGTCGAGCCGGGGATGTTCACGGCGGTGCCGGCGGTGAGGACGACACGGTCGCCGGTCTCGACGATCCCGCTCGCACGTGCAGCCTCGACCGAGAGCCGCCAGAGATCCTCGACGTCGGCGGCCTCCGCGATCTCGAGGGGCGTCACCCCCCACTCGAGCGCCATCTGCTGCAGTGCATATCGGCGGTGCGTGAGCCCGAGGACCGGGCGCCGCGGCCGCAGGCGCGCGACGACGGATGCCGTCCGTCCGGTGTAGGTCGGGACGAGGATGGCGCGGGCGCCGAGCGCCTCGGCCAGGTCGCAGGCGGCGTTCGAGGTCGCCTGCCCGATCGTCGGATCCTCGCTCGCGTCGGGAAGCTCGTGGCGGTAGCCGAGGCTCGGCTCGATCGCGCGCGCGATCTGGTCCATCGTCGCGACCGCCTCGACGGGATATTCCCCGATCGCCGTCTCCTCCGACAACATCACCGCGGACGTGCCGTCGAGGATCGCGTTCGCGACGTCGCTCGCCTCCGCCCGCGTCGGCTCCGGCTGGCCCACCATCGACTCGAGCATCTGCGTTGCGGTGATCACGGGCTGTCCCCGCTCGAGCGCGCGCAAGATGATGCGCTTCTGGAGCAGCGGGACCGCCGCGGCGCCGATCTCGACGCCGAGGTCACCGCGCGCGACCATCACCGCGTCGGAGACGGCGAGGATGTCGTCGAGCGCGTCGACCGCCTCCGCCTTCTCGATCTTCGCGATCAACCGCGCGGTCGAGCCCGCCTCCTCGACGATCCGGCGGAGGTCGCGGACGTCGGCCGCCGAGCGGACGAACGAGAGCGCGACGAAGTCGACACCGAGGTCGAGCGCGAACTGGAGGTCGTCGAGGTCCTTCCGCGTCAGCGAGGGGATCGGGACGGGTACCCCGGGAACGTTCACACCCTTGTGCGAGTGGATCGTCCCGCCGACGAGCACCGCACAGCGCGCGCGGCCCTGCTCGACTGCCTCGACGCGCAGCCGCACGAGCCCGTCGTCGATCAGCACGTCGTTGCCCGGCGCGAGGACGTTGCCGATCACGCCCGGGCTCACCGGAAGGTCGCCGTCCCGGGCGACGTCCTGGCCGGCGACCACGACCTGCCCGTCACGCTGCAGCCGGGCGGGCTCCGCGAGCTCGCCGATCCGCAGCTTCGGCCCCTGGAGGTCGGCGATCAGCGCGAGCGGTCGGCCGGCCTCCTGCTGTACCTCCCGGACGAGTCCGGCCCACACCGCATGCTGCTCGTGCGTCGCGTGGGAGAAGTTGAGCCGGGCCGCGTTGGCACCGGCGCCCACGATCGCGGCGAGCCGGTCACGGAGGCCGCACGCAGGCCCGATCGTGGCGACGATCTTCGTCCGGCGCGGGTCCGTACGGACCATACGCCGAGACTAGCGACCCGCGATGCCGTCGCGAAGTGCCGCCCAGCCCGGATACACGGCCTGGTCTCCGAGCTCTTCCTCGATTCGCAGGAGCTGGTTGTACTTCGCCACGCGGTCGGTTCTCGAGGGCGCGCCCGTCTTGACCTGGCCTGCGTTCGTCGCGACCGCCAGATCGGCGATCGTCGTGTCCTCGGTCTCGCCGGAACGGTGGGAGATCACGGTCGCGAAGCCGTTCTCACGCGCGAGCGCGATCGTGTCGAGCGTCTCGGTCAGCGTTCCGATCTGGTTCACCTTGATCAGGATCGCGTTCGCGGCGCCCTCGTCGATCCCGCGTCGCAGCCGCTCGACGTTCGTCACGAAGAGATCGTCACCGACGAGCTGCAGCCGGGCGCCCGACCGCTCCGTGAGGAGCCGCCAGCTCTCCCAGTCGTCCTCGGCGATGCCGTCCTCCACCGACACGATCGGGTAGCGCTCGGCCAGATCGGCGATGAAGCCCGCCATTCCGGGCCCGTCCAGCTCGCGGCCCTCGAAGCGGTAGCGGCCGTCCGTGTAGAACTCCGTCGCCGCGGGGTCGAGCGCCACGCCGACCGCGTCCCGGTGCCCCGCGCGCTCGGCGGCTTCGAGCAGGACCTCGATCGCGGCTTCGCTGGCGTGGAGGTCGGGCGCGAAGCCGCCCTCGTCGCCGACGCCCGTAGCGAGCCCGCGCTCGTGGAGGACGCCCTTCAGCGTGTGGAACACCTCCGCCCCGATCCGGAGCGCCTCCGAGAACGAGGTCGCGCCGCCCGGAACGACCATGAATTCCTGGAAATCGAGCGAGTTCTGGGCGTGGGCGCCGCCGTTGACGACGTTTAGCATCGGCACGGGGAGCACGTGGGCGTTCGTACCGCCGATCCAGCGGTAGAGGGAGACACCGGTGTCATCGGCGCCGGCCTTCGCCGCCGCGAGCGAGCAGCCCAAGATCGCGTTCGCGCCGAGCCGGCTCTTGTTGGGAGTGCCGTCGAGCTCGACGAGGCGCGCGTCGAGCGAACGCTGGTCGCCCGCGTCGAAGCCGCGCAGCACGGGAGCGATCTCCTCGTCGACGTTCCGAACGGCGTCCAGGACGCCCTTCCCGAGCCACTCCCCCTCGTCACCGTCCCGCAGCTCCACCGCCTCGAATGCGCCGGTCGACGCGCCCGAGGGGACGGCTGCGCGCCCGAATGCGCCCGAATCGAGGACGACGTCGACCTCGACCGTCGGGTTCCCGCGCGAGTCGAGGATCTGGCGAGCGCGCACCTCCGCGATGCGGCTCATCCGCGGAACTCCTCCTTGGCCTCGTCGAAGTAGCGGTCCTGCTCCTCGAGCGCGAGTGCGCCGAACTCCGCGCCGTCCTCCGCCGCGCGCTGCTCGGCGCGCTCCACGCGCGCCACGAACCGCTCGCTCATCTGCCGAAGCGCGAGCTCGGGATCGACGTTCAGGCGCCGGGCGACGTTCACCGCGGCGAAGAGCACGTCACCGACCTCCTCGAACACATCGGGGGCGGGCTCGGTCTCGGGTGGCCGCTCGCCCGCGGCCTCGAGTGCCTCCCTCAGCTCGCGCAGCTCGTCGTCGAGGTCCGCGAGCGCATCGTCCGTCGTCGCGTACTCGAAGCCGACGGCCGCGGCTCGGCGCTGGACCTTGCGGGCGTACAGGAGCGCGGGAAGGGTCTCCGGCACGTGATGGAAGAGGCCTTCGCGCTCCTCCTCCTCGCGCTTGATCTGCTCCCAGCGCAGGCGCACGGCGCCTGCGCTATCTGCCTCGGCCTGCCCGAACACGTGAGGATGCCTGCGCACGAGCTTCGCATGGACGCCGCGCGTGACCGCCTCGAGATCGCCTTGACCCTTTTCCTGGAGCGTCAGCGCAAGGAAGAAGGTCTGGAATAGGAGGTCGCCGAGCTCGTCGACGAGCTTGCGATCGTCGCCCGCGAGCGCAGCGTCCGCGACCTCGTACGCCTCTTCGACCGTGTGCGGGACGATGGTCTTCGCCGTCTGCTCGCGATCCCACGGGCACTCGCGGCGAAGGCGCTCGGTGAGGCGCTGGAGGTCGAGAAGAGCGTCGGCGAGCTCGTTCACGCCGGCCGGACGCTACCGGCCGATGCGCCCAGAGCCGTCCGGTTGGCCTCCAGCGTGTCGACCGGTCGATTCAGACGGACGCGCGGACCACGCCCGCACGTCCTGATGGTCGGCGCCGTCGAGACGGCGCCTTAGCGCGAGACGGTCTGCGTGGAGGACTTCGGCGGCGCGAACCCGACCTGGTACTCGGTCTTGTCCGCGTACTTGTCCTTCGTCTTCTCCACCCACTGCGACAGCGCCTCGGTGCGCTTCTGGTTCTCGAGCTGCGTCCTGATCTGGG
Organism: Actinomycetota bacterium; assembly: GCA_046725345.1. Lineage (GTDB taxonomy): Bacteria > Actinomycetota > Thermoleophilia > Gaiellales > Gaiellaceae > JBKOYJ01. Next base: position 23,057 of record JBKOYJ010000028.1, on the reverse strand, counting down.
CGCGCACCTGCTTGAGCGGCGTCGTCGTCGCCGGCCGGATGCTCGAGAGCGCCTCGATCAAGTGGTAGCCGTACTGCGTCTTGACGGGCTGAGAAAGGGTGTGGACGGGAAGGCTGAATGCCACCTTGTCGAACTCGGGGACGGTCGAGCCCTTCGAGATCGTCAGCTTCCCGCCGGTGTCCTTCGAGCCGGGATCGGTCGAGTACTTCTTCGCGAGCGTCGTGAAGCTCGCGCCGTGCTGGAGACGCGTGTGCAGCTCGTTCGCGCGGCTCTTGGCTTTCGCCTCGGACAGGCAGCCCTTCGCCGGCACGTTGGTCGCCTTCGCGCCGCAGACGGAGACCAAGATGTGGCGGATGTCGCGCGACGCCGCCGTCTGAAACTCCTTCTTGTGCTCCGTGTAGTACTTCTGGATGTCGTCGTCGGTGATCTTGATGTCCTCGGTTAGCTTCGCGGCGACGCCTTCCTGGAGGAGGTTGTTCTTGACGTCCTCGCGGACGTCGGCATCCGTCTTCCCCGCGGCCTTCAGCTGCTGCTGATACGTCTTCTCGGTCAGGTGGTACTGCTGCTTCAGCTCGTTCAGCCGCTTGGTCACGTCCGCCTCGTCGATCTTGACGCCCAGATCCTCGGCCGCGAGCTCGAACTGAAGCTTCTCGACGAGGTAGTTGACCGCGTTCGTCTTGATGGTCTGGTACTCGGGGGTCCCCTGCTTCGGGAACGTGCGGCCGCTCTGCCCGTAGCCCTTCTTCGCCTGCTCGAGGGTCCGGTCGTAGCTGGCCTTCGAGACCTCGTGACCGTCGACGACGGCGATCGCGCCCGCAGGGACATCGGAGTCGCCGCCGCCGCAGCCGGCCGCGAGAACGACGAGCGTCGCGAGGAGGAAGAGGGCGATGGATCGGAACCGCATCATGAAAACAGCGCCGGCCGGCTACCTTCACGCCGCCTGGCGCAGCGCCACGATAGCATCGACCAGCCGCAGGGCGCCCCGGAATTCATCGTCCCTTAACGAAACCTCTTGGCGTGCGGTCGTGTACACCGCCGTGTCGACGTCCTGCCTCAGCAGCCGCAGCTCGCCGGTTCCGAGGACGAGCGGCCCGACGCTCATGCGACCGCCGCGAAACACCAGGTAGTCGGCCCCCGCGCGGGCGAGCTTCAGCTTCGCCTCCTGGATCGCGAACAGGTTCTGCACCGCATCGGGCACCGGTCCGAAGCGGTCCTCCGTCGCCGCGCGTAGCTCGCGCAGCTCGTCCTCGTCCTCGACCAGCGCGAGCCGTCGGTGGAGGTCGATCTTGAGCGCCTCCGAGCCGATGTACGACGCCGGGATGTAGGCGTCGACGCGCACGTCCACGCGTACCGGACGCGCCGCAGCGCGCCGCTGGCCGGACAGCTCCGCGACGGCTTCGTTGAGCATCTCGACGTAGAGCTCGAAGCCGACGGCCGCCACGTGCCCGTGCTGCTCGGCGCCCAGCAGCTCGCCGGCGCCGCGGATCTCGAGGTCGCGCATCGCGATCGAGAAGCCCGCGCCGAGCTCCGTGTGGTCGGCGAGCGTCGCCAGCCGCGCGCGCGCCTCGGGCGTCAGCTCGTGCGCGTCGGGATAGAGCAGATAGGCGTAGGCCACGCGATCCGACCGGCCGACGCGGCCGCGGATCTGATAGAGCTGGGCAAGGCCGAGCGCGTCCGATCGCTCGACGACCAGCGTGTTGGCCTGTGGGATGTCGAGGCCGGACTCGATGATCGTGGTCGAGACCAGTACGTCGGCGTCGCCGCGCAGGAACGAATGCATCCGCTCCTCGAGCTCGCGCTCCCGCATCTTCCCGTGGGCAACGAGGATGCGGAGGCCGGGGCAGAGCTGCTGGAGCTTGGCTCCCGCCTCGTCGATCGTGTCCACGCGGTTGTGGAGGTAGAAGGACTGGCCGCCGCGGGCGTGCTCCCGCTCGAGCGCGGTCCTGATCAGCTCCTCGTCGTACTCCCCGACATGCGTGCGGATCGGCCGGCGGCCCTCGGGCGGCGTCTCGATCACCGAGATGTCGCGGAGCCCCGAGAGCGACATGTGCAGCGTGCGCGGGATCGGGGTTGCCGAGAGCGCGAGCACGTCCACCTCGAGCCGCAGCGAGCGCAAGAGCTCCTTCTGCGCGACCCCGAACCGCTGCTCCTCGTCGAGGATCACCAGGCCGAGGTTCTTCGGGATGACGTCGCGCGAGAGCACGCGGTGCGTCCCGATCAGCACGTCGACCTTGCCCTCCGCGAAGTCGCGCAGCACCTGCTTCGCCTCGGCGGGAGAGCGAAAGCGCGAGATCATCTCCACGCGGACCGGGAAGTCGCGGTACCGCTCGCGGAAGGTGTGCCAGTGCTGCTCGGCGAGGATCGTCGTCGGCGCGAGCAGCAGCGTCTGCTTGCCGTTGACGGCGACGGCGAAGGCCGCCCGGACGCCGACCTCGGTCTTGCCGAAGCCGACGTCGCCGCAGACGAGCCGGTCCATCGGGCGCGGCGCCTCGAGGTCCTCCTTCACCGCCTCGATCGCGCGCCGCTGGTCGTCGGTCTCGCGGAAGGCAAACGACGCTTCCAGCCGCTCGAGCCAGTCGCCGTCGAGCTCGAACGGCGTGCCTTCGGCCTGCTGGCGACGCGCGTAGAGCGCGAGCAGCTCGCCGGCGAGCTCCCGGACCGACTCGCGCGCACGGCTCTTGAGCAGTTGCCACGCCTTCCCGCCGAGCTTCGAGAGCGCGGGGGCGCGGCCGTCAGCGCCGATGTAGCGCGAGAGCTTGCCGAGCTGCTCGTGCGGGAGATAGAGGCGGTCGTCGCCCCGGAAGGCGAGCAGCAGGTAGTCGCGCGTGACGCCTGCGACCGTCTTCGTCTCGAAGCCGAGCAGCTTGCCGATCCCGTGGTCCTCGTGCACGACGTGGTCGCCCGCGCGCAGGTCGGCGAACGTCTGGAGCGCGCGCCCGAGCCGCGCATCCGCGCGAGGGGGCCGCTTGCGGAACACCTGCACGTCGGGCAGCAGCGCGAGGCCGAGCTCCCGCCAGACGAAGCCGCGCCGTGCCGGCGCGACGGCGAAGACGAGCTCAGGACGTCTCGGCAACCCCTCGCCCGGCTCGAGCACGCGGGCGTCGAGCCTCCGCAGGAGGCCGCGCGTCCTCAGCGCGTCGCCCCGGTGCGGGAAGGCGACGACCACGCGCAAGCCCGCCCGGACGAGCGCGGCGAGCTCGTTCTCCGCCTCCGCGAGGCCGCGCGCGGCGAGCGCCGGCCTCTGGGCTTCGAACGTGTACGCCTGCCCGCGGGGCAACGGCTCGAGCTCGGCCGAGCCGTCGAGCGGCAGCTCGGCGTAGCCCTCCTCGCGCCAGGCCTCGCGCACGTCGTCGGCCTGCCAGACGAGGTCGGGCCGTCGGTCGAGCGGCGGAACGAGGTCCGTCGGGGCCCTCGTCGTCTCGTCGTCGAGGCTCGGCTCCACGAGGTCGAGCCGGCGTTCCGCGGCCGGGTAGACGACCGCCTCGTCGACGGCGTGGAGAGCGCGCTGCGTGAACGGCGAGAACGCGCGGATCGACTCCACCTCGTCCCCGAAGAGCTCGACGCGCAGCGGCTCGCGCCCGGTCGTCGGGAAGACGTCGAGCAGCCCTCCGCGAACCGCGAACTGGCCACGCTCGTCGACCCGCTCGACCCGCTCGTATCCCGCGAGGGCGAGCTTCTCGGCCACGCCCTCCAGGCCGGTCTCGTCCGAGACCGAGAGCCTGATCGGCGCCGGTCGCGCGCGCGTGGGCGGCATGCCCTCCGCCAGCGCCGTGGCCGAGGCGCAGACGAGGCCGCTCGAGGCGAAGACGTCCAGTGCGCGCGCCCGCTCGCCGACGAGATGCGGCGGCGGCGCGAGGCCCGAGTCCCAGCGCACGCCGCGGCTCGGTAGCAGGGCGACGCGGTCACCGCCGACCAGCCAGCCGCACGCCTCGGCGAGGTCGCGCGCGTCGGCGTCGTCGGCGGTGAGGACAACGAGCGCGCGCGTGAGCCGCTCGTGGAGGGCGGCGACGACGAGCGGCAGCGCCGGCTCGGACACACGCGCGCGCGCCGGGAGCGCGTCCGCGAACGCGCCAAGGCGCTCGCTCTCGGCGAGCTCGCGCACGAGCGGATGGAGGGCCGGCCGGTCCATGACGACTGACGAGACGTGCGTCTCGCGGGCAGCCAGTCTAGCCGTCAGTTGTAGCGCTGCTGGGCGGCCTCGAGGCCGTCGCGGACGACCGTCTCGACCGCGTCCGCCGCGCGCGCGACGACGCCCTCGGCGTCGTCCCCGGGCTCGAAGTCGGAGAGCACAAAGTCGGAGAGCGAGCGGCGATCGCCGCGCTCGGGACGGCCCACGCCGACACGCAGGCGGAGGAACTCCGGCGTTCCCAGCTGCCCCGCGACCGAGCGCAGCCCGTTGTGGCCGGCGAGACCGCCGCCGCGGCGCGCCTGCAGCCGGCCGAGATCGAGGTCGCCCTCGTCGTGCACCACCAGCAGACCCTCCGGCGGAAGCTTGAAGAAGCGCAGGGCGGCGCCGACCGAGCGGCCCGATTCGTTCATGTACGTCTCCGGCTTCAACAGCGCGACACGATTGCCGTCCACGCGCACCTCGGCCAGCCGTCCGGAGAATTTTCCGCGCCACGAGCCGCCGTGCCGCCGCGCGAGCTCCTCGGCGACCATCCAGCCGACGTTGTGCCGGTTGCGCTCGTACTCCCGTCCTGGATTGCCGAGGCCCGCCACCAGCAAGTCGAGCGACGGGGCGGTCTCGCCCCGCCGAAACAGGCGCATAGCTGGCTAGCCGGACGTCGTGCCGGACTCGCCCTCGTCGTCCGAGGCAGGGAGCGCACCGGGAGCGGCGGCGGTCTCCGTCGCGCCTTCGGGAGCCTCCTCACCTTCGGGGACTTCGCCCTCTTCGCCCTCCTCGGCCTCCTCCTCGACGAGGTCCTCGGGCAGCTCGACGCGAGTCGGCTGCGTCACCGTTGCCAGCACCGTCTCCTCCGGGTCGTCGAGGAACGTCACGCCCTCGATCGCCGGCAGGTCGGCGAGCCGGAGCGTGTCGCCGATGTGCATCTCGCTGACGTCGGCGTCGATGTGCTCGGGAATGTCCATCGGCAGCGCCTGGACGTTGAGCTCGCGCGTGACCTGCGAGAGCACGCCGCCCTCCTTCGCTCCCGCCGACTCGCCGACGAGCTGGACGACCACGGTGGCCTGGATCGGCTCGTCCAGGCGCACGGCGTGGAGGTCGAAGTGCGTAAGGGTCCCGCGGATCGGATGCTGCTGATAGTCCTTCAGGACGGCCGGGCTCGGGCTTCCGCCGTCGAGTACGACGTCGAGGATCGCGTGCAGGCCGCCCGGGCCGCTGAGCGCACGCCGGAGCTCGCGCTCGTCGATGCAGATCGCGTGCGGATCGCGGCCGCGCCCGTAGATCACGCCTGGGATCTTCCCTGCGCGACGGAGGCGACGCGACTCGCGGGACCCGCGGGTGTCGCGCTCCTGCGCCTGGATGCGAACGCGCTCGGCCACGGCGCGCGATTGTAGCGCGCCCGACCGCCGCCTCTACCATCTGCCAAGTGCGGAGCTCGCCGTCATCACGCGCCGTGCCGACGCTCGTCTCCGTCGTGACTCCGGTCTTCAACGGCGCCCGCTTCCTCGCGGAGGCGATCGACAGCGTGCTCGCGCAGACGTATCCGACCGTCGAGATCGTCGTCGTCGACGACGGGTCGACGGATCGGACACCTGAGATCATCGCGTCGTATCCGAACGTCCATGGCCTTCGGCAGGAACGCGCCGGGCAGGCCGCGGCGCGGAACCGCGGTGTCGCCGCGGCGACAGGCGAGTACGTCGCCTTCCTGGACGCCGACGACGTGATGCTTCCGGACCGGCTCGAGCGGCAGGTCGCCTACCTCCGCGAGCGGCCGGAATACGCCTGCGTCCTCGGCCGCCAGCGCATCGCCGTCGAGCCGGGTGTCGAGCCGCCAGAATGGGTCGGGAAGGCGGGCGTCGACGGCGGCGAATCCGAGCTCGTGCAGCCGATGTCGGCGCTCGTTCGGAGGACGGCCCTCGAGCGGATCGGCCCCTTCGACGCGTCGTTCCGCTACGCCGAGGACGTCGACTGGCTCTTCCGTGCCCAGGACGGCGACGTCGGGGTCGGGATCCTCGACGACGTCGTCGTCGTCAGGCGCATACACGGGGCGAACCTGACCTACGACGTCGAGAGCTGCCAGCGCGAGGCGGTCCGGGCGCTGAAAGGAAGGATCGACCGCAGGCGCCACGCGTCGCCCTAAAGGCCCCGACTCGGCGGCGCCGACATTCAGCGTGCACGGGCTTGGCCCGTGCACGCGTCTGAGGTGACCGGTCGACACGCCCGGACACCAACCGAAAAGGCTCTGAGCTCAGGACGTAGCGCTCCGCGCACGGAGGTGCTCGACGTACCGGCGGAGCACCTGCGCCGGGAGTTGCGCGGGGTGCTCCAGTGCGCGCGAGCGCGCCCAGAAGCGCAGGAACGAGGTCCCCGGCTCGAGGTCGCCGGCCGCTCGCAGCCTTCGGTACCGATCGACGTGGAGAAGGACGCGCGCGGCGCGGGGCGGAGGCATCACGCTCGCGCGGTACGTCCAGCGCTCGAGCAGCGAGCTCGGCGAGGTCCGCAGGCGATCGAGCACCTGCGGCGGCACGGGCGCCGCGAACCTCTCCCGAAGGTACGTGAGCGCCGCTCCGACGTGGACCGTGAGCGCGCGGGCACGAGCCCCGGCGACCAGCGCCTCCCAGTCGACCTCGCCGCCGGGCGAGCGCAGCACGAGCAAGGAGTCGGGCACCCAGCGCAGCGGCGGCGTCTCGTGGATCCGCAAGCCGTGCACGCACACGTGCAGGAGCTGGTGCGCGGGCGCGAGCGCGCGCGTCCGCACCCCTGCGAGCGCCAGCGGGACCGCGCCCCGCCAGAAGTCGTCGTCGCGCGCCGCCTGCGCGAGCGCCCACCAGTGGAGGTCGAGCGAGTGGTCGGCCCCGGAGAGGAACGTGCGCGCGTGCCCGACGCCGACCGACGTCGCCGGTGTGGCAGGCACGGAGGCGAAGCCTGCCTGCCGCACAACCTCCATCGCTTCGTGCACGCGCTCCCGCGGGACGAGCACGTCAACGTCCTCCATCGGGCGCGCGCCCGCGTCGCCGTAGTGGAGGATCGCGAGCGCCGCCCCCTTCAGCACGAGGGTCGGAACGCCGGCCGCCTCGAGCGCGCGGACGGCATCGGCAGCGCCGTGGAGCAGCACCTGGTTGCGGTACCAGTGATAGCGGTAGACACCCTTGAGCTTCGCGAGCAGGGGTTCCTCCGGAGCGATCGCCTCGAGGTTCCGGTACACCTGCGGCAACAGCCCGTAGGACGCGCCGTCGATCCGATCGACGTTGCCGCCGAGCGCCAGCCACTGCTTCCAGGCCGACCTCGCCGCATCGCCCTCGAGGACGGCCGCCCGGATCAGCGCCTCCTGGCGGAAGGTCGGGAAGGCGTGTCCACCCGCTCGCATCACGCCTCGTCCTCGGCGGCCGTCGGCACCGGCGGGGCGACCGTCCCGACAGCCCTCCCCTCTCGGAGCACGTAGACCCGATCCGCCGCACCCACGAGCGAGGGGTCGTGGGTGATAACGAGGACGGCGGGCGACCCGGGGAATTCGTGCAGGTTCGCGAGCAACTGCTCCACGGCGTCAGGGTCGAGAGACGAGGTCGGTTCATCGAGCACGAGCAGCGCCGGGCGGCGCGCGAGCGCCCGGGCGATCGCGACCCGCTGACGCTCGCCGCCCGAGAGAAGCGCGCCCTCGTCGCCGACCTGCGAGTCGTAGCCATCCGGCAGCGTCTCCGCGAACGTGTCAACCCCAACGGCGGCGGCCGCGGCGCGGATCTGCTCCTCGCTGCCGCCTTCGGCGCCGAACGCGATGTTCTCGCGAACCGTCGTCGGGAAGATGAACGGGTCCTGGTCGACGACGGCGATCCGCCGCCTCAGCGCGTGCAGATCGAGCTCGTCGAGCGGGATCCCGTCGGCCAGAACACGTCCGCGCTGAGGCTTGTAGAGGCCGACGGCGAGCCGCGCGAGCGTGCTCTTCCCCGCCCCGTTCGGTCCGATCAAGGCCACCACCTCGCCCGGTCGCAGGGACACCGTCACGTCCCGCAGCACGGGCTCGTCTCCATTCCGATATCCGAACGTCACGTGCTCGACGTCGATCGCCCCGGTGAAGTCGATCACAGACGTTCCCCGGTACGGGTCGCGCTCGGACGCAAGCAGGAGCGCCCGCAGGCGCTCGAGCGACTCCCGTCCGGCCACGGCGATCGGCGCCCCCCACATCACGCTCGTCAGCTGCGACCGGAGCAGCGCGAGCAGCGAGTAGAAGGAGAGCAGCTCGCCGAGCGTCATCCGGCCGTCGATCACCGCGATCCCGCCCACGACGAGGACGAGGACCCCCGCGGCGGCGGCGAGCGAGCCGTTGATGAGCGAGTACGCCGACTGCATCCAGCTGAGTCTCCGGCCGGTCCGCGCGAGCTCTTCGAACAGCACGGCGGCGCGTTGCAGGCGCACGTCTTCGAGGGCGTGGACCTTCAGCAACGTCATCGCCCTGAGGGTGATTAGGGCATCCGAGCTGAAGACTGCGTACGCCTCCTGCCACTCGCGCGAGCGCGAGCGCACCTGCCCGCCCATGACGTGGCTCGCGACGCCCATGACGGGCAGGGCGAGGGCGAGTACGAGGAAGAGGATCGGGCTGACGGTGACGAGCGCCGCCGACAGCGCGGTGGCGATCACGAACGGCGGCAGGATGAACGCGACGACCGCGTAGGTCATGAGGTCGAAGCGCTCGATGTCCTTGGTGATCGTCGCGTGAAGCGTGCCGACGTCGTGGGCGTCGTAGTACGACGCCGGAAAGGAGAAGAGGCGCTCGAACAGGCGAACGCGAAGTTTGGTCACGGCCGCCTTCGTCGCCTGCAGGACGGTGTGGCGCGTCAGCAGCGCGAGTGCGATGCTCGTCAGGTAGAGCGCGAGCATCAGCGCAGCGATCCACGCGAGCTCGAGACGATCGCCCGCCGGGAGGATGACGTCGAATGCGTGCCGCACGAGGAGCGCGATCGGCACCAGCACGAGCGACTGCGCGAGCGACAGAACGAGGCTGACGAGGAGCAGATGCTTGGAGTCGGCGAACAGGCGCGCGAAGAGGAGCCACGTGCGCATTAGCGGGCCGCCTCGCGCCGGCGGTCGAGCGCTCCCTTGAGGATGTGCGCGTACTCGCCCAGGCTCGCGCGCTCCACGATCGTGAGATTCTCACCGTGGACCCGGCGCCAGACGACGTGATCGGGCACCACGAGTTCGCGGCGACCGAGCTCGCGGGCACGCAGGAGCCAGTCCATGAGCTCTGCAACACGCAGGTCCGTCCGGAACGGGCCGACGGCCTGCCACGCCGAGCGCGACAGAAGGACCGCGCTCGGCAGGTAGCCCGGTCGGAGCTCACCCGGGTCCCCGTCGCCATCGTCGTCGGGCGGCCGGTGGCCCGCGAAGTGGCGGACATATCCGACCACGACGTCCGCCGACGGCTGGGCTGCGAAGGCGGCGAGCTGGCGCTCGAGCTTCGTCTCGACCCAGACGTCGTCCGCGTCGAGGAACGCGACGTACGCGCCGCCCGCGAGCTCGACGCCGCGGTTTCGCGCCGCGCCGGGGCCAGCGTGTGCCTGTGAGACGACGCGGACGGCCGCGTACTCCGCAGCCACCTCGACGCTCGCGTCAGTCGAGCCGTCATCAACGACGATCAGCTCCAAAGGAGACGTCGTCTGCGCCAGCACGCTCTCGATCGCCGCGCCCAGGTAGCGTGCGCCGTTCCGAACGGGGATGACGACCGAGACCGAGTCAGTCGCCATCGGCCGCCTGCCCCGCACGCCGGCGCTCCACCGAGCGTCGGAGCACCTGCATCGTCTCGTGCCAGAGCACGTCGCGTCTGTGCGACGCGTTCTGCTCGTGGATGCGATAGCGGAGGACGACCTCGGGCAGGACCGCGCGCGGGATCCCGGCGTCCTTCGCACGTGCGAACCAGTCCGCGTCGCTCGAGACCGTGTATCCCGTCTCGAACGCGCCGACCAGGTCGAACACGTGTCGCCACGCGACGAGCGCCCCGAGCAAGAACGCCGGCTGGTCGACGTGCATCCAGGCCGGCCGCGGTGCGCCGGGCTCCAGGAAGACCTCCATCCGGCCCACGACGAACCCGAGCTCGGGATGCTCGAGCAGATGCCCGACCTGGACGGCGAGCTTGGCGGGTGGCCAGAGGTCGTCCTGGTCGAGAAAGGAGATCACCTCGCCGCCGGCGGCTGCGAGCCCCGCGTTTCGCGCTGCCGCCACGCCGAGGTTCGGCTGACGGAGGCACCGGACGGGAAACGATGCCGCGACATCGGCGCTGCCGTCCGTCGACCCGTCGTCGACGACGATCACCTCCAGCGGGGTGTACTCCTGCGCCAGAACGCTCCCGATCGCGGCGTGGAGGAACCGCTCGCCTTCATGGGCGGGGATGATCGCGCTGACGAGCGGGCCCGTCATGCCAGCGCCTCCACCGGAGCCAGCGCGGCGGCGAGACCAGCCTTCGCCGCCCCCGAGGAGAAGCGCTCCGCGACGACCGCCACACCGCGCTCCGAGAGCTCGGTCCAGAGCCGCTCGTCGTCGTGGAGGCGAGCGACGGCGCGGGCGAAGGTTGCCGGGTCGTCCGCGACCAGCACCTCGTGCCCATCCGCGACCGGGATGCCCTCGAACGCAATCGCGGAACCGACAACCGGAAGACCGCTCCCGAGGCTGGCGAGCACCTTCCCCTTGACGCCGGCGCCGGCGCGCAGCGGGGCCACCGACAGGCGGCAGCGCTGGAGGTACTCCTCGAGCGTCGCGTGGTCGACCCAGCCGGCGACGTGGACGTCCGTCGCGCCGAGGTCCAGGAGCCAGTCCGGCGGTTCGCCGCCGACGACGTGCAGCTCGAGCCCGTGCCTGCTCGCACGGACAACGGGCCAGACGTCCTCGACGAGATGACGCATCGCGTCGGCGTTCGGCTCGTGGCCGAAGTTGCCGACGAAGAGTGCACCCGAGCGCTCGCCGAAGCCGCGCTTCGCTCCCGCGCTCTCGTGGACGTTCGAGACGACATGGACGGCCGCGCCCGGACACGCCTCCTCGAGCACCTGCTTCTCGCGCTCGCTGACGACGAGCGTCCGGTCGGCAGCGCGAACGAGGCTCAGCTCCTGTCTGCGCCGCCGCAGGGCGACGTCGAGCAGAAAGCGGCTTCGGCGAAGCTTCGCGAGACGGAACTCGCGCACGAACGACAGGTCGACGGTGTCGTAGAGGATCAGCGCCCGGGGCGCGAAGCGCCGGACGGCCTTGACGAGCTCCACGGCCACCTCAGGGCGGCTGAGGATCACGGCGTCGTACCGTCGCCCAGCCCTTCGGAGATGGACGAGCGGCCGCTCGTCCCACACCAATCGAACGCCGTCGCTCTCGGCGAGACCGCGCGGGTCGCCGGCGCGCGGGAACTGCGCGGCGAAGCTGACGTCGTGGCCCATCTGCGTGAGGACCCGAAGGAGATTCGCCATTCGCAGCGAGCCCCCGTCGCGATCGGGCCTCGGCACGCGCTCGTCCACGACGAGCACGCGTGCGTGGTGTTCGCCCCCGACGGTCACGCCAGGAGCGGGTGGAGGAGCGCCGGAACATCCGCGCCGTCGTCCCCGAGATCGAGCGCGTAGGCCGGGAGCTCGCGGACGAGCTCGGCCATCGCGCTCAGTGCCCGGCCGCCTTCGTGCGGGAGTTGGAGCACGGTGCTTGGAGCAAGCGCGCGCAGGCACGCTGCCGCAGCGATCGGGCGCAGCCGCGTGCGCTCGCCCGGCGTGACCGTGGGCACGACGACGGCAGCCGGGGGTGCGGAATGGCGCAGCCGGCGCGGGCGGTACGCCGCGACGTCGACCACGCTCTTCTCGAACGGCCGCCCGCGAGCGACGACGGCTGCCTCGAGGCTGGGGAGGCGGCGAACGGTGTACGGCGTGACCTTCGCCGTGCTGTACACGCTGTGCACGGTCGGCGCCGGGTCCACCGTGAGCAAGACGTAGTCGTCGCCGAGGTAGTCGAACCCCGCCTCGAGGCAGAGGACGGCCGTCGTCGACTTGCCGGAGCCTCCCTTGCCGACGAGGAGCGCAGCGCCGTTGGCGACCGCGACCGCGCCGGCGTGGAGCAGATGGCGGCCTGGCACCGTGACCGTCCAGTGCAGAAGCGTGCGTAGTGGCGCAGCCTGGTCGTACCAGGGCACCGCGGCGACCGAGGGCGCCCACCAGATCCCCGTGCGGGTCGCCGGTTCGAACATCGTCAGGACGCCGGCCTCCGGATCGTGCTGCGTTTGGATCCCCTCGTCGCCGAACCCGTGAACCTCCCAGCGCTGATCGATGTCGCGGCGCTGCCACGGCGGCTCGGGCAGCGCGATCCCCGTCGACTCGCTGTCCCACAGGCAGGCCGTCGCGGCGCGGTCGTCGCCGACCGGGCGGGGGAGCTGGGCCAGCGGCCGGATGACGACCGGTGGCAGAGCGGCGCCCGCGAACCGCAGGCGTACCGCGGCGCCGGCGAGGGCAAGCTCGTACGTTCGAATGCCGCGTGCCGCTACAGCGGCGTCGAATCCCTCCCGCAGCGACGCGAAGTAGTCCCGAGCCGTGCCGTGCGGGGCCGCCTCGAGCCCGTCACGCCGGTCGGCGAGCGTGTGCGAGCCCACACGCGTCAAGCCGTCTTCTTGTTGGGCCAGCCCGAGTCGTCGACCTCGTGGATCGGATCCACGAGCAGGAAGTCCTGCATGTCCTCGTACCGCTCGAGCAGCGGCGGGACGAAGGACCCCGCGACCTCGGACGCCTCGGTGTCGTCGCCGCCGACCGACACGTCGGGCCGAGCCGTGGCCGGCTCGAGCAACGTCTCGTTCTGGAGCTCTTCGATCAGCCGCGCGACCGCCGGGCGGATCTCTGGGCTTCCCCCGTGCGTCCGCTCGAGCGCGGCTGCGACCTCCTCGAGCGAGCGCCCCTGCTCCAGGAGCCGCCAGATCCGTGCTCCCGAGCCCCCGAGGCTGTAGTAGTAGCCCGTCTCGATCTGGATCAGGATGACTTCTCCCTCGATGGTCTCGTGGACGACGCGCGGATGGCTTCGAAAGCGGCTCTCAGCGGTCGGCGACGACATCGAAGGACGTCATCTTGGCGTCCGTGCAGTCAGACGGCAAGCGGCAGCGTCGCTCGAAGTGCGCCCTCAGAGGCGTCAGACGTCGAAGACGAGGGCCAGGAGGTCGAGCAGCTCGGCCGGATCGACGCGGGTCGCGTACTCCTCGCCGGCCGGTTCGCCAAACAGGTGCCAGTGCCGCTGGCCGGCGATCGCGACGGCTCGTTGCACTGTGAGATACAGGTAGCCACGGCCGAAGAGCTCGATCACGTCGGCGCCCGCCGGCGCGAACAGGTGGTTGTGCATGCCCGCCCCGTGAGGGCCGAGCACCGCTCGCGCGCCGGCGAACGTCCTGATCTGCTCGGCGAGCGGGAGCGTCTCCGGATGGATCTGCTCGAAGCCATGGGCCTCGAGTGCTGGCGCGAGCCGCGCCTCGTCGACGACGGCGCGTGACGCGCCGCCGCGGGAGACGTAGAGCCGGCGGTCGCCGCCTTCGCCGCCGGCTCCAGCGCCGTCGAGCAGCCGCCGCCGGATCGCCAGCAGATGCTCGGGCGCCGGGCGCGTCGTGCGTCCGGCGACGCGGGCGAACAGCAGCGACTCGACCCGGATCGCGCCCGCCGGCATCGCCACGATCCGCTCGTCCGCGATCCCGAGGAGCCGCAGCGACTCCAGCTGGAAGGGCCGGACGTCCTGGGGAACGAGCACGCTCCAGCTGCTGTCGTCCGGGGAGAGCAGATCCAGCCGCGGAAGGCAGTCGAGCAGCCAGTGGGCGTAGTTGCCGGCGTCGAACGAGACGAGTGACACGTACTTGCCGGCGAGCCTCTGCGGTGAGCGGACGGCGTCGGCCTCGAGCGCGAGCGCGACACGCGCGCCACGGGCGCCGCCGTAGAGCGACGACTGCACGAGGACGTCGCCTTCGGCCGAGACGACGATCCCCTGGTCGCCCGCGATGAGCGCGTCGGGCAGCTCACACGTGAACGTGGACGGCGTCTCGTAGCGGGTCACCGAGTGCAGAGCCCTGTAGTAGCGCTCGACGTCTGCGGCCGACTTCCCGCGCTTCGTCGCGGCCTGGTGCTCGTCGAGATGGTGGCCGACCGCGGCGAGCATCGCCGCCACCCCGGCCGCGGAGGTGCGCGAGACGTCGACGCGGTTCGAGCGCGCCGGCGTCGACGCGCGAACCACCCACCCTCGCTCGCGCGCGAGCTTCTCGGCGTCGGCCTCGAAGCGCAGCCGTTCGAGCACCGCGGCGCTCAGAGCGGCGCGTCGGCGGGGATGCCGCGCAACGTGCGGAGGCACGCGAGATACATGTCCGTCTGGTGCGACGCGTCGGTCCATACGTCGCCTTTGCGAGGCGACCGGCGGAGCAAACGCCCGACACGGGCGCGCCGGGCCTCGCCGTGGCGGGAGAACTGCAGCCAGCCTCCGTACCTGTGGTCGAGCAGCTCACGGCGAACGAACCGGTGCAGGTCGAGAAAGCGCTGCCGCAACAGCCCATCCGACGGCCGTGCAGCGCTCAGGACGAGCGACGCGTGGAGCCCTTCGGCCTGGACCCACCAGCTGCGTCGGGAGAGGAAGACGGGCTCGCCTTCGATTGCATCGGGCGGGCGCGCCGGCCCGGCGTAGACGATGCCTCCGGGCTCACGCCACCCTCGTTCGACCCCGTGACCAACGAGCGCACCGGCAAGCGCGATGGGATCGTGACCGGCCGCGAGCAGCAACTTCCGCGCCTGAAGGACGCGATGTCCGATCTGGAGCGGGTAGCCGAACCGCTCGAGCTCGGGCAGGACATTCCACTCGCGCGTGAAGGAGTACTGCACGGCCCCGTCTGCGAGCACGAACCGGCGGATGAGGGTGTCCCAGGCGGCGGCCGCACGCCGTTCGACTCCAGCGTCTCGGTGGACGTCGGCGAGCAGGGAGAAGGCATGTGCGACGTCGCCGTGGACGTTGACGTTCTTCTCGTCGAGCGGGCCGCCAAGGGGTTCGGCGAGTCCTCCTGCCGCATCCGCGGAGAGGATCTTCCGTCCTTCCCGCGTCACCCAGCCGTCGTAGCCACCGTGCTCCTCGTCGAGGTGCTTCTGCTCGATCCACTCGGCGCCCTCGAGCGCGAGCTCGAGCGCGGCGCGCTCGCCGGTCGCGCGGAAGACGGAGCTGCACGAGCCGATCGCGTAGGCGGTTCCGTGGGCGTGCTTCGTGGCCCGGTGGAGCGGGGTCCCGGAGGCGTCGAGGAGCCAGTACCAACCGCCGTGCTCGCGGTCCCACATGTGCTCGCGCAGGTACCGGAAGCCGTGCAGCGCAAGCTCAGCCCAGCGGCCGTCGGCTGGGAACGCCACAGCGAGCTCGGCCGCGGTTCGGGTCTGCCTGGCTTGGAACTCCAGCATCCGACGCTGGGGGCCGTGGGCCCGCCAGCGGCGGTCGAAGTCGCACAAGAACCCGCCGCGCTCATGGTCGACGCAGCGCGGGAACCACGCGTCGATGACGTGGCGGCGCAGGTCGGCTTCGAGCTCGCCGCAGAGGCGCTCGCGCTCGTCCTCCGCGAACGGAGGCGCGGGCTGATCGGCGACGGCCGGCTCGAGGGCGGCTCGATCGGCCGACTCGGCCATCCGCGAACCGTAACGCAGCCCGGCGGCCGCGGACGCCGTTAGAACAGCTGGTTCTCGCCCGCGAAGATCGCGGACACGGACTCGTCCGAGAAGACGTTCCAGATCGTCTCGGCCAAGAGGCCGGACACCGACAGGACGGTCACCTTCTGAGGCTGCTTCAGCAGATCGACCGGAACGGTATCCGTGACGGTGATGCTGTCGACCTCGTCAGCCTCTCCCAGCCGCTCGAGCGCGTCGCGGACGAACAGTCCGTGTGTCGCGAAGAGATGCACCTCGGTCGCGCCGGCGTCCTTGAGCGCGCGCGCGCCGGAGATCAACGTTCCGCCGGTCGTGATGATGTCGTCGCCGACGATCGCGATCTTGCCGCGGACGCGCCCCGTGACCTCAGTGACCTGGGCGACGTCGTGCCCGGGGCGAGTCTTGTGCATGATCGCGAAGTCGCCCTCCAGCATCTGGCTGAACTTCACCCCCATCTTCGCTCGGCCCGCATCGGGGGCCACGGACACGACGCCATCGCCTGCGAGGCCGCGGTCCCGGAAATACTGCGAAAACAGCGGTAGCGCCGTCATGTGGTCGACCGGAATCGTGAAGAAGCCCTGAATCTGGCCCGCGTGAAGATCCATCGTGAGCACGCGGTCGACGCCCGACGTGTGCAGGAAGTCGGCGACGAGCTTGCCCGTGATCGGCTCGCGGGGCGCCGATTTCTTGTCCTGCCGCGAATACGGGTACCACGGGATGACGGCGGTGATCCGCTTCGCCGAAGCCAGCTTCGCGGCCTGGATCATGATCAGGAGCTCCATCAGGTTCCGGTCGACCGGCTCGCATCCGGTCTGGACGAGGAAGAGGTCTGCGCCGCGGATCGACTCCTCGTAGCGGCAGTAGGTCTCGCCGTCGGCGAACGTCTTCAGCGTGATCTCGCCCAGCTCGACGCCGAGCTTCTCGCCGATCCGCTCCGCAAGGTCGCGGTGCGAGCGGCCGGAGAACAGCATGAGCCGCTTCTGCGGCGCGTGCTCCCGCCAGTGGCCGATCGTGGGCTCCGTGACGACGGGGGGTGTCTCGAGGCCAGGAAGCGGAATCTCAGTGGCGACGCCGTCTGCCACGCACGTATCCCTCCTTGGTCTCCTGCCGTGGCGGAAACCCCGCCAGCGAGTCGGGGGGCACGTCTTCGGTGATCACCGAGCCGGGCGCGATCCAGGCGCCGTCGCCGATCTCGACCGGCGCCACGAAGGAATCGTGAATCCCCGTCTTGACGTTGCGCCCAATCTTCGTGCGCTGCTTCGGCCCGGACTCGTGGCGCACGTTCGCGGTGACGTTGCCTGCGGCGATGTTCGATCCCTCCCCGATCTCGGCGTCGCCGATGTACGAGAGATGCGGCACCTTCGTGCCTTCCCCGATCCGGGAGTTCTTGATCTCCACGAACGTGCCTGCCTTCACGCCTGCCTCCAGCACCGTTCCGGGCCGAACGTAACAGAACGGTCCGACGGTCGCCCCCGCGCCGACGTTCGCGTCGACGACGACCGTGTGCGGTCCGATCACCGCGCCGCGCGCGACGCGCGTCCGGCCGCGGAGCACGGTGAACGGCTCGATCACGGCGTCGGCCTCGAGCTCGACGCCCGCGTCGATCCACGTCGTCGCCGGATCCACGATCGTCACGCCCGCCTCCATGTGCTCGGCGTTGATGCGGTCGCGAAGCACGGCGGCCGCCTCGGCGAGCTCCGTTCGCGTGTTCACGCCGTCGGCCTCCGAGGCGTCGTCCGCCCGATACGTCGCCACCGGCCGGCCGCTCGCCGCGAGCGCGGCGACCGCATCGGTCAGGTACAGCTCGCCCTGCGCGTTCCTCGCGTCGAGACGGTCGAGCGCACCCCATAGGTCACGGGCCGCGAAGACGTAGATCGAGGCGTTCAACTCCCGGATCGCGAGCTGCTCGGCCGTGGCGTCGCTCGCTTCGACGATGGCTTCGACGTCTCCGGTCGCGCTCCGGAGCACGCGGCCGTACGCCCGCGGCGTCTCGGGCTCGACCGTCACCATCGTCAGCGCAGGCCGCTCGCGCCGGTGCGTCGCGACGACCTCTTCGAGCAGCCGCGGCGTCAGCAGCGGGCCGTCGCCGGGAACGACGAGCACGTCACCGTCGAAGACACCGAGCGAGTCACGGGCCGCCGCGACGGCGTCGCCCGTTCCCCGCGCCTTGCGTTGGACGGCGAGAAGCACCCCGTCGAGCGAGCCCGAGAGCGGCTGCTCGGCCTCCGGCGAGCAGACGACCACGAGCGGATCCGGTCGCAGCGCCCGCACCGCGTCGACCGCCCAGTCGACCATGCGCCGGCCGAGCAGCGGATGAAGATGCTTGGGCGTCGCCGACCGCATCCGCGTTCCGAGCCCGCCGGCCATTACCACTGCTGCAAGACGATTTTCCCCTGTCATCTTCGCTGGCGTTATCCGTTTCACTTACCGCCGCAAGATGCGTCGCGTAAGCGCGTCGCATCTTGCGGCGCAGGTGGCTGGGGCGCCAGGATTCGAACCTGGGATCGCGGGACCAAAACCCGCTGCCTTACCACTTGGCTACGCCCCAGTACGTGATTCCGACAGAAAGTCTAGAAGGGCCGTCAGCGCCTGTCCGCGAACAGCAGGACCAGCGCGATGACCGCGAGGATGCCGACGACGATGAGCGTGAAGAGGCCGATGACGAATACCAGCACCGGAACCATCGCGACGAACACCTGGGAGAGCGCGGCGATCCAGCTCACCTGCCGGCCGACGTCGTTGCGGAGGTTGCGCGCCACGAGCGCGTAGAAGGCGAGCACCGCTGCGGCGACCGCGAGCGCGACCCATTTTGAGATCTGGTCGAAGACGACGAGGACACCCTCGGCGACCGCGACCCAGATCGCGATCCAAATTCGGTGCTCGCGCAGCCATCGAGCCGGACGCGAGCGGCGGTGCTCAACGACCGGGTATTCCACCGATCAACCGTACCACGCGGGTATCGACGTCCAGGTCTGCCCCCGAGCGGCGAACGCGCGCCGTGCGGCGTCTGCGTCGGCTCGCCGGCCGAAGAGCCCGTAGACCGCCGGCCCCGCGCCGCTCACGTCGGCACGGAACGCCCCGGCCGCACGGAGCTCGTCGGCGAGCGCCGATGACGCGAGGTCGTTCGGAGGCAGCGCGGCCAGATCGCGGGGCCGCCGAATGCCCTGGAGTGCACCCAACACGCTCGCGCGGCGCTGCGCGTAGCCGTCCGCCCCGTTCCGTTCGTCGAAGTCGCCGTAGACGGCCGCCGTCGACGGCTTGTGGACGTCGTGCGGCACGACGACCACGACCCAGAAGTCCTGCGGCAGGTCGACAGGCGACAGCTCGGTGCCGTCTCCCTCGGCGAGCTGCGGCCCCTGGACGAGGAAGAATGGCACGTCCGCCCCGAGCGCCGCCGCCAGCGCATGCAGGCGCTCGCTCGGTAGCGGCTCGTCCAGCGTCGCATTCGCGAGCCGGAGCGCAGTCGCGGCGTCGGAGCTGCCGCCGCCGAGGCCGGCTGCCACCGGCAGCCGCTTGGAGATCGTCACGCGCCAGCGCGGGTCGACGCTGCCGGCCTCCGCCAGCATTGTCAGCGCCTGCCGGACGAGCGTGTCGGGGGCGAAGCCGCGGACATCCAGCCGCGACGCCCGCTCGACGGCGATCCGGTCGGCGAGGTCGAGACGCTGGAGCACCGTCGTGAGCTCGTGCTTGCCGTCGCTCCTGCGCTCACCGACGACGAGGGCGAGATTGAGCTTGGCGCACGCAGGCGCCCGGATCACGCGAGCGAGCGCGCAAGCGCGAGGAACTCCGGCGGCGCGAGCTGCTCCGCCCGGGCCGACGCGGGGCGCCCGACCCTCGCGAGCGCCGCAGCCGCCTCGTCCCGGGACGCCACGCCCGCGAGCGCGAGCGAGTTCGAGAGCGTCTTGCGGCGGTGCGAGAACGCGCCTTCGACCACGCGCTTCACGTCGCGAAAGCCGGAAGGCAACGGCGTCCGACGGAAGGCGACGAGGGCCGAGTCCACGTTCGGACGCGGCTGGAAGACGTTACGAGAGACGGGGTGGAAGCCGGTGCGCTCGGCGGCGAGCTGGACGAGCACCGACACGGCGCCGTAGGCCTTCGTCGCAGGCGCCGCGAACAGGCGGTCGGCGACCTCGCGCTGGACCATGACGCACCACAGCTCGATGCTCGGGGCGCCGTCGAGGCTCTCGACGATGAGCGGCGTCGCGATGTTGTACGGCAGGTTGGAGACGAGCTTCGACGGCGCGGGCCGCAACGCCGAGAGATCGACCCGGAGCGCGTCGGCGTGGACGAGGTCGAAGCTCCCGCGCCCTCCGACGCGCTCGCGGAGGTGCGGCTCGAGCGAGCGGTCGAGCTCGATCGCGTGCACGTGCGCCACGCGCTCTGCGAGGTAGGACGTCAGGATGCCGAGGCCCGGGCCCACCTCGAGCACGACGTCCTCAGGCTCCAGCGCCGCGAGGCGCTCGATCACGCCGAGGATGTTCTGGTCGACGAGAAAGTGCTGGCCGAGCTCCTTCTTCGGAACGACCATCACGGGAGCCCGAACGCCCTTGCGGCGTTGACGTCGATCCGCTGCTCGAGCTCGCGTGCGTCCTCGCTGCGCGCCTGCGCCAGCGCGGCGAGCGTGTGGACCACGTTCGCGGGCTCGTTGGGACGGCCTCGGCGCGGCTCCGGAGAGAGGTATGGGGAGTCGGTCTCGGCCAGGATCCGGTCACTCGGAACGGCGCGCGCGGCGGCGCGAAGGTCGTAGGCGTTCTTATAGGTGACGTTGCCGGCGAACGAGACGTAGTAGCCGCGCTCGAGCGCTACGTCGAGGAGCCGGGGCGACGAGAAGCAGTGAAGGACGACCGTGCCGTCGAACCCCGCGAGCGCGGCCGCGGTCTCGTCGTCGGCCGCCCGCGTGTGGATGACCACCGGCAGGTCGAGCTCGCGGGCGAGCTCGAGCTCGGCACGGAAGACCGCGCGCTGGCGATCCCGGGGCGCGTAGTCGCGGTAGAAGTCGAGCCCCGTCTCGCCGACAGCGACAGCGCCCGGCTCCGCGAGGAGCGAACGGAGCTCGTCGAGCCGCTCGGCGTCCGGCCCGCCCGCCTCGTGGGGATGCACGCCGACGATCGCGAAGACGCCTTCGTGCCGCCCGGCAAGCGAGAGCGCCGCCCGGCTCGACTCGATCCCGGTGCCGACGACGAGCACTCGCCCCACGCCTGCCCGGCCCGCGCGCTCGAGCAGGGCCTCGGGCGCATCGGCGCACGCGTCGAGGTGCGCGTGCGTGTCGATCACGCGGGCGCCGGCTCGGGCGAGGGGCGGTTCGGGTCCATCCGCGCCACCTCCTCCTCGACGAGCTCCGGCGGCAGCTTTCGGAACAGCGGGCGTGGCTCGCGCAGCGCCTGCCCCGAAGAGAGCTCGCTCGGTGCCCAGCGGCCGACCCACGAGGCGTAGTCGCCCGTGAGCACGACGTGCGACTCGGCGTCCTCGTGCACGTCCCTGAACTCGAGCGGCCCCGCGAGGTAGCCGTCGTACCCGAGCAGCTCGTGCACGGTCTGGGAGCTGAAGGGCAGGAAGGGCGTGAACATGGTTTTCAGGCTGTCGACGCAGCGCAGGCAGGCGTACAGGACCGTCGCGGCCCGAGCGCGATCGCGCTTCACGAGCGCCCACGGCTCCTGGTCGTTCACGTACTGGTTCACCTGCGAGGCGAGCCGCATCGCCTCCGCCAGGGCGGCCTTGAAGCGCGCCGTCTCGATCAGATCCCCGACGGAGCCGAAGCCGCCGTCGATCGCCGCGATCAGCGCGCGGTCGTCGGCACCGAGCTCGCCGGGCTCCGGGACGGCGCCGAAGTTGTCATGGGTGATCTTGAGCGTGCGGTTGACCAGATTTCCCCAGTTCGCGAGCAGCTCGTCGTTGTTCCGCCTGACGAACTCCGCCCACCTGAAGTCGGTGTCCTGCTGCTCAGGCCCGGCCGCCATCAGGTAGTACCGCAGCGGGTCGGGGTCGTAGCGGCTGAGGAAGTCGCCGATGTAGACGGCCCAGTTGCGACTGGTCGAGAACTGCCGGCCTTCGAGCGTCAGGAACTCGCTGGCGACCACGTTCTCGGGCAGCTCGAGCGGCGCTCGTCCGCCGCCGAGCTCTCCTCCCGAGCCGTAGCCGAGCAGCTCGGCCGGCCAGATCACGGTGTGAAAGACGATGTTGTCCTTGCCCATGAAGTAGAAGTGGCGGGCCTCGGGGTTCTGCCACCACTCGCGCCACGCCTCCGGCGTCCCACGGTTCTCGGCCCACTCGACGGCCGCCGACAAGTAGCCCACTACCGCGTCGATCCAGACGTAGATGCGCTTGTTCGGGTCGTCCTCGTACCCCTCGACCGGGACCGGGACGCCCCAGTCGAGATCGCGTGTGACCGCGCGCGGCTGCAGCGCCTCAACGTAACGAAGCGAGAAGTTGCGCACGTTCGGACGCCAGTGGCGCTGGCGGCCGATCCAGTCCCTGAGTCGATCGGCGAAGGCAGGCAGGTCCAGGAAGAGGTGGTTCGTCTCCCGGAACTCCGGAGTCGCGCCGTCGATCGTCGAGCGCGGATCGATGAGGTCGATCGGATCGAGCAGGTTGCCGCAGTTGTCGCACTGGTCGCCGCGGGCCTGGGGGAAGCCGCAGATCGGGCAGGTGCCCTCGATGTAGCGGTCGGGAAGCGTGTGGCCCGTGGTCGGCGAGAAGGCGCCCAGCATCGACCGCTCGAAGATGAAGCCCTTCTCGTAGAGCGTGCGGAAGACGTCGCGGACGACGCGGTAGTGGTTCCGCGTCGTCGTGCGGGTGAAGAGGTCGTACGACAGCCCGAGGTTGCGGAGATCGTCTCGGATCATCGCGTTGTAGTGGTCGGCTGTCTCTCGGGGCGTGCGCCCCTCGGCATCGGCCGCGACCATCACCGGGGTCCCGTGCTCGTCGGTGCCGCTCACCATCAGCACGTCGTTGCCGCGAAGGCGGTGATAGCGGGCGAACACGTCCGACGGCACGCCGAAGCCGGCCACGTGGCCGATGTGCCGAGGCCCGGCCGCGTAAGGCCACGCCACTGCGACGAGAATCTTCTCGGGCACGCCCGGGGACGCCTCCTTCCTGGCTGGAGCGGGCTCCGCCACATCTTAGAAGTGGCTCCTCGAGTGGCTCTCGAGGTCGACCGACGGCGCCCCGTGCCGCCCGTTCCGCGACGGACGGCACGGGGCGTAGGTGCTACAGGGCCTGGGCCGCGAGCGCTCGCCGCCGCCGGGCCGCGACGAGCGCGCGACCCGAGCGGCCCGCGAGCGGCCGCGAGGGGC
>JBKOYJ010000038.1:0-32875 GCA_046725345.1 Actinomycetota bacterium | reverse complement strand
CCGCCGGGCCCAGTCAGCGTGAGCAGCCGATGCGAGCGGACGAGCGCACCTGCCTCGGCGAGCTCGCGCTCTCGGCCCACGAGCGGGGCGGCCTGGATCGGCAGGTTCGTGCGATGGAGCGTCCGGAGCGGCGGAAACTCGCCGTCGCCGAGCTGGTACAGGACCTGCGGCGCACTGAGGTCCTTGAGGCGATGGTGGCCGAGCTCGCGGGCACCCCCGAGTCGAGCAGCTGCCGCGTCGACTCCGAGACGAGAACCTGACCGCCGTGGCCCGCCGCCATGATCCGCGCCGCACGATGCACATCGACGCCGACGTATCCCTCGCCGGTCACAATCGGCTCCCCGGTGTGAATGCCGATCCGCACGCGCGCCGGGCTCTCCGCGAGCGCGCTCTGCACGGCCGCCGCTGCGGCGACGGCGTCGCTCGCGCGAGCTTGTGCACGAGGCGCGTGGAGCCCTCGATATCGGTCAGCAGAAACGTGACGGTCCCGCTCGGCAGCTGACGCACGCGGACATGATCGCGCCCGCTCGGGCGCGCAGCCAAGCCCACCTAGCCCTCGGGAGGGATCAGCGAGAAGGCCTCCTCGTGGAAGGTGACCGTCACGTCGCTCGGCGGCGGGATGGAGATCTTCGGATTGCAGCGCGCCCGGATCTCGCGTGAACCGGTCGAGACGACGTGGTCGACCGATTCGCCGAGGAACGCGCGTGCCTCCACCCGGCCGCGCCAGCGGTTAGGCCCCACGTTGTTCGTGCCGTGCCCGAGCTCGACGTGCTCGGGCCGAGCCGAGACCACGACCGGCGCGCCGACGGGGAAGTCGGCGTCTGACCGCACGCGCAGCTCGCCGTCGTCCGTGCGCACCGTGTACACGCCGTTCGCGCGCCCTTCGACGACGCCGTCGATGAAGTTCGACGTGCCGATGAAGTCCGCGACAAAGCGCGAGTTCGGCGCCTCGTAGATCTCGCGCGGCCGCCCGACCTGCTCGATCTTCCCCTCGCGCATGACCGCGACGCGGTTCGACATCGCCAGCGCCTCGAGCTGGTCGTGCGTGACGTAGACGGCGGTGATTCCGAGCTCGCGCTGGAGGCGCTTCAGCTCGAAGACCATCTCCTCCCGCAGCTTGGCGTCGAGATTGGAGAGGGGCTCGTCGAGCAGGAGCAACGGAGGCTCCATCACGAGCGCACGCGCGAGCGCCAGGCGCTGCTGCTGGCCGCCCGACAGGTCGGTCGCCTGCCGGCTCGCCAGGTGGTCGAGCCGCACTGTCGCGAGCGCACGCTCGACACGCTCGCGCAGCGCACGGCTTCCCGGCCGCTTGCGGCGTCGGAGCACCTGGAGGGGAAAGGCCACGTTCTTGAACACGTTCATGTGGGGCCAGATCGCGTACGACTGGAAGACCATCCCCAGCCGGCGCTCGTTGGCGGGAACCCGGATTCGCCGCTCCGAGGAGAACAGGACGCGCCCGTCGATGGAGATCTCGCCCGAGTCGGGCGTCTCTAGTCCCGCGACGCAGCGGAGCGTCGTCGTCTTGCCGCATCCCGACGGCCCGAGCAGAGTGAACATCTCCCCATCGTCCACCTCGACCGAGAGGTCGTCGACGGCGTAGACGCGGCCGCTCTCGCCGCGTCCTGCGGGAAACGTCTTCACGAGATCCTTGATCTCGAGCACCGGCTACGCCTCCCTCACGCCGATTCTGGCGCCGAGCTTGTACGCCACCGTCACGAGCACGACGAGCGCGCCCACCATCATCATCCCCAGCGCCGCAAGCTGCGTGAACTGCCCGTTCTGATACTGCTCCCAGATCACGATCGAGAGCACCTCGTTGCCGGGCGAGTAGAGCAAGATCGAGCTCGAGAGCTCGCGCACGGAGACGATCAGGATGTAGATCCACCCGGCCACGATGCCGGGCACGAGCAGCGGCAGCACGACGCGCCGGAACGCCTGGAACCAACTCGCGCCGCTCGTCTGCGCCGACTCCTCCAGCTCGCGCCCGATCTGGTACATCGACGTGGACGAGTAGCGCATTCCGTAGGGCATGTAGCGCGTGAAGTAGGCGATGAAGAGGATCCAGAGCGAGCCGAAGATCCCGATGTGGAGATCGCGCCCGACCCGGAGGTAGACGAAGAGGAGCGCGACGCCGAGCACGAGCCCGGGGATCACGAGCGGCAGGAAGGCGAGGTTGTCGACGAGCCAGCGTCCGGGGATGGTCGTGCGCACGACGAGCCACGACGCAACGGCAGTGATGAGCATCGTCGCCGTGGCGACGCCGAGGCCGAGGACGAGCGAGTTCTTGAGCGCCGTCACGACGATGTCGTTGTGGATCACGTCCTTGTACTGCTGGATCGACATGTTCGAAAGCGTCGCGTGCGTCGGCGGCGTGTAGAACACCTGGGTCGAGGCGTACGCGACGATGAGAAGGGGCGCGACGACGGCGATCCCGAAGTAGGCGAGGATGAAGAGGACGGCGGGAAGCCGCCAGACGCCGAGCTGGATCGGTCGCGGCCGGAAGCCCTTTCCCGTCACCGTCTGGTAGGCGCGCCCGCGTTTGGCGAGTCGCGACTGCCAGAGCACTCCGATCGACGTCAGCAACAGCAGCGACATGGCGTACGCACCCGCCTTCGCGAACGACGGCGGCTTCTCGTTGAGCACGGTCCAGATCCGTGAGGTGAAGACCCAGATCCCGTTCGGCAGCCCGAGCAGGGCCGGGACCTCGAACGACTCGAGCGCGCGCACGGCCATGATCAGGACTGCCGCGTACAGCGCGGGCCGCACGAGCGGCGCCGTGATCCGCCGGAAGACCGTCCGCAGGGGCGCGCCGCTCATGATCGCCGACTCCTCGAGCGCGGGGTCCATCGAGCGGAACGCCGCGGCCATGAGCAGGAAGACGAGCGGGGCGAGGTGGAGCCCCTCGACCCAGATCATTCCCCACATGCTCAGGACGTTGAAGGCGTGCCCGCCCGTGAGCGGCTTGATCACATGCTGGTTGAGGACGCCGATGCGGGGGTCGGCGAGGAAGATCCAGGCGATCGTGTGGAGGATCCCCGGGATGATCAGCGGCACCAGCGACGCGGCGAACATGAGCGGCTTGCCCGGGACGTCGGTGCGCACGATCAGGAAGGCGAGCAACGTCCCGAGCCCGACGGCGAGCACGGTGGTCCCGGTCGCGAACCACAGGGAGTTCAGCACCATCGTGTCGAGCCCGACGGTGCTGTAGGCCTCCCTGAAGGCGTTGAGGGTGAGCGTCCCGTTTTCGAAGAAGGTCTGCCAGACGAGGAAGCCGATCGGGACGAGCGCCACGTACGCGATCACCACGACGACGAGGAGCAGGACGAGCGTCCTGATCGAGAGCACGCTGCGCCACGCGGCGGCCGCCGGCTGGAGGCGCGTCGCGAGTGCCCCGGTCGAGTTCACCTGCGCTCCCCGCGCGCCGCCCCGCGCTACTGCTGCTGCCGGCCGGCCTCGGCCGGCTCAGGCGCGTGCGCCGCCACGGCGTCGACGACGTAGTCGGTGCCTTCGCCGATCTTCAGCTGTGTCGGGTGACGCTCGATCTGGTGGAAGCGCATGTGGCGGACGAGGCCCGTGTCCTGGATCGCGAGATACCGCGCCGGCTCGGTCTCGGACGTGTTGAAGTGCTGGTGCCATGCCCAGACGGGCGGAGAGAGCAACATCCCCTCGGACCAGTCCACCCGCTCCTCGGGGGCGCCCTCGTAGTTGATGATCGAGTACCCCTCGCCCTTCACGATGTAGAGGTACGCCTCGGTCGTGTGCCGGTGCCGGACCGAGTTGCCGCCCGGCGGGAGCTCCGCTAGATGCGCGGAGAGGACGCGGTTCTCGGCGAGCTCGAACCAGCGGCCGAGGTTGTTCCGCCAGGGCCGCTTCACCAGCTCGATCGTCCGCAGATCCTCCGGAACGATCAGCCCCCGGATCGGCGGGTTGTTGCGGTTGAACTCGTCGCGCGCGGCGATCTCCGACGCGTCCTTGTTGTCCGGAACGAAGACCTGCTCCGGAATGTCGATGTCCTCAGGCCATTCGCCCATGCGCCCTCCTCCGAGTAGCAGCTCCCGAGGCGCGGAACGATACCACGCTTGGTCTAACCATTGCACCTATCGCGGCGTCCCCTCCTTCTCGGCATCCGGTGTTGCGACGGCGCGCGGCCTCTCGCGCGAGTGAATCGCGCTTCGGCCCTGAAACGCTCGCCCCTGATCCGGTAATAGGGCTGACCAGCCACGATCTCCGACTCTCTGAGGCGTGGCGAAATCACTCGGGTGGAACGGGGCTCACGACCGGGTCGAGGCCGGGCATCGTCTCGCCCTCGTCCGGGTCGCGCTTGAGCGGATCGACAGGGTCGATCCCCGGCTCCTCCTCCGTCTCCTCGTCGGGAGGCGGTGTTCGCTCGTCGATCATGACGGCCGCTCGTCCTCGGGCCACTCGAAGCTCGCGATGTCGAAGGCCTCGGCGAGATCCTGCGGACGCTCGTTGAAGAGGTCGAGCGGATCTGTCAGCGCCCGCATCGTCTCGAGCACGGTGGCGAACATGTGGACGCGAACGAGCCGCGCCGTCCTCTTCGGGTCGTCGTTGAAGTGCTGGTGCCAGAGGAAGTGGTCGACGTTGATCACGTCGCCCGCCTGCCACTCGTACTCCTTTCCGCCCTCGGGCTCGACGTCGATGTAGCTGTGCCCGCGACCCTCGATCACGTACAGGAACGCCTCGCCCGGATGGCGGTGTTTCGTCTGCGCCTGACCGGGCGCGAGCTGGAACATCGCCGCGGTGAGCCCCGACGTCCTGAACCCGATCGACTCGTCGACGAGGAACGCCGTCCGCGTACCGCGCGGCGTGTTGCGGAGCTCGACGTCGTCGTAGGCGGTGTGGAGCCGCGCCCCGCGCGTCGCGTCCTGTGCCCGGGCGAGGCGGCTCACGCGCCTGGAGTAGGCGTCGCCGCCGTCTCGAGGCGGCGCGGACTGAGGCCGCGCAGACAGGTCGACCCGGTCCCTCGCCTCCTCGATCACGGCCATGTTGAGCGAGGTCAGCAGCGGTTCCGACGAGAAGCTCACGAGCCGCGCGGCGTTCTGTCCGTCGTTGCCGTGGCGATGCCAGGTCCAGGGCGGGAGGTGAATCGCGTCCCAGGGCTTCCATTCGACGCGCTGCCCGCCGACCTCGCTCCACCCGGTTCCCTCGACCACGAAGAGGACGGCGTCCCACGAGTGACGATGAGGCGTCGTCCGCGCACCGGAATCGAGCTCGTGCGCGCCGGCGTCGTTCGTGCGCATGGCGGCGCCCTCGTCGGAGCCGGCGTAGTACGCGACGCGCACGCCCGGCTCGCGCTCCGCGAAGCGGAGCTCGCTCGCAGGCAGGACGCCGGTCCGGCGTTGCTTGCGCCACTCGTCGAGGAAGGCGGCGCGCCGCTTCTTCTGAACGTGGTAGTGAGTGGTCTCCTCCGGCGAAAGCGTGCTCATCGCCTCTCCTCCTCGCGGCTCACTTCGGTTGACAGATCACGTCGACGAGTGCGGGCCGGCGCTCCTCGGCCACGATCCGCGCTGCCTCGGCGACCACTCCGCCGACCGCGTCGGGGTCGCGGACAGGCCCTTCCGCATGCCAGCCGAGCGCGCATGCTGCGGCGGCGAAGTCGGGTGCAGGACGGTCGATCTCCATGCCGACGTAGGCGTTCTCGACCGGTGTACCCCGTATGCGCGCGATCGTCTCCTGGTGTGCCAAGTCGTTGTAGTAGGCGCGGTTGTTGAACATCACCACCAGGAGGGGAATCCGGTGGTACGCCGCGATCCAGAGCGCGCCGAGGTCGAACATCAGGTCGCCGTCGGGCTGCAGGTCGACCACGAGCTTGCCGGAGTCCCTGTACGCGAGCGCCACGCCGAGCGAGATCGCGATCTGCGTCGCCGTGCCGAGGCTGCCGCCGGGATGCCGGTAGGGGCGGTTGAAATCCCAGAGCTTCGGCGCCCACCCAGCCGCCGTGCCCGCGGTCAGCACCCAGTCGTGGCCCTCGATCGCGTCCCAGACCTCGGCCGCGAGGCGCGACGTCGAGACGGGCGACAGGCCCGCGTCTCGCTCGGCGTCGGCGCGCCAGCCCTCCCAGGTCTGATCGTGCAGCTCGGCGAGCCTCGCGCGCCACGCCGTGCGGTCCGGCCCGCTCGGCGCCAGCTCGCGGCAGAGCTCGAGCAGGAGCGGCAGCGCGACGGCGGTGTCCGCGGTCACCTGGACGTCGGTCTCGTGCAGCTGTGCGAAGTCGTGCGACCAGGCCGAGATGCCGAGCTCGTTGAAGCCGAGGTCGAGCACCTTCGCGCCGGGCGCGATGCGGCTCTCGATCCTCCGCGTGGCCTTGTCGAGCCTCTGCGTCGGCTTCCCCATGTCCTTGACGTCGACAAAGAGGACGCAGTCCGCTTCCTCGATCGCGTCGGAGCCCGTGACGTTGTGCGGATGCCGGTTCGGGAAGTTGAGCCGCCAGCCCGTGTCGATCACGCCCGCGCCGAGTAGCTCGGCGAGCTCCACGAGCTGGCCGAACGCGTCGGGGTCGCGGCCCGCGTGGCCCGTTACGACCAGCGGCCGCTCCGCGGCGACGAGCGTCTCGGCGAGGCGGCGCAGCGCCTCGGGGTCAGGCCCGATCGGAGACGGCGTCCGCAGCCGCTCGAAGTCGGGCATCCGGACGTCGGCGACGAGCTCCTCCTCTTGCAGGCCGGCGTCGAGCGCGATGTAAACCGGGCCTTGGGGCGCGGCGGTCGCGACCCGGTAGCCGCGAGCGATGCTCTCGGGCACGGACGCGACCGAGGCAGGCTGGTCGTCCCACTTCGTGTAGTCGCGGACGACGTTGCCCTGCACGTTGGCGGTGTGAATCCAGTCGATGTTGGGCCTGCGCCTGTCGTACGCCATCGGCCCGGCGCCGCCGAACACGACCACCGGCGCGCGGTCGAGGTACGCGTAGTAGATCCCCATCGTCCCCTGCAACAGGCCGACGATGTCGTGGAGGATCACGGCCATCGGCTCCCCCGACGCTTTGGCGTAGCCGTGCGCGATCCCGACGGCCACCTTCTCGTGGTTGCAGGTGATGATCTCGGGGTCGTTGCCGCCGTAGTTCACGAGCGAGTCGTGGAGGCCGCGGAACGACGAGCCGGGGTTGAGCGAGACGTAGCGGAAGCCGCACGCCTTGATGGCCTCCACCATCACGTCGGAGCCGTACCGCGGCTTCACGGCTTCTCTGCTTGTGTGAACCAGTCGGTGTCCAGCTCCCGGCCGAGCCCTTCGGCGCGTGCCGCCTCGTAGACCGTGTGCGCGACGGCGGCGAACTGGATGCCGAGGCCGGAGGACCCACCCGTTCCGCC
Organism: Actinomycetota bacterium; assembly: GCA_046725345.1. Classification (GTDB taxonomy): domain Bacteria; phylum Actinomycetota; class Thermoleophilia; order Gaiellales; family Gaiellaceae; genus JBKOYJ01. Next base: position 25,553 of record JBKOYJ010000038.1, on the reverse strand, counting down.
GCCGGTGAAGAGGGTGATGTCGTCGCGCGAGCGCCGACACACCGAGCCCAGGACCACCTCGCCGAGCTCCGCGACCTTGCCTTCCCGGCGGTCGTCGAGCCGCTTGCGCTCCGCAGCCTCGACCGGCGCGCGGCCGGGCGGGTGGTGAAAGGTCGCTTCCTCGCGGCTGCGGACGACGATCAGATCCGCCCGGTCGAGCGTCGTCTTGTCGAGCTCGTGCCCCTGCACCGAGCCGACGTGCTGGCCGGCCTCGAGCCAGTCCCCGTCGAGCACCGGGTCCTGGGCGTTCGTCGCCAGCGCGACGATGTCCGCGCCCGCGATCGCTTCGCGCGCGGATCCGACGGGACGCGCGCCGTAGTGGGCGCAGAACGCTTCCAGCCGCGCGCGCGTCGGCGCGTACACGCGGATCTCCTCCAGCGCGCGGACCTCGCGGAGTCCCTCCAGCTGCGCACCAGCCTGCCAGCCCGCGCCCACGATCCCGGCGACGCGCACGTCCGGTCGCGCGAGCCGGCCGGCCGCCAGCGCGCTGGTCGCGCCGACGCGCATCCGCTGGAGGTAGCCGTCGTGGAGGATCGCGAGCGGAACGAGCGTCTCCAGGTCGAAGAGCAGGACCAGCCCGACGTAGCGTCCGCCGGGCGCCGCCGGGATCTTCTCGCGCCGCCGGTTGCCGTTCCGGCGGAGCTCGTGGACGAGGTCGGAGGTAAGCCGTAGCGCATGGACGCCGAGGCGAGGAAGGCCGCCGTCCATGGTCTTGAAGACGTAGTGCCGACCCTCGCCGACTTCCGTGGAGGTATGCGAGCGCGGCCGATTGACGGCCCGGCCGTCCGCGTAGTCCCGAAACGCGGCTTCGAGCGCGTCGATGCACTCGCGCATACGCAGGACGCGGCGGACGTCGTCGTTGTCGAGGAGCAGCGTCACCGGCGGCGACAGTTTATGGTCTGACCATTGACCCGTAACGAGGTCAGCGCCGTCGGGCTGCTCGGCGCGGGGCGCATGGGCGGCCCTGTCGGGCGGCACCTGCTCGCGGCGGGAACGCCGCTCGCGGTCTTCGATCCGTCGGAGGAGGCTCGCGCCGCGCTCGCCGCGCTCGGCGCCGTTCCGTGCGAGAGCGCGGCCGACGTCGCGGGGCGCTCGGAGCTCGTGCTCGTGGTGGTGGTGGACGACGCCCAGGTGCGCGAGGCGGTGAGCTCGTGCCTCGAGACGGCGCGACCGGGCACCGTGATCGCGATCTGCGCCTCGGTTCGCCCAGACACGTGCCGGGAGCTCGCGGACGCCGGCGCGGGGCGCGGCGTGAACGTGATCGACCTCGCGATGGTGCGCGGCGAGCGCGGCGCGGAGGAGGGCCGGCTCGTCCTGTTCGCCGGGGGTCCGCCCGAGGTGATCGACCGCGTCCGCCCGGCGTGCAAACCGTTCGCAAAGACCGTCGTATACGTCGGAGAGGTGGGCGCCGGCCAGGTGGCGAAGACCGCGAACAACGTCCTGCTCTGGGCGTGCCTCCGCGCCGACCTCGAGGCACAGAGACTCGCGCGTGCGCTCGGCGTCGAGCCGCGAACGCTGCGCGAGGCGATGGCGGTCGGCAGCGGAGCCAACCGGCCGCTGGCCGAATGGGGCGAGCATCGCCTCCGCTGGCCGCACAAGGATCTCGAGGTTGCGCTGGCAATCGCGGCCGAGGCGGGCGTCGACGTGCCGCTCCTGGAGCAGCTTCCCCGCTTGATGGAGGAGTTGACCGTCGAAGATCTCCGCGAGCTCGTGTAGCCCCAACTGCGAAAGGAGGGTCACGTGCGTTCCAGCTATCGCGTCCTCGTCGGCGCCGCCGCGCTCGCCGCAGCGATCGCCGCAACCGCCCTCGCCGGCGGAGGGGGACCCGGCAGCCCGATCGGGGAGGCGAGCTTCACGACCGTCTTCGCGAGCCCGCTCGCGCTCGAGGGCCTGACCGGCGACGCCGAAGGCAACCTCTACTCGACGGGCCGAGGCGCCGACCCGTGCCCGGTCTACCGCGTCGCTGCGACGGGTGGGCCGGCTGACGTCGTCGGCAACGTGCCGGCGCCCTGCTCGCCGAGCGGGATCGCCTTCGGGCCCGACGGGCGCCTCTACGTCGCCGACGAGGACCAGGTTCTCGCGCTCGCGCCGGACGCGGCCGATCCGCCACTCGCGACCGTGTACGCGAACGGGGTGCCCGGGACCAATGGGCTCGCGTTCGACCGCGCGGGCAACCTCTGGACGGGTGACGGGACGACGGGTCAGGGCCGCGTGTGGCGCATCGACACGGATGGCGACGCGACGGAGGCGTTCCGGATCCAGCCGATGGCGAACGGCGTCGGCGTCGGGCGCGAGGCGCGAACGCTGCCTCCGGGAACGGCGCAACCGCTCGTCGCGAACGGCGTCGCGTTCGACCACGAGGGCGCGTTGATCGTCGCGGACACGGCGCGCGGAGCTCTCTGGCGCGTCGAGCTCGACCGCGATGGCAATGTGCTCGCCCCGATCGGCTGCGACTCGACGTTCACGGCGCACACGCTCTGCCTCGACAACATCTGGGTCCAGCACGTGTACCTCGAAGGAGCGGACGGGATCGCCCTCGACCGCGCCGGCAACGTGTGGACGGCTGCTAACGAGCGCAACGCGATCGTCGTCGTCACCGCGAACGGCGACGTGACGGAGTTCTTCCGCAACCCGGTGGAGGCGACGACGAGCCTGCGAAACGGAGGCCCTCTCGAGTTCCCGACGAGCCCGTTCCTGCTCGGCCGGACGCTCTGCGTGACGAGCTCCGACGGCAACCGCCGCGACAACTCCCCCAACAGCGCTGGGGAGGTGCACCCCGGCTCGTCGCCGGTCGCGAAGGTCTCGTGCCTCGACCAGCGCCTCTCGGTGCCGGGGCTGGAGCTGCCCCTGGGCTAGTGCACTAGGCCTCCAGCTCGAGCGTGCTCTCGGCGAACAGCGTCTCGACCGGGGGTCGCCGATCGAGGATCTTCTGCCGCACGGCATGGTCGATCAGCTCCTCGATCGTCGCCCGGTTCGGCCCGACGCCATAGGGGAGCGGATCCAGTCCAGTGACCTCGAGCACGCGTGCGTAGATCCTGTCCGCCGGGGTCGGGGCCTCGATCGCGCCCTCGCGGAGGCGCTCGACGTACATCCTCTTCGCCTCGGCGAACGCCGCGAAGAGGCTCTCGGCGAGATCCGGGTTCGCCGCGAGTACGTCGTCCTTCACGACCACGAGGTGGTTGATCGGGTAGTGCCCACGTCGGCGCAGCGCCTCGAGGCCCGCTTCCTCGGCGTTCGGGATCAGGGGGCCGAGGCCCGGATGCGCGACCCCGATAGCGGCGGCGAGCTCGCCCGCAGCGACCATCTCCCCGAGCTCCCTTCCCGGCGGCATCGGCACGACGTTGGCCGGCGGGCGGTACTCCGCGACGTGCTCGTCACCGGAGAGAACCCACGTCACGCGGTCGAGGTCGACGCCGTACTCGTCGGCGAGCACGCCCCGCGCCCACACTCCGGTCGTGACCGTGTAGCCGCGGTCGACACCGACCTGCCGGCCTTGGAGCTCCTTCGGGTCGCGTGGTTCCTTCGCAACGATCGCGCCGTGATGAAAGCCGCGGACGAGGAAGACCGGCAGCGCGGTGAACGGCTTCCCGTGCTCCTTGGCGACGAGGTACGTCGTAAACGCGAGCTCGCAGACGTCGAACTCAAGCTCGCGCACCATGCGGCGGAACGCGCGAATCAGCGGGTCGACCTCGACGAACTCGAACGCGAACCCGCGCGGCGCCACCGTTCCGTCCTTCAGGGACGCGTTCGCTCCCTGTGTGCGCGTGACCGTCTTCAGGTGCGGTTCGATACCTTGACCCTAATGGGAGAGCGCGTGCTCGCTGCCGTGCGGACCGCGCCGCGGAGGACGGAGCTACGCGAGTTCCCGATGCCCGAGATTCCGGCCGACGGCGCTCTGCTGAAGATGGAGGTCGCCGGAATCTGCGGCACCGACGTGAAGATGTACGCCAAGCCCGTGATCGACGCCCCCGTGATCATGGGACACGAGAACGTGGGAGTGATCGCCAAGGCCGGGCGACAGTTCGTCGCGCGCCACGGCCTCGGCGAGGGCGACCGCGTCTTCGTCGAGCACTACGTGGCCTGCTACCGCTGCGAGTGGTGCCGCCACGGCGAGTACCGCCACTGCGAGGCCACGGACTGGCGGACGAACCCCGACGCCCGGCGCTACGGCTACACGTCGTGCGAGAACCCGTACCACCTCTGGGGCGGATTCGCGCAGTACATGTACCTGCCCTGGAACGCGGTCATCCACAAGGTTCCGGACGGCGTGTCGGCGGAGCTGGCCGGCATCACGACGCCGCTCTCGAACGGCATCGAATGGGCGCTGTACGACACCGGCGTGGGCTTCATGTCCAGCGTCCTGATCCAGGGGCCGGGACAGCAGGGGCTGTCGCAGGTCGTTGCGTGCAAGCAGGCCGGCGCCTCGCTGATCGTCGTGACCGGCACGGCTCGCGACGCGGCCCGCCTGGAGCTCGCGAAGACGCTGGGCGCCGACCACGCGATCGACGTCGACGCCGAGGACGCGCTCGAGCGCGTGCTGGAGATCACCGAGGGCAGGGGCGTCGACGTCGTGCTCGACTGCACGGCCGGCGCCGGCGTCACGCCCGTCCTGCTCGGCATCGACGCGCTCAAGCGCCGGGCCGGCACGCTGCTCGTCCAGGGCGAGCTGGCGGCCTTCCCGGACTTCCCGCTCAAGAAGCTGACCGAGAAGGCGATCACGATCAAGAGCGCGCGCGGCCACAGCTACCGTGCGGTCGAGCTGGCGCTCGCGCAGCTCGCGTCGAAGCGCTTCCCGCTGGAGCTCTTGACGACGCACGAGTTCGGCCTGGCGGAGACGGACCGGGCGATCAGGGCCGTGGGCGGCGAGGTGGAAGACGACGTCGTCCACGTCTCGCTGCTGCCGTGGAAGGAGTAGTCGTGCGGGACATCGGCCGCGCCGACAGCGCGCTCGTCGACGCGTTCGCGCAGCACGGCGTGGCGACCGTCCACGAGGCGCAAGGGCGTGCCGGCCTCCTGGCCGCGTACATCACGCCGGTCTTCGGTGGCGCCCATGTCTCGGGAAGCGCCGTGACGGTCAGCGTGCCCCCAGCCGACAATTTGATGATCCACGTCGCCGTCGAGCAGTGTCGAGAGGGCGACGTGCTCGTCGTCGCACCGACCTCGCCCTCCGAGGCGGGGTACTTCGGCGAGCTGCTCGCCACGGCGCTTCAGGCGCGCGGCGTGAGAGCGCTGGTCATCGACGCCGGCTGCCGCGACGTTTCCTCGCTCGAGCGCATGGGCTTCCCGGTCTGGTCCAAGTGCGTCTCCGCGTTCGGCACGGTCAAGGAGACGCTCGGCACCGTGAACCTCGGCGTGGTGTGCGCGGGCCAATGGGTCGAGCCCGGCGACGTGGTCGTCGCGGACGACGACGGGGTCGTCGTCGTGCCGCGGCAGGCGGCGGCCGAGGTGCTCCAGGCCTGCCGCGCACGCGAGGAGAAGGAGGCCGTCTCGCGCGAACGCTATGCGGCCGGCGAGCTCAGCCTCGACGTGCAGGGAATGCGCGACGAGCTCGCCCGGAAGGGCCTCACCTACGTCGACCGGGCCGACGAGTGATCATCGACTGCCACGGCCACTACACGACGGCGCCGCCCGCACACAAGGAGTTCCGCGAGGCACAACTGGCCCGTCTCGCCGACCCGAGCCTGCCGGAGCCCTCCCCTGCCGAGATCGACGACGACGCGATTCGGGAGAGCATCGAGAACAACCAGCTGAGGCTGCTGCGCGAGCGGGGCGGCGACGTGATGATCTTCTCGCCCCAGGCCTCGAGCATGGCGCACCACGTGCCCGACCCGGCGACGGCACGGGCGTGGGCCCGAGCGTGCAACGACCTTGTCCACCGGGTCGTGCAGCTCTTCCCGGACCACTTCGCCGGCGCCAGCCAGCTGCCGCAGACGCCAGCCGGCTCGCTCGACGACTCGATCGCAGAGCTGCGCCGATGCGTGGAGGAGCTCGGCTTCGTCGGCTGCAACCTGAACCCCGATCCCTCCGGCGGGAACTGGACCTCGAAGCCGCTGACGGACGAGTACTGGTATCCGCTGTACGAGGCAATGGTCGACCTCGACGTCCCGGCCATGATCCACGTCTCGGCGTCGTGCAACCCGAACTTCCACGCGCTCGGCGCTCACTACCTGAACGCGGACACGAGCGCGTTCATGCAGTTCGTCGAGGGGGATCTCTTCCGCCGGTTCCCGACTCTACGGTTCGTGATCCCTCACGGCGGCGGCGCAGTCCCCTACCACTGGGGCCGCTACCGCGGGCTAGCCGACCGGCTCGGTCGCCCGCCGCTCGCAGGTCACGTGATGAACAACGTCTTTTTCGACACCTGCGTCTACCACCAGGCCGGGATCGAGCTGCTGTGCGAGGTGATCGACGTCGAAAACGTCCTCTTCGCCTCGGAGATGCTGGGAGCAGTCCGCGGAATCGATCCGGAGACCGGGTTCCACTGGGACGACACGAAGCGCTACGTCGACGCGCTCGCCATGTCCGAAGAGGACAGGCGGAAGGTGTTCGAGCTGAACGCGCGACGCGTCTATCCCCGCCTCCACGCCCGGCTCGCGGCCGCTGGACGAATGGTCTAACCTTTTCGGGCCCGACATGCTCAAGACCGAGGTCAACGAGCTTCTGACGCAGACCGGGCCCGGGACACCCTCGGGCGATCTCTTCCGGCAATACTGGTTGCCGGCGCTGCTCGCCGAAGAGCTCCCCGAGGACGACGCTCCGCCGGTCCGCGTCAAGATTCTCTCCGAGCGGCTCATCGCATTCCGCGACTCCGAAGGGCGGTACGGGCTGATCGACGAGTTCTGCGCACACCGCGGCGTCTCGCTCTGGTTCGGGCGCGTCGAGGAGTGCGGCCTGCGCTGCGCCTACCACGGGTGGAAGTACGACGTGACCGGTCAGTGCGTCGAGGTCCCCTCCGAGCCCGAGAACAGCAACTTCAGCCGCAAGGTGAAGCTGACGTCGTATCCGCTGGTGAAGGTCGGCGACGTGCTGTGGACCTACATGGGCGATCCCGCGCGGCGGCCGGAGTTGCCGGAGTTCGAGTTCGCGCAAGTCCCGAGCGAGCAGACCTATACGTCCAAGCGCTGGCAGGAGTCGAACTGGCTGCAGGCGCTCGAGGGCGGCATCGACTCGAGCCACGTCGCCTGGCTCCACAGCGGCGGTCTCAAGAGCGACCCGCTGTTCAAGGACACGAAGGGAAACGTGTACACGATGACCGACAGGCGGCCGTTCTTCGAGGTCGCCGAGGCCGAGGGCGGCCTGTTCATCGGCGCGCGCCGAAACGCCGAGAACGGCATGTACTACTGGCGCATCACACCGTGGGTGATGCCGAGCTTCACGATGGTGCCGCCGCGGGGCGACCATCCTGTCCACGGCCACTTCTGGGTGCCGATCGACGACGAGAACTGCTGGGTCTACACGTTCGACTACCACCCGACCCGGCCGCTCACCGCCGACGAGCGGCAGGCCATGAAGGACGGCCATGGCGTGCACAGCCGGAACATCCCGGGGACGTACCGGCCGGAGGAGAACAAGGACAACGACTACCTCATGGACCGCGAGGCGCAGAAGCGCGGCGAGACCTTCTCCGGAGTCAGGGGCATCGCCCAGCAGGACGCCTCGCTCCAGGAGAGCATGGGCCCGATCGTCGACCGGACGAAGGAGCGGCTGGTCTCGTCGGACACCGGGATCATCAAGGCGCGCCAGAAGCTGCGGAAGGCAGTCGAGGCGCTACGCGACGAGGGCCTGGCGCCGCCCGGGGTCGACCCCGCCCATCACCGCGTGCGCTCGGCCGCGATCGTGCTGCCGCAGGAGGAGTCCTTCATCGACTCCAGTCGCGACGCGCTGGCCGCCCGCGAGGGCGTCACTCACACCTCGGTGTGACCGCTCCGATGCGCCCCACGCTCCTGAACAGCTGCGCCAGCGCGGCGACGGCCGAGGAAGCGCGATTCCGCATCGACCGCCCGATCGGTGGCCGCTCGGCGCTGATCGTCGCGCTCGACGACGAAGCCGCCGACGTCGTCGACCGCGTCGCGGAGAGACCGTGGGGAGGCGCGCGTTTCGTCCGCACTCCCGACGACCCGCGGCTCGACGAGGAGATCGCGAAGGCCGACCTCGCGATCATGGTCGGAACGGCCGAGGCCGACGGTGAGGCCGCGTCCGCGATCGCGCGCGCCTGCGCCGAGCGCGGGATCATGACGGCGGGGCTGATCCTCGGCGAGCGGCTCGAGCTCGCGGCCGCGGTCTCGGCTCTGCGCCCGTACGCGCGGAACCTGATGGTGACCCAGGACGAGGAAGACGTCGCGGCGGTGCTAACGGCGCTCAGGGCGTGAGCCAGCGACTCTCGGTCGCCGCGCTCCAGGCAATGAAGCGCGAAGGCCGGAAGATCGCCGCCCTCGTCTGCTGGGACTCGGGAACCGCGCGGGTCGCCGACGCGGCCGGGATCGACATCGTCTCGGTCGGCGACTCCGTCGCGCAGAGCATCGAGGAGCTGCTCGTCTTCTGCGGTGCCGTGCGCCGGGGCGTCGAGCGCGCGCTCGTCAGCTGCGACCTTCCCGAGGCGAACGTCGAGACCGCGCGCCGCCTCGCGGACGCAGGCGCCGACATGGTCAAGGTCGAAGGCGTCGACGACGTGCAGGAGATCGCGCGTGCAGGCATCCCGGTCTTCGCGCAGATCGCCGCCGCCGTCGAGGCGAAGCCGATGGAAGAGGCAGGCGCCGCGTTGATCGACTTCCGCCACTCGGGCCCCGAGGGCGGCGCCCAGGCGGTCGCGGCCGTCTCGATCCCCGTCCTCGGGGGTCTCGGCGGCGGGCCGTGGCTCGACGGCCGCGTGCGCGCGGTCCACCGGCTCCTCGACGATCCCGTTGCCGCCTACGTCGACGACGTGCGCGCGGGCAGGCCGGTGAAGGGCGACTGATGCCCTTCGCGACGGTCGACGGCATCCGCACGCGCTACGAGCTCTTGGGCACCGGCCCACCGCTGCTCCTGTTCTCGCCCGGCGGGTTCAACGCCACGGTCGAAGGCTGGCGCGTGTTCGGCATCTACCAGCGCCTGAACCTGCTCGACCACCTGAACGCGCACTACACGTGCGTCGCGTTCGACAAGCGCGAGTCGGGTCAGTCGGGCGGGCGTCTGGAGCAGATCGAGTGGCGCCACTACGCGGCGCAGGGAGCGGCGCTCCTCGACGCGCTCGGAATCGAGCGGGCGCAGGTGATGGGCGGCTGCATCGGCTGCTCGATCGCGGTCACCCTCGCCGTCGGCTCGCCGGAGCGCGTGTCGAGCCTCGTCCTCTACTCGCCGGCAGGCGGGCCCCGCTACCGGATGACTCAGCACGCGCGCTTCGACGAACACGCGCGCTTCGTGCGCGACAACGGTCTCGGCCGCGTCGTGGAGCTCGCGCGCGCATGCGACAAGAGCTTCGCACAGGACCCGCGCGTCGGTCCCTGGGCGCCGGTGCTCCGAACGGACGACGCGTTCGCGGACGAGTACGCGCGGCGGGACGTCGCCGAGTACGTACGGCTCGTGATCGACATGGTGGAACACCTGTTCGACCGCGACACGGTCCCGGGCCCGAGGCCCGAGGAGCTGATGGAGCTGAGGATTCCCGCCCTCGTCGTCCCCGGGCGCGACCCGAATCACGCGACGTCGGCCGCGCGGTACCTCGAGGAGTGCCTCCCGCGCTCCGAGTACTGGGACGTGCCACCCGAGGAGCAGACCGAGGACAACGCGCCTGCGCGGGTGCTCGAGTTCTTCGCGTCGGCGATGTGAGCTCGAGCCGCTCGACCGGTCGACGCAGACGGACGCGCCGGCCAAGCCGGCACGTCCTGATGGTCGGCGCCGCCGAGTCGGCGCCTCAGAGCAAGGATTCGCCGCGCTCGAGCGCCGCGATCTGATCCAGCCGCAGCTGATGCCGGTTGCCGCGGAACGACGTCGCGAGCCACCGCTCGACGATCAGCTCGGCGTAGTCGGGCGCGACCACCTTCGCGCCCGTCACGAGGACGTTGGCGTCGTTGTTGCCGCGCGCGATCTCCGCCACCCAGGGGTCGAGGCAGAGCGTCGCGCGGATGCCACGGATCTTGTTGCACGCGATCGCCTCGCCGGAACCGCTGCCCCCGACAACGATCGCGAAGTCCGCGTGGCCGTCGAGCACCTGCCGGCAGACGTCCTCGCAGAGCGGCGGATAGTCGACCGTCTCGGCGCCGACGTGGGCGCCACGATCCTCGACCTCGTGCCCCTGTGCCTCCAGCCACCGCACGAGGCGCTCCTTCAACGCGACGCCGTTGTGGTCGGCCGTGATCGCAATCCGCATCGTTCCGTCGTCACCTGCCGGCGCTCAGCCAGCGGACAAATGGTATAACCGTAGACCGTCGTTGCTCGGTACGGCTAACTTCAGTGGCCCAGCGCGGGTCCAACCGGGAAGCAGGGGTCTCTTTCACGGATAGGTGGAGGTAGCGATGCGTGCACGCATCATCAGAGTCATGCTGATCGGCTGCGCAGCGATCCTCGCTGCGAGCGCAGCCCTCGTCTCCGCGCAGTCGAGCGCTTCGGCGCCGGCGCAGACGCCGAGGACTGCGCTCACGCCGATCCTGAACCAGGTCAAGGGCCTGAAGCCCGCGGCTAGAGAGCGCAAGCTCTACCAGCTCGCCAAGGCCGAAAAAACGCTCGAGTGGTACACGTCCATGAGCGCCCCGATCTCGGAGCCCGTGGAGAAGGCGTTCGAGGCGAAGTACCCGGGCGTCCAGGTGAACCGCTACCGCGCCTCGAGCGAGGCGGTCACGCAGAGGATCACGCAGGAGGCGAAGGCGGGCACCGCCGGGGCCGACGTCGTCGAGACGAACGGCACCGAGATGCTGCAGTACCAGGTCGCCGGCAACATCCTGATCCCGTACACGTCGTCGCCGTACCGCGCGGGGATTCCGAAGTTCGGTCGCTTCTCGGCCTTCACGGCGAGCCGGACCGAGCACTTCGTCGTCGCGTGGAACACGAACCTCGTCAGCGCGAGCGAGCGGCCGAAGAGCTACGAGGCGCTCGCGCAGGACAAGTGGAAGGGCAAGATCGCGATGGAGCCGAGCGACGTCGACTGGTACTTCGCGCTCTCGCGCTACCTGCGCCTGAAGGCGAAATGGCCGCAGGCACGGATCGACCGCATGTTCCGCGGGATGGCGCAGAACGCGCTCATCGTCTCCAGCCACACGACACAGATCAACCTGCTCGCGGCCGGTCAGTTCTCCGTCTGCGTGAGCTGCCACAGCCACTCGACGAAGGACCTGATCGAGAAGGGCGCGCCGCTCGCGTTCCGGCCACTCGTCCAGCCGGTCATGCAGCGGCCCCAGGGAGTCGGCGTCGTCAAGCGGCTTCGCCATCCGGCCGCCGCGCTGCTCTTCTACGACTGGCTGCTCAAGAAGAGCGCCGGCCAGTCGGTGCTGAAGGCGAATCACGTCGACCCCGCGCGCGCGGACATGATCGACCCGGCGTTCAAGAAGGCGAAGATCTACAACATCAACGTCAGGACCGTCGTCGCACGCTTCGACACGCTCTCGAAGCAGTACGACGCCCTGATGCGGCTCGGCAAGAAGCGGTAACGCAACGGTCGCTCCTCACCCCCCGGAGGCCCGGATTTCCGGGCCTCCGGCGCGTTAGCGTCCGCACATGGCCGACGCGACCGCAGAACGGCTGCGCGAGACAGTCGCGCTCGGTTGCCGCATCCTCGGGGCCGAGGAGCAGGGCGACCTCGTCTGGGGTCACGTGTCCGCGCGCGATCCCGACGGCCGCGGCGTGTGGATGAAGGCCGCGACGCTCGGCTTCGAGGAGGTGGCGCCCGAGCACGTGCTCCTCGTCGATCGCGACGGGGCCATTCTCGAGGGAGAGGGCCGCCGGCACGCGGAGTACCCGATCCACACCGAAGTGATGGCCGCCACGCCGGAGGTCGCTGCCGTCGTCCATACGCATGCGCCCGCGGCGGTCGCGTTCGCGGCGCTCGACGTGCCGCTGCGCCCGATCTCGCACGAGGGCACGCTCTTCGTCCCTCCCGAGGTCGCCCGCTTCACGAAGACCGGCGATCTGATCCTCACCGCCGAGCTCGGACGCGACGTCGCATCCGCGATCGGCGAACGAAACGCGCTCCTGCTCGTCAACCACGGCATCGTTACCGTCGGGCCCGACGTTCCCACGGCCGTGATGACGGCCGTGCTCCTCGACCGCGCCTGCCGGATGCAACTGAACGCGATGGCTGCGGGAGAGCTGAGGCGGTGGTCCGACGACGACGAGGCGGTCGCCAAGCGCGCCCACTGCTACAGCCCGGAGCTGCTTCGGCAGGCCTGGGACTACCTCGGCCGGCGCCTCACCTAGACCGCACGGAGGGCGTCTTCCAGAGGCTCAGCAGCTCGGCCTCGCGCTTCTCGAGGCCCGTGCCACGAAGCAGATGCTTGGCGATCTCGAGCCGGGCTGTGCCCGCGTCCCGGCGCTCGACGGCCGCCAGGATGCGGGCGTGCTCGTCGACGGTGGTCGCAAACGACTTCGCGCGCGGCTCGCGGACGCGCACGGGGTGCATCGAGAGGCTGTCGCGGAACGACTGCGTCAGGCCGTCGATCGCGTGGTTGTGCGCCGCTCGGGCGAGGACGGCATGGAACTCCCAGGAGAGCTCGCGCGTGTACGTCTTCGCCTCGAGCTCTCGCCGTGCGCGCTCGGCGAGCGCGCGGAGCGTCTCGAGGTCCTCGTCCGTCGCGCGCGCGCACGCGAGCGTGACGGTCCCGAGCTCGACCACGAGCCGCGCCTCGACGATGTCCTCAGGGGTGATGGCCGACATCCGCATCATGTCCGACATCGCCTGACCCACGATCGACCCCGTCGGCGCGCTGACGAACGCGCCGCCCCGCGCGCCCACGCGGATCTCGACCAACCCCGTCGCCTCGAGTGCGCGCAACGCGTCGCGGACCGTCACCCGGCTGACGCCGAATTGCGCCGCCAGCTCGCGCTCGGGCGGAAGGCGCTCGCCCTGCTTCACCCGTCCGCCCACGATCGCCGCGCGGATCTGGTCGACGATCGCCGACGACGCGCGCGTGACGGCGACGGGGACGAAGAGGCCGTCAGCGCTGCGGTTGGGATCCGGTTCAGCCATCCTGCGAGTGTAGGCCGTGTCTCAGCCGTCGCGTGCCGCCGCGCCTGCAACAGCACCCGGCGCGTGCGCCCCTCGACGCCGGCGAAGCATCGCCGCGAGCACGAAGAACACGGCCGGGAACGCCGCGCTGATGACGAGGAACGTCGCCCGCAGACCGATCGTCTCGGCGCCGACGCCGCCGACGAGCGGCCCGAGCACCTTGCCGAGATCTAGCCCGGCGAGATAGACGCCGGAGGCTGCGCCGCGCCCGGCGTCGACTTCGCCGGCCGTGTCCATCACGAGCGCCGCGGAGGCGACCCGCAGCAAGCCTCTCGTCAGACCGAGCGCACCCCACGCGACGGCGAGGACGACGAGGAGCTCGACCCCGCCGATCAGGGCGACCGAGACCCCCGACGCGACCACCATCAGCGGCAGCGTGCGCTCGTACGAGACGAAGCGGAAGAAGATCCCCGACAGAAACCGCACCGCCGCAGCGGTCGCCCCGTGGATCCCCTGAAGGACGCCGATCTGCGTCAGCGTCAGGCCGATCGCGAGCCCGTAGATGGGGAAGAACGTCAGCATGACGCCGCTGACGAGGTTGATGTAGAGGGTCACGAAGAACGCGAGCCACACGAACGGCGCCAGGGCCGTGAAGCCGCCGAGCCACCGGCGACGGGTCTGCGCGGCGGAGGGCTCGTCGCCGGTTCGCTCCGGAGCGGTCGTGCGGACGACGAGCGTCAGCAGCACGCCCGCGGTCAGCGGCAGGAGCGCGAGCACGAACATCGCCGTACCGGGCCCGAGCGCGTCCCCGAGCGACCCGCCGAGGAATCCCGCGAGCGCATAGCCCGCGCCAAGGCTTCCCGTGTACCAGCCCATCACGGAGCCGGCGTTCGTGCCCTCAGGCCGCCGCTCGATCAGCGCGGCCATGTTCGCCGTGGTCGCGATCGCGAAGCCGACGCCGTCGAGCGCGATCCACGCCGCGAGCAGAGCCGCGTTGGACGTCTGGCTGATCAGAACGAAGGACAGCGACGAGAGCGCGCAGCCAAAGGCGATCAGCGACCAGGCGCGGTGCGTGCGGTAGAGCGCGCCAGCCGGGAGCCGCGCCGCGAGCGAGGTGAGGCCGTAGATGGAGACCGCCGCGCCGATCAGGATCTCGGCGACGTGCTGCGACTTCATGTAGGGCGGAACGAGCAGGTTGAAGCTGCCCTCGCCCGTCGTGAGGACGGCCGACGCGGCGTAGAGCGGGATGAGTGCGCTCCCGCCGCGCAGGCGGCTCATCCGAACAGCTCCGCCATCGGCGGTCGAATGGTAGGACAATTATGGTACGGTCGCCGCGTCGACCGAGGAGGCCAGGATGGGCAAGAAGGGCCGTGTCTTCCTGCGCGGGATGAGCTCGGAGCAGTACGGGCTCAAGGAGTTTCGCCGCGCCCAGCTCGAGGCGCCGCGCGTCCGCAATGACGACGTCGTCGTCGACGACGCGAAGGTCGGCCACTCCGGGGACTCGCGGGACTCGCGGACGTGGTGGCGGATCGGCCCGGGCGACGAGCCGTTCCTGACGCAGAACATCCAGGTGCACTTCGTCGAGATTCCCGCCGGGAAGTCGAACCACGGCCACGGGCACCAGAACGAGGCTGTCTTCTACATCCTCCAGGGCAGCGGCTTCGAGATCCACGACGACGAGCGCTACGACTGGGAGGCCGGCGACCTCGTCGTCGTGCACACCGACTCGGTCCACCGCCATTTCAACGACGGCGACGAGACGGCGAAGGCGTTGGTGATGAAGGCGAAGTCGACGTGGATGTACTTCGGACTCATCCAGCAGGGGGGAAGCGGACCGATCGAGCGCGAGGCCGAGTTCGGCCCGCGCGAGGAGTGGAGCCGGGTCTGGACGCCGGGCGTCGAGCAGCGGAAGAAGGTCGTGAAGCCCTCTGACACCGTCTGGGAGACGACGCGCGACGGCAAGATCCGCGTGCTCTGCTCGAAGGATACGGCCGACGTCCGGGTCTTCAGCGTCGACGTCTTCGAGCAGGAGATCGCTCCGGGCAGCCGCTCCGCGAAGCACCTGCACATGCCGGACGAGGTCTTCTACGTGCTCTCCGGACGCGGCTACAGCCTGCACTGGGAGGTCGAGGCCGAGATCGCCGAGCGGTACTACGCGCGCGTCGCGAAGGAGCCCTCGCGGCACGAGTTCGCCGAGGGCGACACGCTGTACGTGCCGCAGAACACCGTGCACCAGCAGTTCAACGCGAGCGACGACGAGCCGCTGCGGCTGCTCTCGGTGCAGAATCGGCTGATCAAGCACCTCGGCTACGACACCGTCGCCTACTTCGAGGACGCGCCCGAGTACGCGGGCGCAACCGCGGCCGAGGCGGTGCCCGCCGGCTCGTAGTGAGCAGGATCACGCCGCTCGACGAGGCGGTCGCCGAGCTCGTCCGCGACGGCGAGACCGTTGCGCTCGAGGGCTTCACGCACCTGATCCCACACGCGGCGGGGCACGAGCTGATCCGGCAGGGGCGGCGCGAGCTCGCCCTGATCCGGATGACGCCGGACCTCGTCTACGACCAGCTGATCGGCGCCGGGTGCGTGCGGGAGCTCACGTTCTCGTGGGGCGGCAACCCCGGCGTCGGCTCCCTGCACCGGCTCCGCGACGCTGTCGAGCACGGCTGGCCCGCGCCCCTCGAGCTCGTCGAGCACTCGCACGCAGGGATGGCTGCCGCCTACGCCGCCGGGGCGGCCAACCTGCCCTTCGGCGTCCTGCGCGGTTACACGCGCACGGACCTGGCGAGGCGGGCGAGCGTCGCCCGCCTTACGTGCCCCTTCACGGGCGAGGACCTGGCGGCCGTGCCGGCCCACCGGCCCGACGTCGGCATGGTCCACGCGCAACAGGCCGATCGGAAGGGCAACGTGCAGCTCTGGGGCATCACCGGCGTGCAGAAGGAGGTCGTGCTCGCGTCCGCGCGGACGATCGTCACGGTCGAGGAGGTCGTCGACGAGCTCGAGCCGCGGCCAGGCGCGGTCGTGCTGCCCTCGTGGGTGATCGACGCCGTCTCGCCCGCACCGGGCGGCGCACACCCGTCGTACGCGCACGGCTACTACGAGCGCGACAACGAGTTCTACGTCCGCTGGGACGAGATCAGCCGGGAGCGGGACCACTTCACCCGGTGGATCGAGCGGCACGTGCTCGCGACGAAGGACGTTGCGGAGTACCGCCGCAGCCTCGCAGGAGCGGAGGTACCGCCCTGAGCTACGCGCCCGACGAGATGATGGCCGTCGAGGCCGCGCGGCGGCCGAGACGCCGCTTGCGGCGTCGTCCTCAGGCCGCACGGGCTTCGCCCGTGCGGCCGTCTGAACCGACCGGTCGACACGCCGGAAGGAGGGTCGCGCGGTGGACGCCGACTACACGCCCGACGAGATGATGGCCGTCGAGGCCGCGCGACGGCTGAAGAGCGGCGACGTCTGCTTCGTCGGGATCGGGCTGCCGAGCCTCGCGGCGAACCTCGCCCGCGCGACGCATGCCCCCGGCTGCGTCCTGATCTACGAGAGCGGCACGATCGGGGCGAAGCCGGAGGAGCTGCCGCTCTCGATCGGCGACGGGGAGCTGGCGGAGACCGCCGACGCCGTCGTCTCCGTGCCGGAGATGTTCGCGTACTGGCTCCAGGGAGGCCGCATTGACGTCGGGTTCCTCGGAGCCGCGCAGATCGACCGCCACGGCAACCTCAACAGCACGGTGATCGGCGACTACGACCGCCCGAAGGTCCGCCTCCCCGGCGGCGGCGGCGCGCCCGAGATCGCGACGTCGGTACGAGACGTCTTCGTGATGCTGCGCCAGTCGCCGCGCACGTTCGTCGAGCGGCTCGACTTCACGACGAGTGTGGGCGACCGCATCCGCGTCGTCGTCACCGACCTGGGCATCCTGGAGCTTGACGGCGACGGAGAGCTCGTGCTCACCCGCGTCCACCCAGGTGTCGAGCCGGTTCAGGCACGGGACGCGACGGGATGGGAGCTGCGGATCGCGGATGAGCTGAGCGAGACCGAGCGGCCAACGGACAGTGAGCTCGCGGCGCTCCGCGCGTTGAAGACGAAGGGGCGCGCGCGTGAGTGAAGATGCCGCCGTGACCGTCACGGAGGTCGACCCGCCGCTTCTGTACCCGGACTACCGCTCGACCGCCCTCCGGGCCCCGAAGCGGCCGCTCGTCGTGCTGCCGGAGCGCTTCCGCGACCTCGAGAGCCCGGTGTTCGGGCACGAGGCGCTCGGCGAGCTCGACCACGACCTCACGCGGCAGCACGCCCGCGAGCCGCAGGGCGAGCGGATCGTCGTCACCGGCCGCGTGCTCGAGGACGACGGCAGGCCGGTCGCGAACGCGCTCGTCGAGATCTGGCAGGCGAACGCGGGCGGGCGCTACCGCCACGAGGACGACCGGCATCCGGCGCCGCTCGATCCCAACTTCACCGGCGCCGGCCGCACGCTCACCGACGGCGACGGCCGCTACGAGTTCGTGACGGTCAAGCCCGGCGCCTACCCGTGGAAGAACCATCCGAACGCGTGGCGCCCGGCGCACGTCCACTTCTCGCTCTTCGGGCGCGCCTTCTCGTCGCGCCTCGTCACGCAGATGTACTTCCCCGGCGACCCGCTCTTCGCCTACGACCCGATCTTCCAGTCGGTGCGCGATCCCCGGGCACGCGAGCGGCTGGTGGCCGAGTTCGATCTCGAGCTCACGCAGCCAGAGTGGGCGCTCGGCTACCGGTTCGACATCGTGCTGCGCTCGACCCCGTTCGAATGAGCCGCGAGCGCACGCCCTCACAGACGGTCGGGCCGTTCTTCTCGATCGGCCTCTGCCGGCAGGCGCAGAGCGAGATCGTTCCCCTCGGCCGGGTGGGGATCCACGGGCGTGTCCTCGATGGCGCCGACGACCCGGTCCCGGACGCAGTCGTCGAGCTCTGGCAGCCCGGGGAGTCCGGAACGCGCTGGGGCCGCTGCGGCACTGACCGCGAGGGACGCTTCGAGTTCGTGACCGAGAAACCCGTCGGCCGCGACGGCAGGGCGCCGGCGATCGACGTGCAGGTCTTCGCCCGCGGCCTCCTGAGGCACCTTGCGACGCGGATCTACTTCCCGGATGAGCCGGACGCGAATGCCGCCGATCCCGTGCTGTCGTCGCTCGAGCCCGCCGACCGCGAGACGCTGATCGCCGAAGTGGACGACGGCGGCCTGCGGTTCGACGTCCACCTCCAGGGCGAGCGCCAGACGGTGTTCTTTGCTGTTTGACGCGCTGTTCGCGCCGCCGGGACTGCGTGAGGCGGTGTCGGACGAGGCGTGGCTCGAGGCGATGCTCGAGGCCGAGCGCGCGCTCGCGGCCGCCGAAGCGCGCGTCGGCGTCATCTCGTCGGAGGCGGCGGACGGCGTCGCCAAAGCGTCTCGTGGCGGTTTCGACGTGAAGGCGCTCGCGGAGGAGGGACGGCGAGCCGGCAACCCGGTGGAGCCGCTCGTGCGGGCGCTGCGGATCCGGGCCGAGTTCGCCCACTGGGGAGCGACGAGCCAGGACGTGCTCGACACGGCGGCGGCGCTCGTCGCGCGCGACGCGACCGCGCTGGTCGTCGCGGAGCTGGACGGCCTCGCAGGTGCGTGCGCGGAGCTCGCGGAGCGCCATCGCTCCACGGTGATGCCCGGGAGGACGCTGCTGCAGCAGGCGGTGCCGATCACGTTCGGCCTGAAGGCCGCGGGCTGGCTCGTCGGCGTCGTCCACGCGCGCGGTCGGCTCGCCGCCGCGCGCCTCCCGGCCCAGCTCGGCGGGGCGGCAGGGACGCTGGGCGCCCTCGGCGACCGCGGCGTCGAGGTACTCCGCGCGTACTGCGAAGAGCTCGGATTGCCGGAGCCGGTCGTTCCCTGGCACACTCGCCGGCTGCCGGTCGCGGAGCTCGGCGCGGCGCTCGCCGTCGCGGCCGGCTTCGCGGCGAAGATCGCGCTCGACGTGACCCTCCTCGCGCAGACGGAGGTCGACGAGGTGCGCGAGCCGCCAGACGGCGGCTCCTCGACGATGCCGCACAAGCGAAACGCCGTCCGCTCGACGGTCGCGCGCGCGTGCTCCTTTCGCGTGAACGCCGCCGCCGGAGTGCTGCTCGCGGCGGTGCCCCAGGAGCACGAGCGCGCCGCCGGCGCCTGGCACGCGGAGTGGGACGCGCTCTCGCAGGCGCTCGTGCTGACCGGCGGCGCCCTCGCGTACGTGCGCGAAGCGCTCGAGGGCCTCGAGGTCGACGTCGCGCGAATGCGCGAGAACATCCGCGACGAGACGCTCTCCGAAGCGCGGCGGTTCGGTATCGACGCAGGCGAGGCGCAGGACTACCTCGGCTCGAGCGACGCGTTCATCGACCGCGCGCTGCAGTTCTACCGCGGTTGAGCACCCTACGGGTCTGGGTTGGCGTGGCGACCAGACCGGTCTCCCACCATCGGCTCCGCATCAGCTGCCTTGAGGTTGACCCATGAGCGCCGTTGTCCTCTGCGGCTCGCTCGGCGCGACGAGCGCGATGTGGGACGCCCAGGCGACGTCGCTGGAGAAACGGTACGACGTCGTCCGCCTCGAGCACCCAGGACACGGCGGAGCACCGCTGATCGACGTGGACGACATGACCGACCTGGCCGAGCGCGCGCTGCTGCAGATCGACGCCGACCGCTTCGCCTTCGTCGGCCTCTCGCTCGGTGGCGCCGTGGGGATGCAGATCGCGCTCGGACCGTCGAGTGGGCGACTCGAGAAGCTCGTGCTCGCCTGCACGAGCCAGCGCTTCGGCGAGCCGGACTCCTGGCGGGAGCGTGCGGCGAGGGTACGGGCCGAGGGCTTGGCCTGGCTCGTCGACGTCATCCTCGCGCGCTGGTTCACGCCGGCCTTCGGCGACGTGCGACGCTACCGCGAGATGTTCCTCTCGACGGATCCGGAGGGCTACGCGCGCTGCTGCGACGCGCTGGCGCGCTGGGACGTCCGTGGCGCGCTCGGGCGAGTGCGGGCGCCGACGCTCGCGATCGCCGCCGCCGACGATCCGTCGGCGCCGCCGCCGCACCTCGAGTGGATCGTGAACGAGGTGCCGCACGCGCGACTCGAGGTGATCCCTGACGCGCGCCACCTCGCGAGCGTCGAGCGCGCGGAAGAGTTCAACGCGCTGCTGGATGGGTTCCTGTGAGCCGCGAGGAGGGCATGCGCGTAAGGCGCCAGGTGCTCGGCGACGAGCACGTCGACGGCGCCGAGGCGAAGACGACCGACTTCACTCGCGAGTTCCAGGACCTCCTCACGCGCTACGCGTGGGGAGAGATCTGGGCGCGGCCTGGGCTCGACCGGCGCACGCGCAGCTGCATGACCCTGATCGCGCTGGTCGCGCTCGGGCGCCACGAGGAGCTAGCCATGCACGTCCGGGCGGCGCTTCGCAACGGGCTCACGGCCGACGAGATCAAGGAGGTCCTGCTCCACAGCGCGATCTACTGCGGCGTCCCCTCCGCGAACTCCGCCTTCGCGATCGCGCAAGACGTCCTCGACGAGCGCTAAACGAGAGCAAGCGCGGGCATCCACACCGCGGCGGCATAGAGGGCGCCGAAGCCGACGCCGGCGACTCCGAGCGGCAAGGCGGCGAGCTGGAAACGGTCGCGAAGCCTCGGGCGGCCGAGCGTCCAGCCGAAGGCGGCGGAGAGGATGGCCATCGAGACGGCCGTTCCGAGTGCGAAGACGACGAGCGAGGCTGCGGCCGCCGCCCTTCCCGGCACAGAGGCCAGCAGCAGCAGCGCTACAGGCGCGCTTCCTCCCACGCCGTGCGTGGTTCCGATCAGGAACGCCTGCAGCGGCGTTCGGGGACGCGCGTGCTCGTGCGCGTGCTCGGTCGTCTCCTGGTGGGCGTGGACGTGGGTGTGCCGCCCGCCCCCGTGCTCGTGCGCGTGCACGTGGTACGCGCCGCGGCGCCAGCGGAACAGGAGGCGAGCGGCGAGCAGGACGATGACGACTCCGATCGCCGTCTCGGCGAGCCGCTCCACGAGCGTGGGGAGCAGTGCATGTGCGACGACGACCGGCAGCCCCAGCACGACGACGGCCAGGGCGTGCCCAGCACCCCATGTCGCTCCCAACCGTGCCGCTGCGCGCCCCGCCCTCTCCTCGGCGCCGGCAACGAGCGTCGATACGGCGACCAGATGGTCGGGATCGAGCGCATGGCGCAGACCGAGAACCGCTGCGAGCGTAAGAGCCACCAAGAGGTTTGGACTATCCATTAGTCCTCCAGGTTACCCGGCTCACTCCGTAGGTGACGCGTATGGTCGCGGAGGCGTAGCGCGCACATGAAGCAGCTCCTACTCCTCGTCGTGCTCGTGGCCTGGCTGCCGGCCTGCGGTGGCGGCGGCTCCGACGGCACGCCGCGGCCGAGTCCGTCCGCCGACGCACGGGCGGAGCTCGCGAGCCGACTGGAGAAGACGTCGCTGGCCGCTTGCGCCCCCGCGGAGCGAAGGCCGACGGAGCTCATGCCGAATCGAGAATCGCCTTTGGTACGTTGGGCTAGGTGATGGAGGACGAGCTCACTGCGGACGAGGCCCCCACCGTCACCTGCCCACACTGCCAGCGCGACTTCGTCGCCGAGCTGCTCGAGGGAGCGACGGAGCGGCACCGTGGCTTCAAGTGCCCACACTGCCGCTTATTCGCCCCGCTCGAGCGCATCGAGCAGCCGAATCCCTTAGAGCGGCCCGCCTAGCAATCTCACGAGCGCGCGAAGACCGCTCTTCGCGCGCGCTCACCCGCGCAGAGCGCGGGTCAAACAGAGCCCGGTGAAAGCGCAGCTTTCAGCGAGTCAAACGCAATCCTTGAGGCCTTGCGCCTCCGGGAGGGACTCGAGCTTCTTGAGCGTCGTGTTCTCGATCTGACGGATGCGCTCGCGAGTGACGCCGAAGGCGCGCCCGACCTCCTCGAGGGTCAGCGGCTGTTCGCCGGTCAGCCCGAAGCGAAGCTCGATCACCTGTCGCTCGCGTTGGGGCAGCGAGGCGAGGGCGTTCTCGATGTCCTCGCGGCGCAGTGACAGCGATGCCGTGTCGAATGGCGACTCCGCCTGCTCGTCGGGAACGAAGTCGCCGAGCGACGACTCGTCGTCGTCCCCGACCGGCTTCTCCAGCGAGACCGGAAGCTGCGCCATGCGCAGGATCTCACGCACCTCCTCGGTGGTGATCTCGAGCTCGGCTGCGATCTCCTCCGGATACGGCTCGCGCCCCAGACGCTGGACGAGCTGGCGCTCGATGTGGACGACCTTGTTCAGCTTCTCGACCATGTGGACCGGGATTCGGATCGTCCGCGCCTTGTCGGCGATCGCGCGGGTCACCGCCTGCCGGATCCACCAGGTCGCGTAGGTCGAGAACTTGTAGCCCTTGCGGTAGTCGAACTTCTCAACGGCTCGGATCAGCCCGAGGGATCCCTCCTGGATCAGGTCGAGAAAGGAGAGGCCGCGGCCGAGGTACGCCTTCGCGATCGAGACGACAAGGCGCAGGTTCGCCTCGATCATCTGCGTCTTCGCGCTCATGTCGCCGCGCTCGATGCGCTTGGCGAGCGTCACCTCCTGGTCGGCGGTCAGGAGCGGTACACGCCCGATCTCCCTGAGATAGAGCCGAAGTGAGTCGAGCGATGGCTCGACGGTGAGGTCGAGCTTGGGTCCCTTCTCCTCCTCGACTACCGGCTGCTCGTGCGGCGGGTGCTTGTGGACCTCGCCCGGGACGAGCTCGACCCCATGGTCGATGAGGTAGGTGTAGAAGTCTTCGACCTGCTCCTTCGCGAGCTCGACGTCCTCGAGCCCTGCGGCGATCTCGTCGTAGTTCAGGAACCCCTTCTCGACCCCATCCTGCACCAGCTTGTAAAGCTCTTCGACCTCGGGCAGCGAGATGTCGACGGTGAGCACATGACCTCCGGTCAGACGCGTCGGATGACGGGGGAACGATCGTTCACGACACGCAAAGAGCCGGACGCAACGGGTGCCGGCTCGCCCTCTCTCAGCGCCGGGATGTTACACACGTTCTTAACCGTGTCGAAAGAAATTCCTGACAAACCGTTCACACGCTCCAACGCGAGGGGAACCCCTGGTTCCCCCGCGAGCCCCCTCCTCCGCGGCTCGTGATCGCCGGACGCTGCGTGGCTGCGGCGGGAGCGCGGTCCCGCCTCCGCCTCGCCGACGGCGAGTTGTAACCGGCCCCCGAGCTTCCGCTTCGCGGCCGGATCGGCCTCGTCGCTATGCAGCCGAGATCTCACCGACTCGCTCGCCGCGGCTGTTCTCGAGCGGCTCGACCGCCAGCTCCGGAAGCGACTCGCCGAGCTCCGCGAGGAACGCGCCGAGCGCGGGGCCCGTCGCCCGCGTGTTGCCGTCTTCCACCTTGAGCGCGATCCCGAGGCCGTCCGCGCTCGCCGCGCACATCAGGCCCTCGGCGCCTCCCTTCGCGACCCAGCCGTCCAGACCGCGCATCAGCCGCGTGTCGGCGGCGGCCGGGCCCCGGATTAGCCCGGGAAAGGCGCGCATCGCGCGAACGACGCGCTGGCCCGCCTCGAGCCGAGCGAGGCGCGCGAACGCGTACGCCATCCTCTCGAGCGGCAACGCAAACGTGACGACGCCGCAGCCGTCGGTCGCGGTTGGAATCTCCGACTCGGGTACCTCGGCGGCCCGCGCGACCTCGGCGAGCATCGCCCGCTGGACGGGGTGATCGGGTAGGCGGTAGCCCTCCGTCGGCCAGCCCCGCGCTCGCGCGAGCGCGAGCATCGCGGCGTGTTTGCCCGAGCAGTTGTGCTTCAGGCGGCTCGGCGGATCGCCGTGGGTCGCGCACTCGAGGTCGTCTTCGCTCGCCGGCGCCTTGGCGAGCAGCGCGCGGACCGCCTCGAGTTGGACGGGGTCGGCGAGGTGCGATGCCGAAGCGATCGCGAGGTCGCGCTCGTCCAGGTCCGGGCGGGCGCGCGCCGCGGGGAGCACCTGGATCGGCTTCGCCGCGGAGCGCATGAACGTGACGAGCTCGGGGTCTCCACGCGCCGCCACGACGTCCCCTCCTCGTACCGCGACAGCGTGGACGCGGTGGCGCGATTCGACGGCGCCGGCACGCCTGACGAGGACGTCGATGGCCCTCACGGCAGGAGCGTAACTCACGCCTTGCGAATGGTCGGCATTTCCCGTATGGTCGGTATATGTCGCCCGTTGTCGAGAAGCCGGCAGGGCCGGACTATGACGCGCCCGAGACACTGGTCGTCTCCGAGCGGGAACAGCTACGAGCGCTCGCCGACGACCTCCGAAGCAAGCTCGTCGCCCTGCTCCGCGAGCGCGCGCGGTCGACGCAGGAGCTGGCACGGGAGCTCGACCTCCCGAAGGGAACCGTGGGGCACCACCTGAAGGTGCTCGAGCGCGCCGGGCTGATTCGCGTCGTTCGCACTCGCAAGGTACGCGCGGTGACCGAGAAGTTCTATGGCCGGACGGCACGGCTGTTCCTGTTCCGCGCCGAGGAGGCGCCGGAAACGGTTCCCGCGCTCGGTGCGGCGGCGCTGCGCCGGGCCGCAGAGGAAATCGACCAGACCTCCGGGGCGGTCAGCTTCGGCCTCGTGCGCGCGCGGCTGTCACCCGCCGATGCGCGCCGCCTCGAGCGGCGGCTCGATCGCCTCGTCGCGGACTTCCGTGCGGCCGACGCCGCGGGCGGCCGACTGCACGTGTTCGCCAACGCGTTCTGGTCCCCCGAGCCGGCCGATGCGTAGCTTCCGTCCGCGCGGCGCTCTCTGGCGCCACTCCGACTTCCTGAAGATGTGGACGGGGCAGTCGATCAGCCAGTTCGGCTCCGCGATCTCGCAGCTCGCGCTCCCGATCATCGCCGTCCGCCTGCTGGATGCCTCGGCGTTCGAGGTCGCCGCGCTCGGCACGGTCGAGTTCCTGCCGTTCCTACTCTTCACGCTTCCGGCGGGCGTGTGGGTCGACCGGCTGCCGCGGCGGGCCGTGCTGATCGTCGCCGACCTCGGGCGCGGCCTTTTGCTCGCGACCGTTCCGATCGTCTACCTCTTCGGGGATCTCACGCTCGCCCAGCTCTATGTCGTCGGCTTCCTGACCGGCGTCCTCACCGTCTTCTTCGATGTCGCGTACCAGTCGTACCTGCCCGCGCTCGTCGAGCGCGAGCATCTCGTCGAGGGGAACTCGAAGCTCGAGGTCACGCGCTCGGCGGGACAGCTCGCAGGGCCTCCGGCCGCGGGCGGCCTGATCCAGCTGCTGACGGCGCCTTACGCGATCGTCGTCGACGCCGTCAGCTTCGCGGTCTCGGGCGCGTTCCTCGTGGCGATCCGCAAGCGCGAGGCGCCGGTCGAGAAGCGGGAGGACGGCCGGCGCCCTGGGATGCGCAAGGAGCTTTGGGAGGGCCTGCTCTACGTCA
>JBKOYJ010000058.1:0-6891 GCA_046725345.1 Actinomycetota bacterium | reverse complement strand
CGGCGAGCGGCTGGGGCGAGCCGCCTGCGCGGTGTTGCCTACGCCGAGCGCCTCGACGTGCGGCGCCGATTGGCCTTCGTGGCGAGCGACCCGCTCGTCGCTCGCCAGTGGTACCTCAATCAGATTCGGGCCTTCGACGCGTGGCCGCAGCCTCCGGCGCTCGGCCCGATTCGCGTCGCGATCGTCGACTCCGGCATCGACGGCGACCATCCCGAGTTCGAGGGACGGATCGCCGCTGCGCAGAGCTTCGTCGGAGGCAACCCGCGGGTCGACCGGCTGGGCCACGGGACGTTCGTTGCCGGCCTGATCGCGGCGGCGCACGACGGAGCGGGAATCGCCGGGATCGCATTCCCGGCGCAGCTCGTGGTGGCGAAGGTCGTCGGACGGGATCCCGCGATCTCCCTCGACGCCGAGGTACGAGCGATTCGCTGGGCTGTCGACACGGCTCATGCGCAGGTGATCAACCTCAGCTTCGCGGGGCTCCGCGACCCGCTCGATCGCAGACGGGACACGTTCTCGCCGCTCGAGGCGAGCGCGGTCGACTACGCGGTCCGGCGCGGTGCCGTCGTGGTCGCGGCGGTCGGCAACGCCGACGTCGCGCCGCGGCTTCCGTGGCCGTTCGCGGCCTATCCCGCCGCGCTGCCGCACGTGCTCGGCGTGAGCGCGCTGTCGCGCGACGGGGACGTTCCGCTCTTCTCCGCGAGGGACCAGATCTACAACGACATCGCGGCTCCCGGCAGGGGCGTCCTCTCCACCTTCCCGCGCGGGCTCTCGCATGCGCCCGGATGCGCGAATGTCGGCTACTCCGACTGCGCCGTCGACGGCGACGGGGTCGACCGCGGCGCCTTTCGCCGCGGCGAGGGGACGTCGTTCTCGGCGCCCCAGGCCGCGGCGGCGGCCGCGCTCGTGCTCGCGGTGCGTCCCGGCCTCGCCCCCGGTCAGATCACGGAGCTGCTGACGCGCGCGGCCCGGGACATGACCCCGGCCGAAGGGTGCGAGGAGTGCACGCGGCTCCGGGATCCCCTGACCGGCTGGGGTCGCCTCGACGTCGCCGCGGCGGTCGGGCGGGCGCTCGCAGGCAAGCTGCCACCTGCGGACCGGCGAGAGACGAACGACGACGCGGGGACGCGCGCCGCGACGGTGTGGGGCCGCCGCGGAGGCCGGGTCGACGCGACGATCGACTTCTGGGACGACCAGAACGACGTCTACCGCGTTCGGCTGCGCTCGCGTCGGCGGCTCGTCGCCCGCCTGGTCGACGCGCCGCCGGGCACGCATCTGTTCCTTTGGCGCCCGGGGACGACGCGCGTCGACGCCGTCGCTCCCGCGCTCCAGCGGCGGCGCCTCGCGCGCTCGCGCGCTGTCGGCGGCGTGCAGCGGCTGGTGTACCGCGCGCCGCGGCGGCGGGGCGGCTGGTACTACCTCCAGGTGCGGATCGAAGAGGCCGGCGCGGGCGCATATGGCCTCCGCTTCAGCAAGCGATAACTACTGGTTCTCGAGCAGCTCTTCCTCGGGGACCTCGCGCAGCACGCGCGCGGGATTGCCGACGACGATGACACGCGGCGGCACGTCGCGAACGACGACGGCGCCCGCGCCGACGAAGGCCTCCTCGCCGATCTCGACCCCCGGACACAGGACGGCGCCGCCGCCGATCCGAGCGCCGCGGCGGATGGTCGGCCCGCGCATGAGGGCGTGGCGCCGCTCCGTCCGCCCCATGAAGTTGTCGTTCGTGGTTACGACGCACGGCGCGATGAAGACGTTGTCCTCGAGCGTCGAGTAGGCCGTGATGTACGCGTCCGCCTGGATCCTCGTGAGCGCGCCGATGGTCGTGTCGTTCTCGACGAGCGAGCCGCGGCCGATCACGACGTCGTCGCCCACGACCGCCCGCTCGCGCACGCAAGCCTGGTCGCCGACGATCACACGCTCGCCGATCCGCGTCCCCGCGAAGACGACGGCTCCGGTCGAGACGACGGTGCCTGGGCCGAGCTCGGTCGGCGCGAGCTCCTCGCGCTTCGCCGTCGAGCGGGGCGAGAGCGTCGGCTGCTTGCCGACGACCGCTCCGTCCAGGATCTTGCACCGCTCGCCGACGATCGTCCCCGGGTAGACGATCGCCGTTTCGGCGATGTCCACCATTAGGCCGCGACCGCTGCGAGCGAGCCCTGGAGCTGCTCGAGCGTGCGCACCACGAGGAGACCGTCGTTCGCAGGCTTCCGGCGGTCGCCGTCGCCGCTCACGAGTGCCAGGAAGTGCCGGCATTCCAGTCGCAGCGGCTCCTCGCTGCCGACCTTCGGGCTGTGGATGTCGCCCGTGCGCGTCTGCCACTCACCGTAGCGCTCGACGGGCCGCCACGCCGCCTTCTCGTAGATCGTCACCTTGCGCTCGAGCTCCATGTCGTCGAACACGGCCATCTTCTCGCGCCCGACGACCGTGATCCGGCGCACCTTGTGCGGGTCGAGCCACGAGAGGTGCATGTGCGCGATCTTTCCCGAGGGGAAGCGGAGGTAGCAGAAGACGACGTCCTCGACGCCCGGCGTCAGGAACGCGTTCCCGTGCGCGGAGACCTCCGCCGGCTCCTCGTCGAGCAGGTAGAGGATCACCGAGAGGTCGTGCACCCCCAGCGAGAGCAGCGCGTTCTCGTTCGTCCGGAAGACGCCCAGGTTCTGGCGGTTGCCGTAGACGCACAGGACTTCGCCGAGCTCTCCCGAGTCCACGAGCTCCTTGAGCTTGCGCACGCCGGGGTGGTAGAGGAGCAGGTGGCCGGGCATCAGCGCCAGCTCCCGCTCCTCGGCCAGAGCGCGCAGCTCCTCCATCTCCTCGCCCCGGAGCGCAGGCGGCTTCTCGACGAACGTGTGCTTGCCCGCGAGGAGGGCCTGGCGCGCCAGCGGGTAATGGGTCGGCACGGGCGTCGCGACCGCGACCGCATCGAGCCCGGGATCCGCGAGCATCTCCTCGAAGTCGCCCGTCACGCGCGCGGCGGGGTACCTGGCCGCGAAGCGCTCGCGCAGGTCGTCCGAGACGTCGCAGAGCCAGCGCAGCTCGGCGAGGTCGTCGAAGTTGCGTGCGAGGTTCGGGCCCCAGTAACCGAGGCCGGCGACGCCGATCGTCGTCATGCCCGCGGAAGGCTAGCCAGGGCGTCCGCGATGCGTTCCGACGCATGCCCGTCGCCGTAGAGCGGCGGGCGCTCCTCGGGGATGCGCGCCTTGGCGACCGCCGCCGCGAGCCGGTCGGGGTCGTCGTCGACGAGGACGTTCGCTCCGAGCTCCACGGTGTCGACCCATTCCGTCGAGGGCCGGGCGGTGACGCAGGGCACGCCGTACCAGTACGCCTCCTTCTGAAGGCCGCCCGAGTCGGTCACGATCGCGTGCGCCTGCGAGGCAAGCGCGGCGAGGTCGAGATAGCCCAGCGGCTCGACGAGCCGGACGTTGGCGCTGATGCCGATCCGGTGCACGTCGACCGCGCGGCGCGTACGCGGGTGAGCCGGGAGGATCACGGGGAGCTCGACGTGAGCGAGGCCGGCGAGGATCCGGCCGAGCCGCGGTGGCCGAACGTTGGCCTCTCGGTGGATGGTCGCGACCACGTAGCGGCCCGGCTCGACGCGAAGACGCGCGAGCACGTCCGACCGCCGCCGCGCGATCGGCGCGAACCTGAGCGAGGCATCCGCCATCACGTCGCCGACCACCTCGATCCGCCCGCGGACCCCCTCCTGCTCGAGCGTTCGTCGCGAGCGTTCGTCGGGGCAGAAGAGCAAGGCCGAGATCCGGTCGACCTCGACGCGCGTGTGCTCCTCCGGCATCGTCCAGTCGCCGCTGCGGAGCCCGGCCTCGACGTGCGCGACCGGGAAGGCGAGGTCGCTGGCCGTGCGGGCTCCCGCGAGGGTCGAATTCGTGTCGCCGTAGACGAGCACCCAGTCGGGCCGCTCGCGCTCGATCACCTCCGAGATCCCGGGTCGCATGCGCTCGGGATCCGCACTCCGCGTCTCGAGCCGGTGGTCGGGCTCGCCGAGGCCAAGCTCTTCGAAGAACACCTGCGAGAGCTCCGGGTCGTAGTGCTGGCCGGTGTGGACCACGACCTCGTCGATCCCCCGCTCGCGCAGCGCGACCGACAGCGGCGCCGACTTGATGAACTGCGGCCGGTTGCCCACGACGGAGACGACCTTCATCGCCGAGAGGCTACGGATCGGCGACTACACTACGGCCCCGGGAGGGCTCCTTCTCTCGTCCGCGGGCGAAGCGAGGCGACTAACCCTCCTCCGGCGAAGGTGCGCCAGCACTTTCGGCCGCAAGGGCCGTTAGCTCAACTGGCAGAGCAGGGGACTCTTAATCCCAAGGTTGAAGGTTCGAGTCCTTCACGGCCCATCTCCGCCGACAAGTCCGGCACTTTCGGCGCCATGACGACTTGTCGGCGTTCGTCCCTTACTGCGGGCGGTCGTGAGCCGCACGCGGGCGGCAAGGCAGGTCGCTTGGCCAGAAGCCTTCTCGCGATGTGAGAGCTGTCGGGCGGCGGCTGCTCGGTCACGGGAAGCTGGGGACGTTCGGGTCGAGGTCCAGGCGCCCGCCGTCGCGGCAGTCCGGCGGTACCAGGTACTCGCTGCTCCCCGCGGCGTGCAGCGAGTTCTCGACGAGCTGCTGGCGCATCAGCTGCCGGGCGCGGCCCTCAGAAAGGCCGAGCCGCTGCCCGAGCTTCACCCCGCTCTGGAGGGCGAAGCACTCGGTCATGCCCTCGTCCCGCACGCCGCGGAGGTGCCAGGACTCGTGCGCGAGGACTGCGAGCGCGCGGCCTGTCTCGCTCCCCCTGACTTCGCCCTTGAACGCGAGCCGGTAGAGGTCGAGGCAGCGCTCCGGCGTGAGGTAGGCGACGTCGCCTCCGACGGTGGCGACCCCGTCCGCGTGCTGGACGGCGCCCACGTAGTCGCCCGCCTCGTCGCAGCGGATCGTCACCGGCTTGGCCGCGATCCGAGCGGCCTCCTCGGAGAAGCGCGCCCGCGCCTCGGCGCGGGCGTTGCCGTCGAGCCCGTCCCACCCGGTGCGGCTGTCCGCGACCCAGAGAACCAGCGCGAGCGCGGCGATGACACCGAGGCCGGCCGCGAAGCGGCGAGCGGGCGGCCGAAGCCAGGGGCGCCGGGGCTCCACTGCGACGAGCGGGCGCACGGCCTCCTCCTGCCGCTCGCGCTCCGCAGCGACCAGCGCCGCGATCTCCTCGTCGGATTCTCCGGAGTACGGGATCCAGAGCTCCTCACCGCCCTGACGGACGAGCAGCAGCTCGTCCGTGTCGCGCGCGAAGCCGTAGCGCTCGCGATCGACGGTCTGCGGTCCGCGATCGGGACGATCTCTCGAGCCGGGACGGAGACCGCCGACGAAGAAGTGGACTTCGAGGCCGAGGGCAGCGAGGAACGGGACCCAGATCGGCACTGTCGACCGCAACGCGTATGGCCCGAAGATCCACGCGATCACGAACACGGCCAGCGCGGCCCGCATCAGGGCCAGGCGACTCCAAGCCCGGTCCGCTCGCTCTTCCACGCCTCGACGGTAGCGCCGCGTGATTCACGCGTGGCGAATCGGGCAAAGAAGCGGCCCCGCTGCGGCTATGAGGGGCACCGCCCGGGAGGCTGCTATGGTGGTCACGCAATCAAGAGCGAGTACGGGACCGGCAACGCCTTCCTCTACGCGTTCGTGAACTTGGTAGGAGGAGGTGTTTTCTATGGCAACCGGAACCGTCAAGTGGTTCAACGACCAGAAGGGTTACGGGTTCATCACGCCTGACGAGGGCGACAAGGACCTGTTCGTGCACCACACGAACGTCGCCGGCAGCGGCTTCAAGACGCTTGCTGAAGGCGCGAAGGTCGAGTACGAGCGCCGCGAGGGCCAGAAGGGCCCCGAGGCGATCAACGTCGAGACGATCAGCGCGTAGCGAACTCGCCGCGCGACGGCCCGCCGGCGCGATCCGGCGGGCCGTCCGCGCATCGAAAGCGGAGAGGCGGTCGCATGGCCGAGAAGGAAGAGAAGATCGAGCTGGAAGGGGAGGTCGTCGAGGCGCTGCGCAACGGCTACTTCCGCGTCGCGCTCGACAACGGTCATGAGACCCTGGGGTACGTCGCCGGCAAGATGCGGCGCTATCGGATCAGGATCTTCCCCGGCGACCGGATCAAGATCGAGCTCTCGCCCTACGACCTCAACCGCGGTCGGATCGTGTACCGCTACCGGTGACGACGCTCGTGCAGCTCCAGCTCACGGCTCGGGAGCTCGCACTCCTCAGCGACAGGGAGCTCGTCGAACGCCTCATGTCGGCAGGCGCGACGCTTGTCACCGCCCTGCGGATCGTCGAGATCGAGCGCGGGCCGGCCGAGCCGGGCCGCGCACGCCGTCACGGCTTCTCTCGCTAGCGGCGCTCGTAGCGAGCTCAAGGCCGCAGTCCTGGGCGCCGATGCTCGTTACGGCGCAGTGGACGAGCCGGCGAACACCTCCAGGGACTTCTGGACCGGGCTCAGGGCCGCGCTGGATCGTGCGCGCGAGCGCCGCGAACCGGAGCCTCCGCCTACGGGCGGCGAGCCTGCGCATGTGGCGTCCCCGCCGACGACGGAAAACGAGTGCGCGACGGAGGCCGCTGCCTAGCGGTCTCGAATAGTTGCCAGGTATGTGCAATCTCGCTTAGCTATGGGCGTCGCGGCCCTGCGGCGCGGAGCGGACGGGGACATTGGTAGAGCGTGAGGCCGTAGCCGGAAGCGAGACTGAGCCGACCGACTCGAAGGCGAGCGAGCGGTTCGAGCGCACGCTCCTCGCCTCGCAGACCGAGGCGCTGCTCGACGGCGTCCTCGTCGTCTCGCCCGAGGGGCGGATGCTGTCGTTCAACCGCCGCTTCGTCGAAATGTGGGGTATCCCCGACGAGGTCGTCCAAGGC
>JBKOYJ010000095.1:0-12873 GCA_046725345.1 Actinomycetota bacterium | reverse complement strand
GCTGCAGCGCCGCCGGCATCGACGAGCGTGCGGCTCCCACCTCCGCCGCCGGCCGGCGCGCTCGTGCTGGGGCGGGAGGCGGGGGATCTCGCGGTAGGCGTGGCGCTCCGGCCGGCGCGAGGCGAGGTCGCCGTTCAGACGTCCGTGCTCGGGCCGAGCGGCTCGGCCGTCGACGACCTGCAGGTCGACGTGACCGCGCAGGATCCAGTCGCGTCGTCCACGGCGACCGCACGGAGGTGCGGGCCGGGCTGCTACGAGGCAACGCTGCCCTCCACGAGTCCGCGATCGGTCGAGCTCCGACTCCAGGGCGGGGGCCGGGCCCCCGCCGTGCTGCGGTTCGGCCTTCCGCCCCGCTGGCCCGCGCCGGCGGCCGAGCGCGCACTTCGGCGCGCGACGGCTGCGTTCCACAGGCTCCGGTCGCTCCGGATCCACGAGCGGCTCGCGTCGAGCCCCACGAACGTCCTCCGGACCACCTACGACATCGCCGCGCCGAACCGGCTGCGCTATCGCATCGCCAGTGACGGCGAGGCGATCCTGATCGGTGATCGCCGCTGGGACCGCAGCCGCGGCGGTCGCTGGCAGGCGGAGCCGCAGAGCCCGATCCGGCAGCCCACGCCGACCTGGGGGGCGCGCTCCGGGTACGCCCATCTCGTTCGACGCGACCGTGATACGGAGACGCTCTCGTTCTTCGACCCCGCGATCCCGGCCTGGTTCAGGCTCACCGTCGACCGCGCGACGTTCCGCCCGCGCGACCTCCGCATGACCGCCGCGGCCCACTTCATGCACCACACCTACAGCCGCCTCGACCGCCCGGTTTCAATCCAACCGCCCAAATAGGCCATTGTCCTGGTGCCTGGCACCAAGACATGGCCCTTTGCCCGGCAGGAGTAGCACCGCGACCCTCCATGCGACCCCGCGGGATACTCGGTGCGACCGGGTCACGCGTCGCCCGGCCGTCCTTTTGAGCCAATGTCCTCGTGCCTGGCCGAGACATGGCTGCAGCGGGCTACGTGCGGTCGATAACGGCGACGTAGACCGAGCCCTCGTCGCGGATGAGTTGCCGGACTCGCCAGCCAGTCCCGGCGACGAGCCCCGTGAGCTCGTCGGGCGAGATCAGCAGATAGTCGAACCACGGCGAGGCGAGCTCGCGGTAGCGCACGCGGAGCCGAAGCTGGCCCGCCATGCGCCCGCGTCGGCGGTTGCGCTCGTGGTAGGCGAGATGAGCCTCGTCGTCCGTCCCGTAGGGGTCGTTCGTGCAGGCGACGATGCGGTCGGCAACGCGGTGGAGCCGCCGCAGCATCCGCTGCCCCTTTGCCTCGCCGCCGAAGAGTCCAAAGTTGTTTCCGAACATCACAACGGTGCCGAAGCTGCGGAGCGAGGCGTCGACGCGCTCGAACGGAACGAGCCGTACGTCGCGCACGCCGCGCCTCCGTGCGACCTCCACCGCGCCTGGGGAGACGTCGATCGCGACGACCTCGTGGCCGCGCCGCTGCAGCTCCAGGGCCACGCGTCCGGCGCCGCAGCCGACGTCCAGCACGCGCCCCCGAACCCAGCGCAGAGCGCGTCGCTCGACCGCAACCCACCGCCGCACGGGCCGGAAGTACGTCTGAGGGCCGACCCCCGTGTCGATGAAGCCGTCGTCGCGCTCGACGATCTCGTGGAGGTCGGGCTTCCCGGCGAGCTGATCGAGCAGCAGTCGGCCAAAAGCGTCTCCGCTCTCCATGCCGCGAGCATGGCATGGAACGGCGCCGCCGCGAGCGGTGTAGAAGGGAGCAGTGGAGGGCCGTCCACTGACCGAGAGCGAGCTGGTCGAGCGGGCAAAGCGCGGGGACGTTGGGGCGTACGAGAGGATCATGGAGGCGCATCAGGCAATCGCGTTCCGGACCGCCTATCTGATCGTCGGGAACGCCGCCGACGCCGAGGAGGCCGCGCAGGACGCCTTCGTCAAGGCTTTTCGGGCGCTTGGCCGCTTCCGCCGCGATGCGCCCTTCCGGCCATGGCTGCTCCGGATCGTCGCGAACGAGGCCCGCAACCGCCGCCGCGCCGCGGGCCGACGCGAGCAGCTCGCGCTGCGCACTGCCGCAGCCGAGAGCCGTCCGGGGGGCGCGGCCCCGCCCCCCGAGGCGGCGCTGCTCGACGCCGAGCGTCGCGGCGAGCTGCTCGCGGCGGTCAACGCGCTGCGTGATGACGAGCGCCTCGTCGTCGCCTGCCGCTACTTCCTCGACCTCTCCGAGACGGAGACCGCGGCGGCGCTCGGCGTGCGACCGGGAACCGTGAAGTCGCGACTGTCGCGCGCGCTCGGCCGGCTGCGAGCGGCGCTGGAGGAGGAAGAGGCCCGTGTCTGAGCTCGAGCAGGAGCTGCACGCGCTGGGAGCGGAGCTCGCGTTTCCCCCGGTCCCCGACCTCGCCGCCGACGTCGGGCAGCGCCTCCGCACCCGCGTCGCGCGGCCGTCGCGGTTCCGCCTCCTGGCCGCGGCCGCCGCCGCGCTCGTGCTCGCAGCCGCCGCTGCGCTGGCCGTGCCGCCCGCGCGGTCGGCGATTCTCGACTTCCTCGGCATCGGCGGCGCGACGATCGAGCGCACGAACACGCAGCCCCGCGCGCCGAGCGACGCCGACCTCGCGCTCGGACCGCGCGTCACGCTCGTCGAGGCACACAGGCTCGCTGACTTCCCGATCCGCCGGCCGGCCGCCGCCGCGCGCGTCTACCTCGACGGCTCCGTTCCCGGCGGCAAGGTCTCGTTCGTCTGGAACGTAGGCGGTCGGCGGCTGCTGCTGACGGAGTTCCGCGGCGCGCAGGTCCCGTACGTGAGGAAGCTCGTAGGGCCGCGGACGCGGATCGTCGAAGTCCTCGTCGACGGAGCGGAAGGAGCCTGGATCGTCGGCGCGGCGCACGAGATCGTCTGGCGCGACGCACACGGCCTGATCCGCCCCGACACACGGCGCCTCGCGGGCAACGTCCTGCTGTGGGATCGCGGCGGTGTCACCTTCCGGCTCGAGGGTGCACGTACGCGTGGCGAGGCGCTCGCGATCGCGACGGGGCTGCGTGGAACGCCGCGGCGCCCGGCGGTGTAGAGCCGAAAACGAGGCAAGGAGGAAACGATGCTCCGCACGCTCTTGCTCGTTACCGCCGTCGCACTCGTGGCGTCGCCCGTCGCGTGGGCGAAGAACGCGCCGGGGGAGCCCGAGGAGATCCGGCTCGCGAACGCGCCCTCGGGCGGCATCGCCGCTGGCGAGGCCTGGACGGCGGTCGTGCGCGTGAAGCCGACGGATCTGTTCCGCCAGATCGGGCACGCGCCGACCGTGAAGATCCTGAACGAGCGGACGGGCGCGATGCGCTCCTTCTCGGTGCGTGCGACGGGAACGCCCGGCAAATACGAGGCGCGTGTCGTGTTTCCAACGGCTGGACGCTGGACGTACGGGATCGCAATGGACGCGCGCTTCGTCGCCGACACGCGGCGCTTGGCCGTGGCCGGACGTGCGGACAGCGGCCATCCTGCGGCGGCGTTCGCCGTCGGCGGAGTCGTCGCGCTCGTCGTGCTGCCGGCGGCGGCTTTCGCCGTCCGCAGACGCCGGCGCTAGCGAAACCGTTAAGGATCCGTGAATCTTCGCCGTCCGCCGGGAAGCGGACATCCGCTGCTTGCGTTTGACCGAATGAAGGAGCAGGGAAAGCGACGAAGGAGAACGATGACCGCGGCCAATCTCATCTCGGAAGAGCACGAGCGGATCGCGGCGTGGCGCCGCGAGGAGCTCGAGCGCGCCGGCTACCCACCCGAGGCCGCGGCTGATCTCGCAGGCCGGTACGAGGTGGATCTCCGCCACGCGATCTCGCTGCTAGAGCGCGGCTGTCCGCCGGACCTGGCGCTCGAGATCCTGCTCTAGCTCCCGTTCATAGCGCGCACCGGGCAGAATCTCGTCCCGGTGCCCGCGCTTCTGGCGTCCATCCCGTCGCCCTCGTCGGGCGAGGTCGAGATCGGCCCGATCGCGATTCACGCGTACGGGCTGATGCTTCTGCTCGCGATCGCGGCCTGCATCGGGCTGACCGGCGTCCGCTGGACGCGTCAGGGCGGAGACTGGGACCTCGTCTTCCGCGTCGCCGTGTGGGGCGTCGCCGCGGGCATCGTCGGCGCACGCGCCTACCACGTGCTGACGAGCTGGAACGAGGTGCCGGACGAGTGGTGGGGGCCGTTCGCGGTCTGGAAGGGCGGTCTCGGCGTCTGGGGCGGGATCCTGTGCGGGACGATCGCGGGCGCCATCGTCGTGCGGACCTCGGGCGAGAGCGTGTTCCGCTTCATGAACGCGGTCGCGCCGGGACTGCTGCTGGCGCAGGCGATCGGACGCTGGGGCAACTGGTGGAACCAGGAGCTCTACGGCAAGCCGACCGACCTTCCCTGGGGGCTCGAGATCGACGTCGACCATCGTGTCTCGGGCTATCTCACGAGCGACACCTTCCAGCCCACCTTCCTGTACGAGTCGTTGTACGACCTGCTCGGCGTCGGGATCCTGCTCCTTGTCGACCGGCTCTGGCGCATCCGCCCTCCGGGGCTCTTCGCGCTCTACGTCGCCTACTACACGGCCGGACGTGCCTTCATCGAGGAGCTCCGCATCGACCCGGCACACGAGATTGCCGGCCTGCGGCTCAACACGTGGGTGTCCGCGGTGCTCTTCGTCCTCTCGGTCGCGTTCTTCGTGTGGTGGCAGTTCCTGCGGCCGCGAGGGCGTCCGGAGGAGACGGTGCCTGTGCCGGAGCGTCCGCGGGACCGCTCGATGGCGATTCCTCGCGGCCGCGTCCGGGGCTCTCGCTAGCGTCCCGCGGCGATGGCCGTGCGCGAGCTCGAGCTCGCCCTCGACGCGTTCGAGGGTCCCTTCGACCTGCTCCTGACGCTCGTGCTGAAGGAGGAGCTCGACCTCGGCGAGGTCGACGTCGCTGCGATCGTGCTCGCCTTCGTCGAGGACCTCGCCGCCAGTGACGCGCTCGACCTGGAGGCGTGCGGCGAGTTTCTCGTCCTGGTAGCCGCGCTGCTCGAGCTCAAGACGCGTGCGCTCGTCGACCTCGACGACGATATGGCCGAGCTCGAGCCCCAGGAGGCCGCGGAGGAGCTGGCGCGGCGCCTGGCCGAGTACCGGCGGATCAAGGGCGCCGCCGCCTGGCTCGCCGAGCGCCTCGAGGACGCGGGCGACCGCTTCTTCCGGATCGGCCCGGCACCGCTCGCGCCACAGCCGTCGCCGGCCATCCCCGGCGAGCAGGCCGAAGCCCTCGCTCAGGCGCTCCGTCGGCTGGCCACCGAGCCGCCCGCGGTGTCCCTCGCGCATCTCGAGCTCCGCTTCCCGCCCGTGTCGCGCTTCCTCGAGCGGTTTCGAGCGCTCCTGCGTCGGCGCACCCGCTTCGATTTCGACTCGGAGGTCCAGGGGCTCACGAGGCTGGAGCAGGCGGTCGCGTTCCTTGCCCTCCTCGAGCTGGGCAAGCGGGGCGAGGTTGCGCTCACGCAGGCGGCGCCGTTCGCGCCGATCCGCGTGCGGCGCGCCGGGGCGGAGGAACTCCGGCGCGCAGACGGAAGGGAACTAGGATGGCGACGAACCTCCGCCTGATCTCCGCGAGTCCGCTCGACCGGCTCGCGCGCACGCTCGAGGGATTGCTCGTCGTCGCGCCCCGGCCGCTCACGCTCGACGAGCTCGTCGACGCCGTGGACG
Source organism: Actinomycetota bacterium (assembly GCA_046725345.1). Lineage (GTDB taxonomy): Bacteria > Actinomycetota > Thermoleophilia > Gaiellales > Gaiellaceae > JBKOYJ01. The sequence continues at coordinate 7,185 of JBKOYJ010000095.1, read as the reverse complement.
AGGACGCAGAGCGCGTCGAGACGGCGCTGGGCTTGCTCGGGGAGCGCTTTCGCGAGGGGCGCAGCGGAATCGTTCTCGAACGTGTCGCCGGCGGCCACGCGTTCAGGGCGTCGCGCGAGGCTGCTGCCGCCTGTGAGCGGCTCGTCGAGCGCCCGGTTCGCCGGGGGCTCTCGGCGGCGGCGCTCGAGACGCTCGCGATCGTCGCCTACTTCGGCCCGTGCACGCGGCCCGAGATTGCGCGGCTACGGGGAGTCGCGGCGGACTCCGCCGTCGCCGGGCTCGTCGAGCGGGGGCTGATCGCGGAGGCCGGCCGGGAGGACGCCGGCGGCGCCGTTCGCTACCGGACGACGGCCCTGTTCGAGCGCGTGTTCGCGCTCGAGAGCCTCTCCGCGCTCCCGCGCCTCGACGATCTCGGAGCCGACGCTGAGGCGATTCGCGGGCGGCTGGAAGCGGTCGCCGAGCGCCGCACCGCGTAAAGGGCGCCGACTCGGCGGCGCCGACCATCAGGACGTGCCGGCTCTGCCGGGGCGTCCGTCTGAACCGGCCGGTCGACACGCCCGAGCGCCAACCCGAATGCGCTCTCAGCGCGCCTACAGGCGGCGGATGATCTCCTCCGCCTCGTCCCTCGTGAACGCGCGCAGCGTCTCGGTGTGCTCGGCGCCGAACTGCTGCAGCTTCATCAGGATCTCGATGGCAGTCCCGTCGTCGGGAGCCTCGAAGATCTCGACGACGTCATAGCGTCCGAGCGTCACGTAGACGCCGGTGAGGCTGCCGCCGGCCTCGCGGATGATCCGCTCGCCCTCCTCCACGCGCTCGCGCCACCCGGGGAGCCCGGCGAGGCCCTTCGAGGTCCAGCGCATGAGCGTGATGTAGTGCGGCATTTATCCCGGAGATACTCGCACTTCACCCTCCGCTCGGCACACGGAAAAGGATTCCTTCGATGCGACTCAACGCCTATCTCGCGCGCGCTGGCGTCGCCTCGCGGCGCGGTGCAGACGAGCTGATCAAGGCGTGGCGCGTGCGGGTGAACGGCGCGCCGGGGCAGCTGAACACGTTTGTCGAGCCGGGCGACGTCGTGGAGGTGGACGGCCGAGCGGTTACGGCGCAGCCGCTCGCGTACGTGCTGCTCCACAAGCCGGCCGGCGTCGTCACGACGGCGCGCGACCCGCAGGGGCGGCCGACCGTCCTCGGGCTCGTTCGCCATCCGGCGCGCGTCGTGCCCGTCGGGCGGCTCGACGCCGACACCACGGGCGCGCTGGTGCTGACGAACGACGGACGGCTCGCGCACCGGCTTGCGCACCCGCGCTACGGCGTCGAGAAGGTGTACGAGGCCGAGGTCGAGGTCGATCCCAGCCCCGAGGCGCTGCGGCGGCTGGCGGACGGCGTCGAGCTCGACGACGGGCCGACCGCGCCCGCGCGCGTTCGCCGTCTCGGTGGCGGCCGCATCGAGCTGGCGCTGCACGAGGGCCGAAACCGCCAGGTACGCAGGATGTGCGAGGCGGTCGGTCATCCGGTGCAGCGACTGCACCGCTCGCGCTACGCGGGCCTCGATCTGAGCGGCCTCGCGCCCGGGGCGTGGCGTGAGCTCACCCCGGCCGAGGTCGCCCGGCTGCGTGTCGCGACTCGCCGCACCTGACGTTTCGAGCCACGACCGGGGTCAGACCCCGGTCGTGGCTCTGGTGGTCACGTCCGTTGCGGGCAGGCGAACCGCGTCGCTCGTCTGCCCGAGCCGTTTGGCTCCGCGGGTGTGGACAAATCGTCACACCAACGTTACGGGGGAATGCGCCCTTCCGGCCATGTCAGGGGTCAGACCCCCAACATGGCCCGAAGGGTCATGTCAGAGGCCGCGCGGGCGGGCGGCGCCGAAGAAGCGCCCGGCCTCGGCCTTGACGAAGCCCATCCGCTCGTACATCGCCTCGAGCGTCGGCGCCGAAGTATTTCGCGCTTTCTCGGCGCCGCGCGCGAGCAGGTGCTGGAGCTCGACCGGATCGGCCCGCAGCTCCTCGTAACGGGAACGGATCGGATCGAGGAGCGCAACGACCGCGTCTGCAACGTCGGCCTTGAACGTCCCGTAGCCGGCGCCGTCATACCTCGCCTCGATCGCCTCCGGCGGCTCGCCCGTGGCCACCGACATGATGTCGATCAGGTTCGTGATCCCGGGCTTGTCCTCGGCCCGGAGGACGTCGCGGCCCGAGTCGGTGACGGCGGTCTTGAACTTCCGGCGGATCACGTCCGGGGGGTCGAGCATGAGCACGGTGCCCTGCTGCGACCCGCGCGACTTCGACATCTTCACCGTCGGCTCCTGGAGGTTCATGACGCGACCGCCCTCGTCCGGAAAGACGCCCTCCGGGACGACGAACGTTTCGCCGAACCGCGTGTTGAAGCGCTCGGCGACGTCGCGCGCGAGCTCCAGGTGCTGGCGCTGGTCCTCGCCGATCGGGACGAGATCGGTGCGGTACAGCAGGATGTCGCCGGCCATCAGCACCGGGTAGGTGAAGAGCCCGGCCGAGACGAACTCCTGCTCCTCCGACTTCTCCTTGAACTGCGTCATGCGGCGCAGCTCGCCGAAGCTCGTCACCGCCGACAGCAGCCAAGCGGCCTCGGCGTGGGCAGGGACGTGGCTCTGGACGAAGACCGTCGAGCGGTCGGGGTCGAGGTCAGTCGCGAACAGCATCGCCGCGATGTCGAGCGTCCCCGCGCGCAGCTCGTCGGGATCGTGCGGAACCGTGATCGCGTGCAGGTCGACGATGCAGAAGAAGGCATCGCCGCGCTCCTGCGTCTCGGCGTACTGGCGGAAGCCGCCGCTGTAGTTGCCGATGTGGGGCTGGCCTGTCGGTTGGATGCCGCTGAAGATGCGCATGCTCGTGACTCCATTGTCGCGGAGGATGGACGAAGCGGACGAGGCGAGCGAGGCGGGTTAGCGCACGCTCCCGCCGCGCTCGCTGCGCCACACCCAGCGCCCTCTGCGATCGGCGGGAAGCATCGAAACCGAGGATACCTAGACTTTCGACGTGGCAATCGTCGACTCCCCCGAGCTCTTGATCGTCATGTCCGGGCAGGCGACGGCCGAGCAGGTCGACGAGGTCGTCGCGCGCCTCGCCGAGGCGGGAGCGCACGCGCAGGTCAATTCCGGCAAGGAGGCGACGGTGATCGGCGCGATCGGCGAGCGAGAGCTGCTCGCGGCGCTGCCGCTCGAGGGCTTCCCGGGCGTGGAGCAGGTGCTGCCGATCCTGAAGCCGTACAAGCTCGTCTCGCGGGAGCTCGTCCCCGCGCCGACTGTGATCGAGGCGCGGGGGAGACGGATCGGCGACGGCTACTTCGGCCTCATCGCGGGCCCGTGTGCAGTTGAGTACCGGGAGCAGACGCTCGAGGCGGCGCGCGCGGTCGCGCGCGCGGGGGCCACGATGCTCCGCGGCGGCGCGTTCAAGCCCCGAACGTCGCCCTACGCGTTCCAGGGCCTCGGCGCCGAGGCACTCGAGATCCTCTCCGAGGCGCGCGAGGAGACCGGGCTTCCGGTCGTGACGGAGCTGATGGACCCGCGCGACGTCGAAGCCGTTGTCGAGGCGACGGACGTGATCCAGATCGGCGCCCGCAACATGCAGAACTTCACGCTCCTCGCCGAGACCGGGCGCGCCGAGAAGCCGGTGCTCCTGAAGCGCGGCCCCTCCGCGTCGATCGAAGAGCTGCTGATGGCCGCGGAGTACGTGATGAAGGAGGGGAACTCGCAAGTCATGCTGTGCGAGCGCGGCATCCGGACGTTCGAGCGCGCGACGCGCTTCACGCTCGACATCGGCGCGGTGCCCGTGCTGAAGCAGGAGACGCACCTGCCCGTGATCGTCGATCCCTCGCACGCCGCCGGCCGCCGCGACCTGGTCGCGCCGCTCGCCCGTGCTGCCGTCGCCGCGGGCGCCGACGGGATCATCGTCGAGGTCCATCCCGAGCCCGAGCACGCGCTCTCCGACGCCTCGCAGCAGCTTCCCGCCGCCGAGTTCGACGACTTCGCCGCCGAGATCCGCGCGCTCGCTTCATTGATGGGCCGCACAATCGGTTAGCCGGCGCCTGCCGAAGCCGTGATCGAGAGGCTGGCCGTGATCGGGACCGGGCTGATCGGGGCGTCGGTCGGGCTCGCCGCCAAGCGCGCCGCGGTCGACCGCGTAACCGGCTTCGATCCCGACTCGCGCGCCCTGGCGGTTGCCGCCGGTCGCGGAGCCGTCGACGAGGTTGCCGAAAGCCTCCAGGAGGCCGTGGCGGGCGCCGACCTCGCGGTGGTGGCGGTGCCGGTCGCCGCGCTGACCGAGCAGGTGGCGGCGGTGGTCGCGGCGAGCGCGGACGCCTGCACGGTCACGGACGTCGGCTCGACGAAGGCGGCAGTGTGCCGCTCGGCGGAGGACGTGGGCCGCTTCGTCGGCGGGCATCCGGTGTGCGGCTCGGAGGCCCGCGGCCCCGAGGGAGCGAGCGCCGAGCTGTTCCGGGGCGCGACCTGGTTCCTGACGCCGGCGGCCGCGACCGATCCGGAGCGCTACCGGCTCGTCCACGGCTTCGTCTCGGCCCTCGGTGCACGGCCCGTCGCGGTCGATCCCGACGCCCATGACCGGCTCGTGGCGCTGACGAGCCACCTCCCACATGCACTCGCGAACGTCCTCCTGAACCAGGCGGGAGACGTGCGCGTCGACGGTCACGACCCGCTCGCGGCGGCCGGCGGCTCGCTCCGCGACATGACGCGCGTCGCGGGAGCGAACGCCCGCATCTGGGTCGACATCTTCCTCGACAACGCCGACGCGGTCGCGGCGTCGCTCGCCGAGCACCGCCGGCGCGTCGAGCAGCTCGAGCGCGCTCTCGGGGCCCGGGACGCCGGGTTCCTCGCTCGCTGGATCGGCGAGGCCGCGGGGCACAGGGGCCGGATGCTCGCCGGCGCCTACGACGACCCTGGCTCGCTGCACCGGCTGCGCGTCCACGTCCCCGACCGCCCGGGCGTGCTCGCCGGCATCACGCAGGCGCTCGGGGCCGAGCGGATCAACATCGAGGACTTCGAGCTGCGGCATCTGTCGCCCGAGCGGGGAGGCGTCCTCGCCGTGCTCGTCGCCGGCGAGGAGCCTGCGCGACGGGCCGCGGGCTTGCTCGAGGCTCAGGGCTACGACGTCGCGGTGTCGCCCGTGCTGGAGGGAGAGTGAGAATCGAGCCCGCCACGGCGGTGCTCGGCCACATCGCCGTTCCCGGGGACAAGTCGATCTCGCACCGGGCCGTGCTCTTGGGGGCGGTCGCCGAGGGAGAGACTCGAATCGACGGGTTCGGCCGCTCGGCGGACACCGAATCGACGATCTCGGCGGCGCGCGCGCTCGGCGCCGAGGTGGTCGAGGAGGAAGACGATCGCCTGATCGTCGACGGCCGCGGGCTCCACGCGCTCGAGGAGCCCTCGGCGCCGCTCGACTGCGGCAACGCGGGAACCCTGCTCCGGCTCGTCACGGGACTCCTGGTCGCGCAGACCGACCGGCGCTTCGAGCTGACCGGCGACGAGTCGTTGCGCGCACGGCCGATGGAGCGAGTGGCCGAGCCGCTCCGGCGGATGGGCGGTCGCATCGCGACCGACGACGGGCACGCGCCGGTGCGGGTGGAGGGCGTCGCGGCGTTGCGCGCGATCGAGTATCGGCTGCCGGTCGCTAGCGCGCAGGTCAAGTCCGCGGTCCTGCTGGCGGCGCTCTCCGGGGACGGACGGACGACGGTCGTGGAGCCGGCGCCGACGCGTGACCACACAGAGCTCATGCTCGCCGAGGCCGGAGCGCGGGTGACGCGGCGGCCGACGTCGGTGTCGGTCGAGCCTGTGGAGCGGCTGTCGCTCGGGCGAATCGAGATTCCGGGGGACGTCTCGGCGGCGGCGCCGTTCGTGGTTGCGGCGACGCTGCTGCCCGGCTCGGAGCTGACGATCCATGGGGTCGGCCTGAATCCGCGCAGGACCGGCCTGCTGGACGTGCTCGCGCGCATGGGTGCGCGGATCGCCGTGTACAACCGGCGCCGGCTCGGCGGCGAGCTGGTCGGCGACCTCACGGTGCGCTCGGCGGAGCTCGTCGCGACGACGGTGGAGCCGCACGAGGTGCCGCTGCTCGTCGACGAGCTGCCGCTGTTCGCGCTCGCAGCGGCGATGGCGCGGGGCGAGAGCGTCGTCCGGGGCGCACGTGAGTTGCGCGTCAAGGAGTCGGACCGCATCGAGGCCGTGACGACGTCGCTCCGGTCCCTCGGCGTCCGCATCAGCGCCGGCCAGGATCGGTTCAGGGTCCGCGGCGTCCCGACGCGCCCGAAGGGCGGCGCCATGAGCTCGGCCGGCGATCATCGGATCGCGATGCTCGGCGCTGTCGCGGGGTTCGTCTCGCGCGAGGGCGTGGAGCTGGAGGGCGGCGAGGCCGTCGCTGTTAGCTTCCCCGGGTTCTTCGAGCTTCTTGCCACAATCGCGCACCGGTGAGTACAACGTCGTGATGTCCAAGCGTGCTGGAGAGCCGGCGTGATCGTCGCGATCGACGGGCCTGCGGGCGCCGGCAAAAGCACCGTCGCACGCAAGCTCGCGGAGCGGCTCGGCTTTCGCTACCTCGATACCGGGGCCATGTACCGCGCACTCACCTGGCTCGCCCTCGAGCGCGACGTACCGCTCGACGACGAGGACGCACTCGCCGAGCTGGCGGCGGCGTACCGGGTCGAGTTCGCCCCGGGCCTCGTTGCGATCGCGGGACACAACGTCACGCATGCGATTCGCGAACCCGCGATCGACCGCGTCGTCTCGCAGGTCGCCCGCCACCCTGCGGTGCGACGGGTCATGCGGCGACGCCAGCGCGAGCTCGCGGACGAGGGCGACGCGGTCGTGGAGGGGCGTGACATCGGCAGCGTCGTCGTCCCGCAGGCGCCGGTGAAGGTCTACCTCGTGGCGGATCCGGGAGTCCGCGCGAACCGGAGGACCGCCGACCGGCCCGGAATCGGCGCCGACGCGCTCGCGACCGACCTGCGCATGCGCGATCGGCGAGACGCGGCCAACATGGAGCCGGCCGGCGACGCAGAGGTGATCGACACGACCGACCTCACCGTCGAGGAGGTCGTCGGGCGCATCGAAGCGCTGGTGCGGCAGCGCCAACCGGCATGACGGACCCGCGCTGGACGTTCTCGCGCTTCACGATCGGCGCGGTCGTCCGCACGATCGCACCC
>JBKOYJ010000002.1:0-5054 GCA_046725345.1 Actinomycetota bacterium | reverse complement strand
GACGAGCCCGCGGTCGCCGTGAACCAGAAGATCGACACGTGCGTGAGGAACCGGTCGCGATCCAAGGTCTCGGCGCCCTCGCCGCCGAACCCCATGAACAGCTCGCTGTTCCACGCGAGCTGCCCGGCCGGCGAGTCGGTGAGCCCGTACGCGAGCGTCTGCGGGCGGGTCTGGGAGATCTTCACGTAGCCCGAGACCGCGTCGAAGCCCGCGAGGATCTCCATCGCCGGCTTCTCGAACTCGTCCAGCTTCGCCATCTCCTCGGGGTCGCCCGAGGGGAACGCGAAGATCTGCAGCACGTGCACCCCGACGAGCCCTTTCGGCTTCAGGATCCCGAGCTCGCGCGTGATGAGCGCGCCGGCATCGCCGCCGTGGGCCCCGTACCGTTCGTACCCGAGGCGCTTCATGAGCGCGTCCCACGCCTTCGCGACGCGCGCGCTGTCCCAGCCCGTCTCGCGCGTCGGCCCCGAGAACCCGTAGCCGGGGATCGATGGGATCACCAGGTCGAACGCGTCGGCCGCATCGCCGCCGTGCGAACGCGGATCTGTTAGCGGCCCGATCACGTCGAGGAACTCCGCGACCGAGCCCGGCCACCCGTGCGTGACGATCAGGGGCAGGGCGTTCGGCTCCTCGGAGCGGACGTGCAGGAAGTGCACATTGGTGCCGTCGATCGTCGTCGTGAACTGCGGGAACCCGTTGAGCACGGCCTCCTGCTTGCGCCAGTCGAACGATGTCCGCCAGTACTCGGCCACGTCCTTCACGGTGTCGAGCGAGACCCCGTAGCTCCAGCCGACGCCCGGCAGCTCGTCGGGCCAGCGCGTCCTGGCGAGCCGGTCGCCCAGGTCCTCGAGCTCGGCGTCCGAGATCTCGATCCGGAACGGCCTGATCTCCTCGGCGGTCGTGGGCTCTGGCATCGGTGCCTCCTTCCCTCTCGGGCCACGACGCCTTGCGTGGCCACCAGGTTCAGCATGCTAGGGCGGGATGCGGACGATTCCGGTCCTGATCTCCGGATATCCTTTTAGCCGTGACCGTATCCGCAGCGTCCAGGCCGGCGACGCGCCTGCTGACGATGCTCGAGGTCCTCGAGGCCCGCGGCACGGTGAGCGGGCGCGAGCTCGCCGAGCGGCTCGAGGTCGACCCGCGCACCGTCCGTCGCTACGCGGTCAAGCTCGAGGAGCTCGGCATCCCCGTCGAGACCGAGCGCGGACCCTACGGCGGCTACCGGCTCCGGCCGGGCTTCAAGCTCCCGCCGCTGATGCTGACCCACGACGAGGCGACCGCGGTGGTGCTTGGGCTGATCGTGAGCCGCCAGACCGGGATCCAGATCGAGGAGTCGGCGGTCGAGGAGGCGCTCGCGAAGATCCTGCGGGTGCTCCCGACCGAGCTGCGCGATCGCGTCGGCGCCCTTGAGGGGAGCCTGGAGTGGACCTGGACGCGGCGCGAGCGGCAGCCGCCGGCGACCGAGGTCGTCCTCACGCTCGCGGCCGCGATCCGTTCGAAGCGCCGAGCCCGGATCCGGTACGCGACGCCGGGGCGCGAGGAGTCTGACCGAATCGTGGCGCCGTACGGGCTCGTGTTCCATGCGGGGAAGTGGTACCTGGCGGCCGACGACGAACGGTCTGGCGAGATCCGGACGTTCCGGGTCGACCGGGTGCGCTCGGCGGAGCTGCGGTCCGAGCGCGCGACGCCGCCGGAGGGGTTCGACGCGGTCGAGCACGTCGAGCGCTCGATCGCGGCGACGCCGTGGGGATGGCGGCTCGAGATCGTGTTCGACACCACGCTGGGGGAGGCGAGGCGCCGGATCCCGCGATGGGTCGGCGAGCCGGAGCAGATCGAGGAGGGCGTGCTCCTCCGAGCCCACGCCGACGACCTCGACTCGGCGGCCAGGATGCTCGCGTCCCTCGGCTGGCCGTTCACGGTCCGCGGACCCGCCGAGCTACGCGCGCCCCTGCGCCGGGTGGCTGACATCGTGTCTGCGGCTGCTGGGTGACCGATTCGTCAGACCCGCATCTCTGCGTCGAACGTCTGCTCGGGCTCGCAGCCGTGCCGCGACCAACACCGCATGGCGAATGTCTAGCCGATTAGTTGCGGTTCCGCTGAGTAGGTCGAAGCATCAACTCGTTGGGTTCCTCGGCCAAACGGTAGCGGCGAGGTCGGCTAGCTTCTCCTGTCGTTGCGTCACGACAATGGGTGTCCAGTCCGCCTCGGCCCCCGCCTCCTGAGTCAAAATCAACTGCGAGGCCTCCAGGATTGGCTTCTTCTCGGCGAAGGGCTTGCTACCGATCTTCCCGTTGGGTCCTTTCTGCAGCAGCGTCAGGTTGCCAAGTCTGTGGAGGTAATCCTTCCTCTCATCGGCGGTGAATTGCGGCCAGTCTTCATCCTTCGGATTCTTCGGAAGCACATGTTCAAGGTTACCTGTTCCTCGTTCTCATTGGGTACTAGCTCCGGCTCGTCTTCACCGAGCCTCTCGCGCTCAAGCGCGTAGAGGTAGTACCGTGCAATGGATGCCCGTGGGACTCTCGCAGAGGCGAAAGTGGAGCGAAACTCGTCATCAGTCGGCACGATAGTGGTCAATTCCTTGAAGACCTCGTCCTTGGTCTTGATTTCCCCGTTTCGTATCTTCACAGCCGCGTCACAATACTTGCGTTCGTAGGTTCCGCCTCCGATTCCACCCACAATCAAGCCACGAACCCCCCAGCTGACAATCGCGCGCAGTAGAGGTTTGAGCTCAGCGTCACTGAAATGTTGCATCGCCGCCAATAGCAGTGGGCGAATCTGTTCCAACTCGAGGCGAACAATCGAGTCAACGTTCGCTCTCGCCGTCGATCCTTTGTCCGACCAGAACTCGTGATCCGATGACATCAAGGCTGCATAGAGGCGAGCAGCCTTGACTAGCTCTTCAGAGAAATCGACCGACTGGTTGTCGTTAGTGACGTTCGTCTTGATGTCCTTGTAAAGATCCCGCTCCCGAGTTGCCCCCCTTCTTGAGCTCCAGTACTGGCGAAGGAAGGTTGTGAATAGCGCGTTTTCGGCTGACATCTCAAGTGCTCCAAGTGCGAGCAACCAGTTGTTGCGCACAACGTCGATTCGATTGCCCGCTCGTCCGAAGAGGTAGTTCTTCAAGAGGTCGGCAATGGTTAAATCAGCACCCCGATCGTTGAGGGTCTCGAAAATGAGGAAAGCATCAGACTCCGTAGGCACCGTGACTGCGATGACGCGCACACGATTCCGAACGAAGTTCGTCCATTTCAACAGCACATCGGCCCATGATCCTCCCGCCGCGGCTGCGGCAGCTATCTTCTCGCTCAGGTATGAGTACGCTGCCTGAATCAGCTTGTGCGACTCGTGAGAAATGTCATGTGACTCGCTCTCGACAACTGTCTTTCGAAAATACTCATCGTCTTCGCTGTTGAGTCGTAACTTGGGATTCGTTGTCCGGTCTCCAGATCAGCTTCAGACAGGTATGTGTTCTGAACAATCTCCGCACGCGCGTCGTCGCCGTTCGTCTTGTAGGCGTCTCGAATGCTGGCATACAGGATCGAGGTCGTCGCGATGCGCTGCTGACCATCAACGATGGAGACACGGGACTCGGCAGCGCCGTCTCCTTCTCTAGAGAGCACCAGGGTGCCAAGGAAGTACTCGGCATCAAGTCCTGCGAGCGCCCCGGAGAGGTCGTTCCAGAAGTCTTCCAGCTGTGTTGGGCCCCAGGAGTATGAACGCTGGTAGATCGGTACGGCGAGACGACTTGTCGACACAAGCAAGCCGATGCTTCCTAGATCGAAGTCAATCTTGGAGTCGTCCGGCATACTCCCCCCTGCGCGACCAGCCCTCGGACCCGAACAATATCTCTGAAAGGAGGTCGGCGTACTCCCAGGTACACAGACTCCTCTCTAAGAGACGGGTTCACATTGCGCCGCGAGTACTAGTGATCGGATGGGATGGCGTCGACCGAGGCATCCTCGGACCCCTGCTCGAGCAGGGCCCATTCTTGTCGGTGATGGTCAGGGTCGCCACGATGACTCAGCGGCCGGATCGGGAGGATCCTGGGAGATCCGAACCGCCGGGTTACGAGATGAGGCCCAGATTGCCTACGAGTACAGCGGAGCTGACGAGCGCGAGATCCGGTTAACCGTACGGCGGACTTCATAGAGCAGGTCGTCAGCGCGCAGGTCGCTTTGGAGTCTTGATCCTCAAGAGCGCACCGCGCACTTCAATTCAACAGACCCCCGTCAATGGCCGACTCTGGGATTCTCGCACGGACGCCTTAGTACACTCTGTGAAGTCGCTCACTTTTCATTGGAGTTCCACATGCCGCGAGTTCTCCTGATTGGATGGGATGGCGCCGACTGGCGCATCCTCGAACCCCTGCTCGAGCAGGGCGTCCTGCCGAACCTGCAGGGCTTGATCGACCGGGGGCAGAAGGACGTCCTGCGCTCGACGGTGCCGACCCACTCGTGGGCGGCGTGGCCGTCGTTCCTGACGGGGGTCGATCCGGCCGATCACGGGGTCTACGACATCCTCGAGACCGTGCCGGGGACCCACAAGCAGTACCCGGTCACCTATCGGTCGATCAAGGAGCGGACGTTCGTCGAGGACCTCTCGGCGGCCGGCAAGGTCGGGGTGTACGCCGACGTGCCGCTGCTGTTCCCGCCGCCGGAGATCAAAGGGAAGATCGCCGCCGGCGGCGTGCTGCCCAAGGGGCGCACCTACACGCAGCCGGCGGGCCTGGCCGAGCAGCTCGAGAAGGCCGGCGTGCCGTGGGTGATCAACGGCATGTCCTGGACCACCTACCGGAACCGGGCCGAGCCGTACCTGGACGAGGCGCTCGAGATCACCGGCAAGCGGATCCGCGCGACCGAGTGGCTGATGGACAACTCGGACTGGGACCTGATGGCCTCGGTGTGGGTCTCGGTCGACCGGACGCAGCACGCGCTCTCGAACTACATCGCGCCCGACCACCCCGACTACGCGAAGAACCACACGACGCGGATCGGCCTGAAGGTTCGGGACGTCTACGCGCAGCTCGACGACGCGATCGGCTCGTTCGTCTCGCG
>JBKOYJ010000073.1:0-7839 GCA_046725345.1 Actinomycetota bacterium | reverse complement strand
ACGCTTGACTCCGCTCGACAGTCAAATATCGTGTCCGGCGATGCGGGCCAACGGCTTCGAGGCCCAGCCACAGGACCTCGTCACGACCTTCCTCGGCGCGTACGCGGTGCCCCGCGACCGCCCGATCTGGTCCGGCGGGCTGGTGACGTTGCTCGGCGACTTCGGGTTCTCGACTGGCGCGTCGCGCGTCGCGTTGGCACGCATGGTCCGCCGTGGGAGCCTCGAGCGTGTGCGCAGCGGCCGGCTCGTCTCGTATCGCCCGACGCCGCGCACCGTCGATTTGCTGCAGGAGGGCGACCGGCGGATCTTCTCCTTGGGCCGCGAGCCGCACCGCGCCGAGCTCTGGACGGCGCTGTGGCACGCGATCCCGGAGGAGCGCCGCCTCGAGCGCGCCCGCCTCGCGCGACGCCTGCGCTTCCTCGGCTTCGGCTCGGTGCAGGACGGCATGTGGATCTCGCCCCACGACCGAGAGAGCGAAGTCGTCTCCCTCATCGACTCGCTCGGCGTCGGCGGGTACGCCGGGGTCATGGTCGGCCGCCCGGCCGCCGGACTCGACTTCCGCGCGCTCGCGTCACGCGCGTGGGACCTCGACGCGCTCGACGAGCGCTACCGCGCGTTCATCGACGAGTTCTCATCGCCCCCGGACGCCGCGGACGAGCACCAGGCATTTCAGCTCCGCACCCGCCTGGTGCACGTCTTCCGCCGCTTCCCCGCGCTTGACCCCGAGCTCCCCGACGAGCTCATCCACGCCCCGGCGCACCGCGCCGACGCAGTCGCCCTCTTCCACGAGCTCTACTCATCCCTCGCCCCAACCGCCCAACGACACTTCGACGCCGTGACCACTACGCCATGAGCGATCACCAAGCGGCCCTCACCTACTCGTCCTACCTCGGCCTCGACGACATCCTCGGAGCCCAACGCCCCCGGACCGAGGAGCACGACGAGCTCCTCTTCATCGTCATCCACCAGGTCTACGAGCTGTGGTTCAAGCAGCTGCTGCACGAGGGCAAGCACCTCCAGACCCGCCTCGAGGACGGCGACACCCCGCACGCGCTGCACACCCTCAAGCGCATGCTCACGATCCTCAAGACCGTCGTCGCCCAGATCGACGTCCTCGAGACGATGACCCCCCGCCAGTTCCTCACCTTCCGCGATCGCCTCGAGGCGGCGAGCGGCTTCCAGTCAGCCCAGTTCCGCGAGCTCGAAGCGCTCCTCGGCCGCCGCGACGCCCGCGCGCTGGACGCCTACGACCCGGACTCGGCCGAGCACGCCCGGATCGCCGCGGCGATGGAGCGCCCGTCGCTGTTCGACTCGTTCCTTCGCTACCTCGCCCACCACGGCTACTCGGCCGGCCCCGCCCTCGACCGCAACGTCACCCAGCCCCTCGAAGCATCCGAGGACGTCCAGCGCGCCCTCCTCGCCGCCTACGCCGACGACGGCGAACCCGCCCAGGTCTGCGAGCGCATGATCGACCTCGATGAGGGCGTCATGGAATGGCGCTACCGCCACGTCCAGATGGTGCGCCGCACGATCGGCGACAAGCGCGGGACCGGTGGCTCGCCGGGGGCCGCGTATCTCGCCACGACGCTGCTACGCCCGGCCTTCCCAGACCTCTGGGCGGTGCGGACCGAGTTGTGAGCGCTGCGCTCAGGCGCTGGTCCGCTGAGCGCCGCGGTAGTAGCGCACGACGTCGTTGGGAGTCATCTCACGGTCGGCTCGGCGACCAAGAAAGTCGTACGCGGACGCGTTGTCCATGGCGAACGCGGCCGGGATCAACCCGTCGAGGTAACGCAGCCAGAAGAACAGTCCCCGCGCGAGCTTTCCGGTCAGCTCCGAGCGCAGCAGTCCGCGGACCAGGTGGTCGACGCTCCATACCAGCTGCGTTCCGGGGCCGGCGACCGGACCGGCAGCGATCTCCGCGAACGCCCGGAAGAGATAACGGTGGCCGCTGCTCGTGTAGCGGACGAAGTCGTAGGCGCCCGCATGGACCTGCTGCTTGAACGGGGTCTCCGCATAGACCAGGCCGCCACCGCGAAGGACCCGATGGACCTCGCTGACGACCTGACCGGGGTCGAGGACGTGCTCGATGACGGCCTGGATCAGGACGGCGTCGACGCTCTCGTCGGCGAGGGGGATGTGGCGCGCGTCTGCGATGAACTGCGCGAGCGGGCTGCTGTAGATGTCGAACCCGATGACCCGCGTCCGGCGATCGGCGTAGATCGCATCGACGCCGTTGCCGAGCGTCCCGCCGCCGACGACGAGGACGAGCGGAGACGCTCCGGGAAGAAGGGACAGCAGCAGCTCGACGTTCCGCGCCGCCGCCTTGTTGGGCGGGTTCCACAGCGACCGCAACCACGCGGGGAGCCGATCGATCGACCATCGGTGGGTTCCCGGATTCGGGACCGAGCCCGAGCTCTGCGCCGATCGCAGCTCTCCCTCGTCCACGATGCTTCGCTCGAAGTCGACGATCGCGGGCCACGGCCCCACCATGGGAAGGTCCCGGACGACCCGAGGACGCACGACTCCGATCCGCATCGAAAGCCGCCCCCCGTCTCGACGAGGCCGCATCCGCAACGTGGGCAGATCAGCAACGACGTGACGCTTGCGAGATCGACCAACCCCATCGCCGGCTACCCCCATCCTCTGAAGGTCGCACGCACCGGATAGAACGCGCGCCGCCCACCCGCCTTCGCCAACTCGCCGCCGATCGCGGCGAGCTCGATCTCGCGGCCGTGCCGATTGAAGAACCGGTCCTCGTCTGGATCGTGCCACCCGCGACGGAAGCCGGTGTCGGCGAGCGGGAAGCCGAGGATCTGGGCGAAGAGCGGGACGCGCAACCGGTCGTGGCAAAGTTCCGGCGGCTCGATCGCGGCGTATCGCTCGAGGAACGCCCTGGGAAAGCAGGCTCCGGCGCACCAGCAGGCGTAGGGAACCCCGTCATACGCCCACACGGCGCGAGCGTACGACAGCAGTCGTTCCAACTGGCGCCGGCGGTCGGGCAGCTGCAGCCACTCGCAGTCGTGCTCGACCTCGGAGAGCGGGGTGAGGGCGGTGAGGCCGACCGCCGCGGCGGGAACGGAGGCGTAGAGGCGCTCAAGTGAGTCGAGCAGAAGGAGATCGCACTCCACCAGATGCGCGACGTCGAAGGCCATGCCAGAACCCACGTCCCGGTACCACGCCGCCAGCGATAAGTCGCCGTCGTCCGGGCGCGAGCGCCCGCGTGGGCGCGCTCGGTAGACGCCGTCGAGCCCGAGAACGGCCTTGCCCGCAAGACCGAACGCGGAAGACGTCGACCCTCCTCCATCGCTGAGCAGACCGAAGATCGGAACGTCGGGGCTCAGCGTGCGCAGAAGACGCACCCTGGCTCGCACGGCCAAAGGCCGTGCATCGCATCTCAAGACGATGACCCTTCTCGTCGTCTTCAGACCTCCGTCCTCGCGTCGACGACGCGACGCTATGCCCCGACCGGCTGGCCTTCGGATCCCGCGCCATCGGCCAGCCGCGGCGCCAGGTCGGCCAACGCCAGTTCGCGGCCCGCCATCAGCGTGGCGTCCAATCCGCTGGGGACGCCCGACACCGCAGTGCTCGCTCGGCCGAAGCGGCCGAGCATGATCTGCCCGGCGGTCTCAGCGAGGACGAGCAGGTCGACGCCGAGCGATCGGTGCTCGTAGTAGTAGAGGTCATTGCACAGCTTCCAGGCCGAGCCGACTTCCGAGCCGGCGTAGCCGCAGCGCACCTGCGCCCATCCGGTGAGTCCCGGCCGGACCAGGTGCCGTCGCTGGTAGTGGGGCAGTACGCGCTCAAGGTGCTCGACGAACGCGCGCTGCTCCGGCCGCGGGCCAACGAAGCTCATCTCGCCGCGCGCGATGTTCCAGAGCTGCGGCAGCTCGTCGAGGTGTGTGCTGCGCAGGATGCGGCCAAGCCGGGTCACGCGCGGGTCGTCGTCCGCCGTCCATCTCGCGTGGTCGTCTTGAGCGAGCTGCATGGTGCGCAGCTTGTAGAGGCGGAACGGGCGGCCCCGCTCGCCTATCCGCGTCTGGGCGTACAGCGCGGGCCCACCGTCGCGCCTCACGAGGTAAGCGAGCAGCGCAAGTGCCGGGACGGCAACCACGCCCACGGCGCCTACCATCGCCAGGTCGAGCGCGCGCTTGACCCAGGCCGCCGGCTGGCGCGAGCGCCCGTCGACGATCCGGGCGAACCAGGCAGCGTTGATCTCCGAGACCGGCACGTAGCCGAACGCGTGCTCGTAGAGGTCGGGCAGCTCGGTCATGCACACCCGGAGGTCGAGGCAGGAGTCGGCGAACTCCTCGAAGACCTCCAGGCGAGGGACGCCGCTCCCAACGACGAGCACGTCCACTCGCCCATCGACCAGCGCCGCGCGCAGGCCGCTGAGCGCTCCGAGCACGGGCGGTCCGCCTGACACCTCGCGGTCGTCGGCAATCCGTCCCACGAGCTCGAACCGCCGGACGTCGGCGTGCTGGAGGTCATGGGCGACGCGCGCGGCCGCGGCGGCGTTGCCCACGAATGCGAGGCGCGTATGGCGCCCGACGATCGCCCGGCCCTGCAACGACTCGATGGCCGCCGAGGCGGCCGCGGCCGCGACGGCCACGACGAGCCATTCGCGCACGGACATCGCGCCCATGGAGAGCGCGGTGTCGGCTGCGAGCAAGGCGAGAACGACGAGCACGGGCGCGACCAGCGGATACAGGGCACGCATCAGCCGCAGGTGCGCGATTGGCGCTTCCGCTCGGCGCGAGTGAAGCGTCCCGGCGAGGAGAGCTCCGCCGATCGCGAGGAACAGGCTCGCCTTTCCCTCGTACAGGATGGCGACGCCGCCAGCGAACGCCGCGATCGGTACGGCGCTTCGCGAATCAGTGGCCGCGCGTCGCATGATCTGTCGCAGCCTCTTCCTGCGACGCGTGCCGAGCAATGGGCCAGACGGCTCATTTTCCTGACCGAGCGGTCACTTATTTGAGCCAGGCGGCTCAGGTGACGTTCAGAACCTGACGTGCGGAGCGCTGCTCGCGGCCGCCCGGCCGACGATGTCTATGTTCCAGATCATGGTGACTTGACTTTGGGCCCGCGGTGGGGTCAGCTAGGAGCGACCGCGCGCCGAGGGGGCGGCAAGGTCAAACGGGGGACCAACTGGAGATCGGCTGATCATGGATCGGGAGCGCACGGGGACTGCGGCGCTCCGCGTACGACGCCCGGGACGCCGGGCCGCGCCGGACCTCGACCCGGCGCCGTCCACGGAAGCGCGTGTGCTGGTGGTGGGTCCAAGCGGCCTGTCGAGCGCCGGCCTGAGCAGCCTCCTGCGCGAGGCCGGACTGGCCGTCGTGGGCGAAGCGCCGGCCATCGACCGTGCTGCCGCGATGGCGCGGCGCCTGCGTCCCGATGTGATCCTCATCGACCTCGACCGGGTCGGGGACTCAGCCCTCGCGGCGATTCGGCGCATCGCGACGTCCGCGCTTCGAGCCCACGTGGTCGTGCTCTTCACCGAGGACGAGCTGGATCTGGTCGGCGCCTTGGAGGCCGGCGCATACGCCTGCATCCTCAAGGACACGCCGATGCACGAGATCCTCGCGGCGATCCGCGCGGCCGCGCGGGGTGAGCTCGTGGTCTCCCCACCGGTGGTGCGCACGGTCGTCACCCAGATCCGGGCGCAGCGACCCGACACGGCCGAGCTGACGCCGCGCGAGCTCGAAGTGCTTGAGCTGCTCGCTCGGGGCTGGGACAACGGCCGGATCGCCGGGCGCCTGTACATGAGCCGCGCGACCGTCAAGCGCCACATCTCGAGCATCCTGCACAAGCTCGACGTCGAGAATCGGATCCAAGCGGCGGTCCGCGCGGTCAAGGAGGGTCTTCTCGACCAGCAGGAACGGCCGTGATTCACGTGGTCATGCCGCACGGAAGGACTGGCCCCTCCACGCGAGTTCGCGTGTTCGAGTGGCTCGATCGGATCGGCGTTCCCGCGGTCGTGAGCAGCTACCTCTCGCACGGCAACTCGAGTCCTTCATACATCGCCCGGCACGCCGTCGCCGTGCTCGCGGCGGAGGGCCGACTGCGGGCGATCGCGTCGCAAGGCGCGCAACGCCTGCTCCTGCACCGAGAGGCGTCGCCGCTCAGCCGGGGGGAGCTGGAGCGACGATTGCTGTCGAGCGCGGAGCTTGCCGTCTACGACTTCGACGATGCCCTCCACTGGGACTGGGGCGCCGGAGGCCGGCTCAGGCGGCTCGCCCTGAAGGCACCGAAGGTGTTCCTATCAGTGCGCCACGCCAACCGGGTCATCGCCGGCAGTCCGGTCTTGGCCGAGTGGGCTTCGCAGCACAACACGGACGTGAGGGTGATCCCGAGTTGTGTCTCGCCCACCGCGTACCGGCAGAAGACCGAGTACCGGCTGGGCGACCCGCCCCGGCTGGGCTGGATCGGGTCCGCGCACAACGAGAGGTACATCGAGCTCGTGGCTCCCGCGCTGCGCGAGGTCCACCGCCGGACGGGCGCGCGCCTCACCCTCGTCAGTACCACGCAGCGGGGGCTTGGCGACCTCGAGAGCTTCATCGACCGGGTCCCGTGGTCGGAGGCGGCCCAGCACACGTCCTTGGCCGAGTTCGATGTCGGCATCGCGCCCTTGGGGGACGATCCGCACACCCGGGGGAAGTGCGGGTACAAGCTGCTGCAGTACGCAGCCGCCGGAACGCCGGTGGTCGGCAGCCCGATCGGCGTGAACCGGGAGATCCTGTTACGGCTCGGGATGCCTGCGCCGCAGGACGGCGAGTGGGTTGACGCCATCCTCGATCTGCTGCATCGGTCCGCTGAAGCGCGCGCGGGCTTGGGTCGCCACGCACGCGCGGTGGCCCAACGTGAGTTCTCCTACGACGCCTGGCTGCCCCGGTGGAAGCAAGCCGTGGGCATCGCGTAGACGATGGGCGCCTGCCTACACATCGTCATCGTCAACTGGAACACCGGGGCCTACCTCGGACAGTGCTTGCAGTCCATCGTGTTGGCCGAGCGCCGCGAGGTGACCGTCTCGCGCGTGACGGTTGTCGACAACGCCTCGTCCGACGACTCGGCCCGCGCGCTTGACGACCCCTTGCTGCCGGTCGAGCTCATCGACAACAGCCGCAACGTCGGGTTCGCCGCTGCATGCAACCAGGCGGCCGCCGGCAGTACGGCTGACTACCTGCTGTTCCTCAACCCCGACACGCGGTTGTTCCCGGACACGCTGGACACCGTGACGAACTTCATGGAGAGCAAGCAGGCGACGGATGTCGGAATCTGTGGCGTCCAGGTCGTGGACGACGAGCACAAGCCAACGATCTCGTGCGCGCGGTTTCCGGCTCTGCCGGTGCTCTTCGGTGAGATGACCGGACTTCACCTCGTCCTGCCGCGACTGTTTCCGCGGCACCAGCTCACCGTCGACGAGACGTCGCACAGTCGCATCGTCGACCAGGTCATCGGCGCGTTCTTCTTCGTGCGGCGTGATCTGTTCACTCGCCTCGGCGGCTTCGACGAGCGGTACTTTCTCTATTTCGAGGAGGTCGATTTTGCACTGCGCGCGCGCCGTCGGGGAGCCCGCTCCTACTTCCTCAAGGAAGCACGGATCGTCCATACCGGCAACGTCAGCTCCAACCAGATTCGTGCGACGCGGCTGTACCACGTGCTACGCAGCCGGCTGCTCTTCGCGTACGACCACTGGCCGCGCTGGCAGGCACGCCTTCTCGTCGCTCTCACGCTAAGCGTCGAGCTCGCCGCCCGCGTTGTCAGGGCCGGGTGGCGCCGTGACGCGTCGGACTTGTCCGCCGTCGCGGCCGCCTACGAGAAGCTGCTCGCCGACCTGCG
>JBKOYJ010000072.1:0-10075 GCA_046725345.1 Actinomycetota bacterium | reverse complement strand
CTGGGCCCGGCGGGAGCGGCAAGACGCGCCTCGCGCTCCAGCTGGCGGCCGACGCGGTCGACCAGTTCCCCGACGGCGTCTTCTGCGTCCCGCTGCAGGCGCTCCGCGATCCGGCGCTGGTCGAGGGGGCGATCGCGACGTGGGTCGGCGCGGACGACGGGCTCGTCGATCACGTCGGCGGCAAGCGGCTGCTCGTGCTGCTCGACAACTTCGAGCACCTGCCAGACGCCACTGCGACCGTCTCGGCGTTGCTCGCAGGGACGCCGAACGCGAAGGCGTTGGTCACGAGTCGGGAGCCGCTGCACCTCGCGCACGAGCAGCGCTATCCCGTCGAACCGCTCCTGGACGACGACGCGGCGGTGCTCTTCATCGAGCGGGCGCGGGCGGTCGACCACGGCTTCCGGCCGGGCCGGCGGTCGGCGAGATCTGCCGGCGCCTCGACGGGCTGCCACTCGCGATCGAGCTCGCGGCTGCCCGGATCACGCTCGTCGACCAGGACGACCTGCTCGCGCGCCTCGAGCGGCGCCTCCCGCTGCTCCGGTCACGCTCGCGCGACGTCCCGGCGCGGCAGCGGACGCTGCGCGCTGCGATCGAGTGGAGCTACGAGCTGCTGCCGCCGGAGGAGCAACAGCTCTTCCGGCGGCTCGCGGTGTTCAGAGGAAGCTTCTCGCTCGACGCCGCCGAGGCCGTCTGCGAGGCCAACTTCGACGGGCTCGAGTCGCTCGTGGAGAAGAGCCTCGTCCGCCGGTGGGGAAGTGGGCGGCTCGGACTACTCGACACGATTCGCGAGTACGCGCTCGAGCGGCTGAACGACTCGCCCGAGGTCGCGGAGCTCCGCCGCCGCCACGCCGAGGTCTTTCTCGCCGTCGCCGAGGAGTCCAACCTCAACGCCGGCAAGCTGAGGCCCGGAGGGCAACGACTCGAGCTTGCGATCGCGGAGCAGGACAACATCCGCACCGCTCTCACTTGGGCGCTTGCGACCGGGTCGATCCGGTTCGCGCTCGAGCTCGCGACCGCAGTCGAGCAGTTCTGGGTGACGCACGACCCGCGCGAGGGAATGCGCTGGTTCGCGACCGCGCTGGAGCGGCCCGAGGCCGCCGACGTTCCTCCTGACGTGCGCGCGCACGCGCTGCGCGCGTACGGAAGCTCGCTCGGCATCGGGGGTCGTTACGAAGACGCCGAGCGGCTTTTCGAGCAGAGCCTCGCGCTCTTCGAGCAGCTGGGCGACGACCCCGGGCAGGCCGTTCTCCTCCACCGTCTCGGGCTCACCGCGATGTGGCGGGGTGATCTCGAGAGCGCGCGTGAGCTCGTGGAGGCGAGCGACGAGATCCACCGGCGCACGAACGACCGCTGGGGCCAGGCGCAGACCGTCGGAACGCTCGGCGCGATCGCGCGCGACGTCGGGCACGAAGAGGCCGCCCGCGCGCGGGTCAGCGAGAGTGCCGCGCTCGCGCGGGAGGTCGGCGTCCCATGGTGGGAGGCGGGCATGCTCGCCGAGCTATCGGCGCTCGCGCTCAGTGCCGGCGAGCTCGACGAGGCGGAGACGTCCGCGCGCGAGTCCCTCGATGTCGCCGACCGGCTGCGCGATCGCGCAGGGCGGGTCTTCGGGATCGGGCTCCTCGCTTGCGTCGCCGCCGAGCGCGGGCAGCCCGAGCGCGCCGGCCGCCTCTGGGCCGTGATCGAAGACGAGGACGCGGGCGCTCCGCTCGGCGGCTGGCGGCGGCACCGGGCGAGCTGCGAGACGCGAATTCGCGCTGCCGCGTCTGCCGAGTTCGAGCGCGGCTACGCCGTGGGCCGGGAGCTCACGCTCGAGGACGCCGTCGCGGTCGCGCTGGGCCGGCGCGCCGCGAGCAGCACCGTGTAGAAGGTTCGCCACGCTACGTCAGGCGTCTCGAAGCCGGCGGCCGCGAGCCACTCGAGATGCTCTCCCATCGAGCTGAGCGGAAAGTCGTGCCGGTGCGGCTTCAGCTCACGCCTTCTCGGGCCCGTGAACTGCTCGCGGATGCGCCGGTAGCGCTTGTCCCACTCGCCCGGCGCCCCCACGTGGTCGAGGTTGAAGAAGAACCCGCCGGGCGACAGGGTCGCGAACACGTCTCGGTAGACGCGCTGCAGCGAGTCGGGCGGGAAGTGGTGGAGAACCCGAGACGTCACGATCACGTCCGCCCGTTCCAGGCCCGCATCGCCGATCCGCTCGACGTCGGCGAAGACGTAGCGGACGCGATCGCCGGGGCCCGAGAGCCGCTCCTCCGCGAGCTCGCGCATCGCCTCGTTGGCGTCGACCCACGTCCCGCGAGCATCGGGGAACGAGCGGAGGAACCGTTCGAGGTACGGCCCGTGTCCCGACCCCAGGTCGACCACGTGCGCCACCTCGATCCCGGAGTCGGCCACGAGCGCGGTCGAGATCCGGCGCGGCATCTCGAGCAGCTCGGCGAGCACGTCATCCGACGCCCACTCGACGGCGTACGACCCGGACATCCACGACTCGAGTCGCTCCACGACCGGCAGTCTACCGGTTCGGTCTAATGGATAGACCTTCAACTGCGTCAGGCGCTTCAGAGGTGCGCCAAGATGGGCTCGTCGGTTCAGGAGAGGAGGCAGCTGATGGCGGTCGAGGCGGCGCGGGACGTGCGAGAATGCCGCCAGTTCGTCGGCGGCGAGTGGCTGGACGCGGCCGGCGGGACGACGTTCGACGATCGCGACCCCTACACGCGTGACGTCGTCGCGCGCGTGGCCGCGGGCGGCCGCGAGGACGCGCACGCCGCGATCGAGGCGGCGGCGGAAGCCTTCGCGGCATGGGCGCAGACGCCGCCGGCCGAGCGCCAGCGCTTGTTCCTCCGCGCGGCCGACCTGCTCGAGAACCGCCAGGACGAGGTCGTGTCGATGCTCGCACGCGAGACCGGGTGCGGCTTCGGCTTCGGGATGTTCCAGATGCACTTCGTGCCGGGACTCCTGCGGCAGGCGGCCGGCGCCGCGTACGCGCCGGTGGGGCAGGTGATCCCGTCCGACCTGCCGGGCACCCTCGCGATGGGGATCCGGCGGCCGGTCGGGGTGGTCGGCGCGATCACCCCCTGGAACGCGGCGCTGATCCTCTCCGCCCGCTCGATCACGGCGCCGCTCGTCTTCGGCAACACGGTCGTGCTGAAGCCGTCGGAGGAGTCCCCCTGGGCGGGCGGGCTGATCTGGGGCGAGATCTTCGAGGAGGCGGGCCTGCCAGCCGGCGTGCTGAACGTCGTCACGCACGCGCCCGCCGAGGCCGCCCCGATCGGCGAGGAGCTGATCGAGAACCCGGCCGTCCGCCGGCTCAACTTCACCGGCTCGACGGCGACCGGCCGGAAGCTCGCCGAGGCCGCGGGGCGCAATCTCAAGCGGATCCTGCTCGAGCTCGGCGGGTTCAACCCGCTGATCGTCCTCGCCGACACCGACCTCGAGTACGCGGTCGACGCGTCGGCGTTCGGCGCGTTCCTCCACCAGGGCCAGATCTGCATGTCGGCGCGCCGGATCATCGTCGAGGAGCCGATTGCCGGCGCCTTCGTCGACCGGCTCGTCGAGAAGACCTCGCGGCTCAAGGTCGGCGATCCGAAGGAGCCCGACACGGTGATCGGGCCGCTCGTCAACGAGAAGGCCCTGGCGACGGTGAAGGCGCGGGTCGACGAGGCGGTGGCAAGGGGCGCGCGGGTGCTGACGGGCGGCGGCTCCGTCGGGACCTGCTTCCAGCCCACGCTGCTCACCGACGTACCGCCCGACGTCGAGCTCGCGCGGGTCGAGACGTTCGGTCCCGTCGCGGCGGTCGAGGTCGTCGGCAGCGCCGAGGAGGCGGTGGCGCGCGCCAACGACACGAGCTACGGGCTCACGGCCGGGATCCTGACCGGCGACGCCGACCGTGGTCTCGCGCTGGCCCAGCAGCTCGAGAGCGGGATCGTGCACGTGAACGACCAGACGGTCGCCGACGAGCCGCAGATGCCGTTCGGCGGCGTCAAGGACAGCGGCTGGGGGCGGTTCGGCGGGACGTTCGCGATGGACGAGTTCACCGAGCTGCGCTGGGTCACCGTGCAGAGCGGGACGCACCCGTTCCCGTTCTGAAGAGGCTTGCGACGCGCAGCGTCGAGGTCTGACGACCTCGACGAGGGTCCGATCGGTAGCCTCCGACGATGCCCGGTCGCCCCGAAGCCGCCGGCTCGAGCAACCCCTGGATCGTCCTCGTGCTCGTCTGCCTGGCGCAGTTCATGGTGATTCTCGACGCGACGATCGTGAACGTCGCGCTGCCCTCGATCCAGCGTGACCTCGAGCTGACCGAGGCGAACCTCCAGTGGATCGTGAACGCGTACGCGCTGCTCTTCGGCGGGTTCCTGCTGCTCGGCGGCCGCGCCGGAGACCTGATCGGACGCAAGCGCATCTTCCTCGCCGGGGTCGTGGTCTTCACGCTCGGCTCGCTGCTCTGCGGCTTCGCTCAGAGCGAGATCTGGCTGATCCTCTCCCGCGGGCTGCAGGGCCTCGGCGCCGCGCTCGTGTCGCCCGCGGCTCTCTCGATCGTCACGACGACGTTCGAGGAGGGCGCTGAGCGGACGAAGGCGCTCGGCGTGTGGGCCGCGATCGCGGTCGGCGGGGGTGCAGTCGGGTTGCTGCTCGGAGGGATCCTGACCGAGACGCTCTCGTGGCCGTGGATCTTCTTCGTCAACGGCCCCGTCGGCGTCGTCACCTTCGTGCTGTCGCTGCGCCTGGTGCCGGAGTCGAAGGACGAGCAGGCGCACAAGACCTTCGACCTCGGGGGAGCGGTGACTGTCACTGCCGGGCTGATCGCGCTCGTCTGGGGCATCGTCCGTTCGAGTCAGTCCGGCTGGGGCTCGGCGGAGGTGATCGGCTCGCTCGCGCTCGCGTTCGTCCTCCTCGCCGCGTTCGTGGTGATCGAGCGTCGTTCCCCGGAACCGCTCGTGCGCCTGTCGATCTTCTCGGTTCGCACCGTGCGCGGCGCGAACGTGGCGATGTTCATCGTCGCGGCCGGCCTCTTCGCGATGTTCTTCTTCAACACGCTGTACCTCCAGCGCGTGCTCGGCTACTCGCCGCTCGAGGCAGGGCTGGCCTTCCTGCCGTTCACGCTCGGGATCATCATGGGCGCCGGTATCTCGCAGCGGCTCGTGCCCGCGCTGGGCGCGCGCGAGGTGCCGATCATCGGGCTTGCCCTGGCGGTAGTCGGGCTCATGCTCTTCCTCCGCCTGACGCCGGAGGGCACGTCCTACGTGGTCGACCTGCTGCCCGGGATCATGCTGGTGTCGATCGGGATGGGGCTGACGTTCGTCCCGGTGACGCTGATCGCCACGAGCGGCGTCCCGCACGGCGACGCCGGCCTCGCGTCGGGGTTGTTCAACACCTCGCAGCAGATCGGCGGCGCTCTCGGGCTCGCGGTGCTCTCGACGATCGCGACCAGCAAGACGACCGGCGCGATCGAGCAGCTGGGACACCGGCCGAGCGAAAGCGAGACGGCGAGCGCGCTCGTCGACGGCTTCCACCTCGCGTGGATCGGAACCGCCGTGCTGCTCGTCGCCGGCGCTGTGCTGCTCGTCGTGCTCCTGCGGCGGAGCGACGTCGTGGCGGTGGGCGAGGGCGAGGCCGCTCCCGTCGTCGCCTGAGCTCAGGCGGTATACGCCGCGGGGAATCCCTGACGCCAGCTCGGGTAGCGAAGCGTCCAGCCCAGCTCGCGCTTCGCCTTCGCGTTCGAGGCGCCTCGGATCTCGGTCATCAGCACGACGCCGCTCTCGCCCGCCAGCAGGCGGCCGAGCCAGCGCGGGACGCGCCGCGGCGGCTTCGCGCCGATCGCCTCGGCGAGCGCAGGCAGCCACTCGCGGACCGGGGCGGGATCGTCGTCGACGACGTTGTAGACACCGGCGACCCCTCGCTCGAGCGCGAGCACGGTCGCGGCGGCCGCGTCGTCGAGATGGACAAACGACCAGATGCCGTCGCCGTCGCCGACGATCGGGAAGCGCCGCTTGCGCACCAGCTCGAGCTGGGCGTCCTCCGGCGATCCGTAGAGGCCGCCGTAACGGAGCGCGACTCCGCCCGAAGCGACGACTTCCCGCTCGAGATACCGGATAGCCGCAAGGGTCTCGCGCATGGCCGGGACGGGAGTCGGGTCGAGCGGGTCCTCTTCGGTCTTGACGGGGCCGCCCTCGCGGGCGTAGGGCCAGCCGGCGAAGCTCTGGGCGACGAGGCGACCGACCCCGGTCTCGCGCGCGGCGGCGATCAGGGCGTCCGTGCCCTCCGTTCGCAGCCGGTTCGTCGTGGCGAAGCTGCGGTCGAAGTGCTTCACGTCGCTCACGCCGGCGAGCGCGCTCGCCTCGTGGACGATCGCGTCCGGCTCGGCTGCGGCGACGGCCCGCGTCACAGCGTTCCGGTCGAGCAGGTCGAGCACGACTGCGTCGGCGCCTTGGACGCGGAGGCGATCAGCTTTGTCGCCCGAGCGGCAGGTTCCGATCACCTCATGGCCCCGCTCGAGGAGCTGCGGAACGAGCCGGCCGCCGATCGCGCCGGTCGCTCCTGCGAGGAAGACTCGCATGGCTCTCTCCTTTCGTTGGCTCGATCCGGAGACGAGACGGCGTTGGGCGCCGTGACGGCGTCACGGGCGTGCGTGCTATTCCGTGTTCTCGGTGATGGAGAGCCACGAGGAGCTGCGGCCGTACCTGTTCGCGATCGCCTACCGCATGCTCGGGTCGGTCACCGACGCCGAGGACGTCGTCCAGAGCGCGTTCCTGCGCTACCACGAGGCGGATGTGGAGGCGGAGTCGCCCAAGGCGTACCTCGCGACGGTGACGACGCGGCTCGCGATCGACCAGCTGCGCTCCGCGCGCGCTCGTAGGGAGGTCTACCCAGGCGAGTGGCTACCCGAGCCGCTCGTCGACGACGAGGCGGCTCGCCACGCCGAGACGGCGGACTCGCTCTCGCTGACGTTCCTGCACCTGCTCGAGAAGCTCTCGCCGGTGGAGCGCGCCGTCTTCCTGCTCCGCGAGGTCTTCGACTACCCCTACGAGGACGTCGCGCAGATCGTCGGCAAGAGTCCCGACAACTGCCGTCAGATCCTCGCGCGCGCCCACCGCCACGTGCAGGAGGGCAGGCGCCGCTTCGACGTCTCGCGCGAGGAGCGCGACGAGATCGCCCGCCGCTTCGTCGCCGCGTGGGAGGAGGGCGACACCGAGGCGCTCGTCGAGCTGCTCGCCGCGGATGCCACGGTCCACGGTGACGGCGGCGGCAAGGCGCCGTCCGTCCCGGTTCCGCTCGTCGGCGCCGAGCGCGTGGCGAAGGCGCTGATCGGGTGGGGCCGCCAAGCGCGTGAGCGCGGGCTCGTCCACCGCCGGGCTTCGGTCAACGGGGAGCCGGGCCTCGTCTTCTACGGTCCGGACGGGCGCGCCCTCTGGGTCGCTGCGCTCGAGATCGCCGACGGGGTGGTCGTCGCGGTGAGGTCGATCCTCAACCCCGACAAGCTGGCGCACCTTTCAGCACGTTCGCGACCCGGCCTCGCCAAGCGCTCCTAGCGCAGCAAGCCGGCGACATACCACTCGTCGAGCGGGTCGAAGATCTCGTAGGCCTGTCCGACGACCACGATCTCCTCCAGCGGGTGCGGGCAGACGACGAGGTCGGCCTCCTCGCGCACCCGCGCCAGGCCGTCCACACGCCCGACGGGGGTCGCGGCGACTACATGCGTCGCCTCCTCCGCTCGCGCCCAGCGGCAGGCTGCAGCCAGCGTCAGGCCGGTGACGAGACCGTCGTCGACCACGACGGCGGTCCGCCCGGCCACCGGGGGCGTCTCGAGCTCGAGCCTCGCCTCGAGTGAGGCGGCCGAGCGACGGGCTCGCTCGAGTGCCGCCTCGACCTCCTCATCGGGCACTTCGTGCCCGGCGCGCACGTATGGCGGCCCGTGGGAGGTCACGGCGCCGAGGCGAAGCCCGCCCGCGTTCACCCGCTCGACGTCGACGGCCGCCAGCGTCGCCTCGAGCCGGCGCGCGACCTCGACGGCGACCGCGACGCCGCCGCGGGCGACGCCTACGACGACGGGGGCGTCCAGCTCGAGCGAGGCGACGGCTTCCGCGAGGACGTGACCCGCGGCTTCGCGATCGCGGAAGAGCGGCGCCATCCACGCGACGAGGCGCATTTGACGATTGTGGCCCCCCGCGGACGCGCAGAGTACGGCACGCGGCTCAGTTCCCTAGCGGCGAGGCCGTTTGCAGACTCGGCGAGGCGAAGCCGAGCCGGTCGGATCCACGGAGGGGGCCCGTGGGGGAACTTGTTCCCCAAGCAGCGAGCGCAGCGAGTGAAAGCGTGAGGAGGGGGCTCCTCGGGGGAACCCCCACCGGTTCCCCCGGTTAGCCTCGCGCGGAGCGCGAGGCGTTGGCTGCGACGCGTTCGGCTCCGGCAACCGGCTCGGCGACCTTGCGCCGATCGCCGGGACGTGCAAACGTGACGTATGTTCGAGCGGGGGGTCGCGCCGAAGCACGTGCTCGTCGTTGCCGTCGCCGCGGTCTTTGCGGTCAGCGTCGGCGCAGCTGCCGGTGCTCCTGCTCCGTTCGCGGGGAGTTCGCATACGACCGCCGTCGTCAAGAGCTGCAAGGCGGGGGAGCGGCGCGCCGTCATCGCCGGGAGGCGGACGTGCCTCCGCGCCGGACAGGCATGCGCCCGGAAGCTCGATCGCCAATACCGCCGGTACGGGTTCCGTTGCAACAACCGGCGGCGCTTGATTCGCATCGGCGCGGCGAGCACGCCTCCTTTGCCCCGGGCGGCGCCGATCGGCGTCACGTTCCACTGCATGTGGGGCAACTACGACGACAGATCGCGCAAGTACGTGCTCGACAAGATGCAGGCGGCCGGCATCACGTGGGTCCGCATCGACGTCTCGTGGGCCGCGGTCGAGACGGGCAAGGGCCTGCGGAACGCGGGTGAGCTGCAGAAGTTGACGCGCTGCGTCGACATGTCGCGCGCGCACGGCATGCGGGTCCTGCTCCTCCTCTACGAGACCCCCGGCTGGGCAAACGGAAACGCCGGCCGCTCCGTGCCGCCCGCGAATCTGACCGACTACGCCGACTTCGCCGCCTCCATGGCCCAGACGTACAAGGGCAAGGTCGCCGCCTGGCAGCTGTGGAACGAGGAGGACAACGCGCTTTTCTGGGTCGGAACGAAGCAGCAGTACGTCGAGCTGATCCGCAGCGCACACGATGCGATCAAGGCCAAGGACTCGAGCGCGCTCGTCGTCCTCGGAGGCCTCACTTTCAACGACTACGTGTACCTCGCCGACCTCTATGCGCTGGGGGCGAAGGGGTCCTTCGACGTGGTCGCGACGCACGCCTACCAGTGGGTCGCCACGACGCCGCCCGAGACTGCGCCCGACTCCAGCATCTACTGGTACCGCGCTGCGGCGACCGTCCGTCAGGTGATCGTCGACAACGGCGACACCGCGGCCGTCTGGTTCACCGAGGTCGGCTGGTCGACCCACGAGAACGGGCCGGAGGTTACGGAGAGCCCGTGGGCGACCGGCGTCAGCGAGGCGATCCAGGCCGACTACCTGGTGCGGGCGATCCACTACGCGCGCTCGAACTGGCCCTGGCTGGGCGTAATGTTCGTCTACAAGGAGCGCTCGTGGCCGCTCGACGGCCGTGAGCCCATGTGGGCGTTCCGCCAGGAGCAGGGCTACGGCCTGCTGCGCGAGGACGGCTCCGAGCGCCCCGTCTACAAGGCGCTGAAGCGCCGGATCACCGGCAAGTAGCGCCGGCCCGACGGAGGGCGGCACGGACCGCCTAGGATTGCGCGTCGTGGCTGATGCGTCGCTCGCCGCCTCCCCCGCTGTCGAGGAGCGCCTCGAGCAGTACCGCGTGGAGCTGACCGCGTACTGCTACCGCATGCTGGGATCGGTCGAGGCGGAGGACGCGGTGCAGGAGACCTTCATCCGTGCCTGGCGCGGCTTCGACCGCTTCGAGGGAAGGGCCGCCCTCCGCTCGTGGCTCTACCGCATCGCCACGAACGTCTGCCTCGACATGCTGAACGGCCGCGAGCGCCGCGCCCGACCGATGGACCTCGGGCCGGCGCGCGAGCCGGACGC
>JBKOYJ010000133.1:0-7120 GCA_046725345.1 Actinomycetota bacterium | reverse complement strand
GGGTTCTTCGGCGCCAAGATCAACTTCATCGGACCCGGAGGTCTGTTCGGTAGGGTCGACTTCCGCATCCGGTTCGACGAGAACGGCGAGGAGTTCGTTCGGGATACGGGCACCTGCCAGTTCATCGAGGACGACTAGGGGCATAGCAGCCGAGAGGCACGGCGAGAGGACCCAAGCGGCCCGCCACAGCGCGGGCCACGCCCCTGCCCGCTACAGCGAGGGATACTGAACGCGCGATGTCGGAGGAGAACGTCGCCGCCGCGAAACGGATCTACGAGGCGCGCAACCGTGGGGACGTGAACGCGGTGCTCGCAGAATGCGATCCTGAAGTCGAGTGGCAGCCTCACCTGGCGAGCCTAGGGGGCGAACCCATCCGGGGTCACGACGAAGTCCGGGCGTACATGGCGTCCCTGCGAGAGGACTGGGAGCACTTTCGTCATGAGCCGAAGCAGTTCTTCGACGCCGGAGACAGGGTCGTCGCGTTTCTTCACACCTACGCTCGGGGTCGCGGCAGCGGCGTCGAAGTCGAGGTCCCCGTCGCACATGTCCTCACCTTCCAGAGGGGTAAGTGCTTGGGATACGTCAGCTATCACGACCGGACGGAAGCACTGCGGGTCGCTGGCCTAGAGGAATGACGCGGGGATCTGGAGAGAGCAGGGAAGAGACCCTCGAAGCCGCCGGGCTGTCGGAGTAGGCGATGTCGCAGCAGAACGTGGAGATCGTGCGCCAGGGTTACGCGCTTTTCGCGGCGGGCGACCTCGACGCGGTGGCGGAATTGATGGCTGACGATGCCGAGCTGCCGGGAGGCGGTGGACTCGGAGTCACGGGCACCGCTGCGGGCACCCGTTACGGGCCTGAGGGGTTCCTTCGCGGCAGCGAGGATGCGCTGGAGTCGTTTGAGGAGTACCGCGTCGAGCCGGAGGACTTCATTGACGCCGGGGAGGCGGTTGTCGTGCCCGTCCGAATTTCCGGTCGGGGAAGGACAAGCGGCGCGATGATGGAGACGCGCCTCGCGCATCTGTGGGTGTTGCGCGACGGCAAGGTAATTCGGAGCGAGATCTACAGGACGATCCCGGAAGCCCTCGAAGCCGCCGGGCTGCGGGAGTAGGCCGGTCGTGCCGCCCCTCTTCCGCGCAGCGCCCTAGCGAGCGAGCGCCCATCGGCAGCACACGTCCCGCACCGCTTCGAGCGGCTCGTCGGGGGCGTGAACGTCGCACTGCACTGCACGCAGCTGCGGGGCTCGTAGGACACGCGGCCGTTCGCGTCGTCGTAGGCCCTCGACTTAGCTAGGTCGCACGCCTTGCAGATGTAGCGGTGGCCGCTCGACTTCGACTTGTCGCGGTAGAAGGCGTCGAGCGGCTTTTCCAGCCCGCACCTCGGGCAGGTCGTCACCATCGCCGCAATTGCCGTCGCCTAGCGGAGGCGCTCGAGCCGCCGGACCGTGCGGGGTAGGGTGATTGCATGCCGGCGATCACCGACCGCCCGCCCGAGGACACGCGCGAAGAGCTGACGCGGCTGCGTCGACAGCTCACGCGAGACATCCCAAGAAAGAGCGATCAGAACCTTCTCATCGCCACCTGGAACATCCGCGAGTTCGGCGCCCTCACCGAGAAGTGGCGCGCGTCCTCTGCCGACACGCCAAAGCGGGACCTGCATTCGCTTCTTTGCATCGGGGACATCGTCTCCCGCTTCGACGTGGTCGCAATCCAAGAGGCTCAGAAAAAGCTTGTCGCGCTCCGACAGATGCTCGAGCTTCTCGGCGGTAGCTGGACCGTGATCCTCACCGACCCCACCGAGGACGACCTTGGCGACGACGAACGCCTCGCCTTCGTCTTCGATCGCGAACGCGTCGAGGTTGCCGGCCTCGCCTGCGAGCTCGTCGTCCCGCTCAACTGGAACCGGGAGAACGAGAGCCGTCGCATCCCCCAGCAAGCCCTGGACAGGCAGTTCGCCCGCTCGCCGTATGCGGTGAGTTTCAACCGGGACGACGCGATCTTCACCCTTGTCACCCTGCACATCTACTGGGGGAGCACCTCCGCCCAGCACGTGGCAGAGCGAGCTAAGGAACTAACCGCGATCGCCACCTGGCTGCGGGACTGGGCGGCGGACCCCGACACCTGGGACACCAACCTGATCTGCCTCGGGGACTTCAACATCGATCGCCGCGGCAGCCAGCTCTGGCAGGCCTTTACCTCAACCGGGCTCACCGTCCCGGAGCAGATCGACCGGCCGCGCATGGTCGCCGGTAAGCCGCTTGAGCATTACTACGACCAGATCGCGTGGTTTACCGCGGATGACGCCGGGACGCAGCCGCTGCTCTCACTCGACTACGCGGACGAGGCCGGGATGTTCGATTGGAGCGAGACGGTCCTCGCCGACTCCGGGCTCACCAACTCGCAGAAGTCGTATCGGATCTCGGACCACTACCCGCTGTGGGTCGAGTTCAGGCTGCCGTAGCCGGACGGCTCGCGGCTAGTCAATAAGCACTGGACATGGCGTCCGGGAGGGGAGATACTCGGCATCACCACCAAGGAAGGGAGAGCACGATGTTCACGGGACCCGACGTCTCCGAGCACCAGGGAAGCGTCGATTGGGAGAAGGTGGCGAAGCCGCATGAGCTTGCGATCGTGCGCATCGCGGACGGCGATCACCACGATGCCTTCTACAACGACGCCCGGGTGAAGGCGGTCCGCCAGGCCGGCCTGCTGCTCGCCCCGTACTACTTCGCCCGCGTCGCCTCGCCGCAGAACAACCAGCGCGACGGCGACAACGAGGCGGCGATGGCGCTTCGCTTCGCCAAGGCGGCGGGCTGGGAGTGGCCCGGCGACCTGCCGCTGATGTACGACTTCGAGACCAACAACGGGCAGGCCTACGACAAGTGCGCCCGCCACGTGGTCCAGTTCGTCCGCGCCTACAAGCGAAGCGAGGACCACCTCCCGGGCATCTACACGATGCCCGGCTTCTGGGAGCGGATCCTGCCGCATCTCGGCAAGTCCGAGCGCGAGGCGATCGCCAAGTGCCCGCTGTGGCAGGCCGAATGGGGCGTCGACGGGCCGCGCCAGCTCGCTCCGTGGCGGGGGGCGATGCTGTGGCAGTGGACGGACCACGCTAGTTCCCCGGGGGTCTCCGGGGGCATCGACATGAATCGCTCGGTCGTGTCCGAGAGTCGCATCCTCGCGCTCGCCAAGCGAACGAAGCGCCCCAAGGAGGAGATAGAGGAGGAGCCGGCGGCTGATCCCGAGCAGCCCAAGGGCGTCCCGAACTGGGTTCCCAAGCAGCACTGGACGAAGTGGCAGCGCCCCTGGGAGCCCGCGGCGGGACGCTCGGCTGCCTTCCGCGACCTGTGCTGGAACCACGGCCTCGCCTCGCCGAACTTCTCGCGCAAGGAGGCCGCTTGCCACGACGCGCAGAACACGCCCGTGCCGGGCTCGCTTCGCGCCGCTGCCCAGCGCCATGCTTTCAACCTCGAGCGGCTGCGCCACGAGCTCGGGGACAAGGCAATACCGATCCTGAGCTGGTTTCGGACTAAGGCCCACAACGCCGCGGTGGGCGGTGTGATCAATAGCCGGCACCTGAATGCCGACGGCACCGATGTCACCGTGCAGACGGCGTCCAGCTTCGGTGTTGCTCGCTTCGATCGCGCCTGCGAGAAGGTCTATGCCAACGGCGGCTTCGGGCGGTACGCGAGTGGCTCGCGCCATGTCGACTCCCGCGGCTCGAAGGCACGCTGGTGAGCCAAGTGCAGGCCGGGAGCCAAACGCATCATCGGGGGGCTGAGGCGTCCCCTTACGACCAGGAGGCAAGGATGTCCGACGAAGACGAACCACAGCTACACCTCACTCACCCGTTCTCACCCGGCGAGCTGGCCGAACTCGGCAAGGTGCATCCCGAGGAGGCAGCACCGGATGTTCCACTGAGTCCGCCACTCAGCTACACGATCCTGATTAGCCCTCCCGACGGCGAGTTGATCGCGTTTTCCGATGAGAAGGGCAAGGACCCGAACCGCTATGACGGCGCGATCTTCACCCTACTCCCGGAGGGCAAAGGCTCGTTCGAGTTCATGCCCTCCGGCACCCTCATCACGCTCGACGCCTCGGGAACCGTGAACGCAAACGAGGAGCGCGTCAGCTTCGAGAATCCGAACCGCGGTCTTTCGGGAGTCTTCGTGTTCCCGCGCGACGGCCAACGCGGAGAGGTCACCCTGAGTCACGGGTCGGTCAACCTGAAGGCCCGAGCCGGCCGGGGAGGCCAGATCGATTAACGAGCGCGACGACGCCTGGGTCGAAGACCAGCTCGGCTCGCTCCACCCGGGCGCGCGGGACGTCCTCGCCGCCCTCGCCGTCTGCGGGCGGGCGTCGCTCTCGACCGATCAGCTCAGCGAGATCACCGAGCTCTCCGAGCTGCCGCTGACACTCGCCGACCTCGAGCGGCGCGGCCTTGTGGTCCGCGACGGCGACCGCTACTCCCTGGCCCCGCCCGCGCGGGGACCGCTCAAGCGTCTGCTCGCGTCGGTGGACGTGACCGACCGGGCCCTCCGAGCCTTCATCCGCATCGCCGAGGATGGCCGGCTGACGCTCGACGATCTTGACGCCGTCGTCGAGCTGACGGGGATTGCCGCCCAGACCCGCCGTTGGCGAGAGCTGCTCCGTCTGGCTGAGGCGGCGGAAACGACCCTTTCGACGACACACCGCGTCGAGGAATGGGTCGAGATCGTCGAACGCCGCCGCGAAGCCGCGCACGCTCTCGAGGACCGCGACGCGGCGAGACGCGCCGAGCGGGAGCTCGAGCGCCTTGGGGCGAGAGCACCAGCTGGCGTCGACGGAGGCCCGCGAATTGCGCTCTCCGTGCTCGCGGCGGCCGTCGCCGCGGCAGCTGGCGTCGGTGTGGGATATCTGATTGCCGACGGATCCTCGGGGGGGTCGACCGAGACCGTCACCGAGACGCAGGCCGCGGCAACGGAGACAGTGACCGAGACGACGGCGGCCGAGACCGAGACGGTGACCGAGACCGTCACGACCACCACGATCTCGGTGAGCACGGTTACGGAGCCGGGGCTGCGGTGAGCGCGATCGCCGCGGCTTGCGCACTTGCGCGTTAGCTCAAGGTCAGATCCTCAGCCCGATCAGCCACCGCCTACCGGAGTAGGCTGCCAGGGAAGTCCCGAGCGCCCGCATCAGGGATCCGCGACCTCCGGGTTATGAGCCCTCGCGCGTCAGCGACTCGACGATGCGCCCTTTGGGGGTCGACCGGAATCGGCAGCGTCGTATGGCACCCCTAATCCGGGAGGGCCCTGCGCACAGGCGCCCTCGCGTCGATACTCGTCCGCGGCCCTTGGCGCTTGGTGGCTCGGCCTGGCTAGTGGTGGCCCTTAGCCATCGAGAACATCATCCAGACCATCCCAATCATCATCGTCCCGCAGAAAAGCGCGCCGAAGATGGCCAGGATCGGGATGCTGAAGACGAAGGCGGCGACCACGAGCAGGCCGGCACTGCCGCAGCCCAGCAGATGAGAAGGATGCTGAGCGAAGTGCTCTTTGACGGCGCTCATCGCGCAATCCTTTCCCTTTCGTGTCGAGGTCAGCCTACGCGCCGGCACACGCGCGGATATCCGGTCAAGCTACGTAATCGAGGATCGGTCAAGTACGGATCGTTCCGCCCACCCACGCTCGGCGAACCCTCCCCCCGCCGCGAGATACTGGGCGGGCGATGTCTCAGGAGAACGTCGAGATCGTGCGCCGGGCGTATGAGTCGGTCAATCGGGGCGACCTTGATGCCGTGGTCGCGGACGTAGCGCCGGAATGTGAGTACATAACCAGCGGCGCGATCCCCGGGTTCGAGGGCGTTTACCGGGGCCCCGAGGGATACAAGCGGTTCGTGGGCTGGCTCGTGGATCAATTCGACGAGGCTCGCACCGATGTCCGCGAGCTGATCGAGGCGGGCGACCAGGTTGTGGCCTCGGTCGCCACGCGGGGCCGCGGAAAGCGGAGCGGCGCGGAGGTCAGCTGGGATGTCTGGCAGGTATGGACGCTGCAAGAGGGCAAGATCGTGCACGGCCAGGGGTTCACAAGCAGGGAGGAAGCCCTCGAAGCCGCCGGGCTGCGGGAGTAGGCGATGTCGCGGGAGAACGTCGAGGTCGCCCACCGGATCCTCGATGCGTTCATGCGCCAGGACTGGGCCACCGCCCTCGACGGTTACGACGAGGCGGTCGAGCTTGACCAGAGCCGGATGCCGGGTGGCGGCGTCTACCACGGCCACGAGGGGATGCGCAGGTTCTACGCTCGCTGGATCGGATCGTGGGACGAGTTTGAGGCGAACCCGGTCGAGTTCATAGACGCAGGCGACGAGGTCATCGTGATCCTGGACATCAGCGGTACCGGCAAGGCGAGCGGTGCGGCGGTCGCGATGCGCGCCGCCGACGTCTACACGGTCGCAGGTGGCAAGGTCGTGCGGCAGGTCGCCTATCCGGATGCCTCGGAAGCCCTCGAAGCCGCCGGGCTGTCGGCGTAGGCGATGTCGCAGGAGAACGTGGAGATCGTTCGGCTCGCGCACGAGCATCTGAACGAAGGCGACATCAACGGGTTGGTCGCGCTCTGTGATGGCGACTTCGAACTCGATATGTCCGCCCGAGTCATGAATCCCGAGACGTACCGCGGTCATGAGGGCATTCGACGCTTCTATCGGGAGGTCAGCGAAATTTGGGAGGAGATTCGCTGGGAGCCCTTGCGCTTCGCGGCGGCCGCCGACAAGGTCGTGGTGGTCGTGCGTGTCCAGGGGCGCGGCAGGGGCAGCGGATTGGAAGTAGCTCGTCGCGGTACCGCGTGGGTCTGGACCATTCGCGGGCAGCTTGCGGTATCGGTCCAGTTCTACGCCGATCAAACGGAGGCCCTCGAAGCCGCCGGGCTATCGGACGGATGAAAGTCATCCATGAAGGAGCGGGCCGTGTCAAATCGCAGGTCACGGGCCGCGCGTGGTCGGCCGCCCGGGCGGACGGCGTAGCGGAAGCGCTCCAGTCATCCATCCGGCCGCGCAAGGCGGGCCGTAGTGCTTTGCGGTGCTCGGGGGCTCAATCAAGACGGCGGCCGTCCGTTAGGTGGAGGCCATGACATAGGGCGAGCTCGCCC
>JBKOYJ010000068.1:0-10097 GCA_046725345.1 Actinomycetota bacterium | reverse complement strand
TCTGGCACCTGCGGGCCTCCGAAAGGAAGGCTCCGGCTTCGATCTTCCGATCGCGCTCGCGATCCTCGCGGCGACACGGCAGCTTCCGCCAGAGAGCCTCGCCGGCCACGCCGCCGTCGGCGAGCTCGCGCTCGACGGCCGCGTCCGACCGGTGGCGGGCGCGCTCGCCGTCGCCGAGGGGGCGCGCTCCGCCGGTGTCCCGCGGCTGTTGTGTGCGTACGAGTCCGCGGCCGAAGTCGCGCTCGCGGGGGTCGAGCCTGTTCCAGTCCACCACCTCGCCGAGGCGGTTGGGTACCTGTGCGGCGAGGCGCCGCCGCCCACCTACACGCCGAACGGGAACGGCCGAGCACCCCCGGACGCGTTGCCGGACCTCGCCGATGTCCGGGGGAACGAGCGCGCCCGGCGCGCGCTCGAGCTCGCCGCCGCCGGCCGCCACAACCTCCTGCTCGCCGGGCCGCCTGGAACCGGAAAGACGATGCTCGCCCGCCGCCTTGCCGGTGTGCTGCCACCGCTCACCGAGGGCGAGATCCTGGAGGTGACGCGCATCCACTCGGTCGCCGGGCTGCTCCCGTCGGAGCGGCCGGTGGTGACAGCGCCGCCCTTCCGAGCGCCGCACCACGGCGCCTCGGCCGCTGCGCTGATCGGCGGCGGACCGGGGCCACGTCCAGGCGAGGCGACGCTCGCCCACCGAGGCGTGCTCTTGCTCGACGAGCTTCCCGAATTCCAGCGTCCGGTGCTCGAGGCCCTCCGCCAGCCGCTCGAGGACGGCGTCGTCGCGGTCGCGCGTGTGGGTGGCCGGGCGCTCTTCCCCGCACGGTTTCAGCTCGTGGCGACGATGAACCTCTGTCCCTGCGGCGGCCGCGGCGATCGCGCGGCGGAGTGCTCGTGCTCGCCACAGCGGCTCGCCGCATTCCGCGACAAGCTCTCGCGCGCGCTTCTCGACCGGCTCGATCTTGTGGTGACGGTGCCGCGCGCCCGGTCGAGCGAGCTGTCCGCACCCGCGGGGGAGGCGTCCGAGGCGGTGCGGGCGCGCGTCGTCGCGGCTCGAGCACGGCTCGCCCGCCCACTTCCGCGTACGCCCGAGGCGGACGAGCTCCTCGCGCGTGCGGTCGACCGGCTGCCCCTGTCGGCGCGCGGCCGCGCGCGTGTCGCCCGTGTCGCGCGGAC
Source organism: Actinomycetota bacterium (assembly GCA_046725345.1). Taxonomy (GTDB): domain Bacteria; phylum Actinomycetota; class Thermoleophilia; order Gaiellales; family Gaiellaceae; genus JBKOYJ01. The sequence goes on along the minus strand of JBKOYJ010000068.1, from coordinate 8,930 downwards.
GATCGCCGCCCTCGCCGACGCCGAGCACGTGCTCCCCGAGCACGTCGCCGAGGCACTCGCATACCGTCATCCGGCCGAGCTCTCGCCGCCGTGAGCGAGCTCGCCCTCGCTGCGTTCGCGTCGGAGACTTCGACGCACCTGGTGCGCGCCCCGTCGAGCGCGCGCTTTGCGGCCTTCTCGCGCACGTTCGACGAGATCGCCTACCTCGAGCGGCTCGGCGCGCGAGGCCTACGGTGGCTTGCGCGCTCCGACGCGGGCTTCCCGCCGCTCCTGCGCGCGATTCACGATCCCCCGGCGGGACTGTTCGTACGCGGGGCGGGCGAGCTCGAGCTCCTCGCCCGTCCCTCCGTCGCGATCGTCGGCGCGCGAGCGTGCTCCCCCTACGGGGCCCAGGTTGCGCGCGCGCTCGGGCGCGAGCTCGCCGCCGCGGACGTCGTCGTCGTGAGCGGGCTGGCGCGCGGCGTCGACGGTGAGGCGCACCGCGGCGCGCTCGAAGGCGGCGCGACCCTCGCCGTGCTGGGATGCGGGGTCGACCGCGACTATCCGGCGTCGAACCGTGCGCTCGCCCGGCGTATCGTCGAGTCGGGGCTCGTCGTCTCCGAGTATGCGCCGGGGGTAGAGCCGGCGCCCTGGCGCTTTCCTGCGCGGAACCGAATCGTGGCGGGTCTCGCGCTCGCGACGATCGTCGTCGAGGCGCGTGAGGCAAGCGGCGCCCTGATCACGGCCGACCTCGCGCTCGAGGAGGGACGCGAGGTCTTCGCCGTTCCGGGCGAGATCACGAGCTCACTCTCGGCGGGGACGAACGCGCTGCTACGCCTCGGCGCGACGCCGCTGACGTCGTCGCGCGACGTGCTCGACAGCCTCGGCATCGCCCCGACGTCGCGCGGTCCACCCGCCGAGTTGCCCCGCGAGGCGGAGGCCGTTTTCGCCGCGCTCCGCGAGGGCGCCGCCGGGGCGGACCAGCTCGCCCGAGCGACGGGGCTCGCGGCCGGGCTCGTCTCCGCGGCGCTCGCCGAGCTCGAGCTCGGCGGGCTCGTGGCGCAGGCGGACGGCGTCTATCGCGCCTCGGCCTCGTGAAGCCATACCCGCGCTTGCGGGGCATACGATCCGCGGGTGGCGTCGTACTGGCTCCAGGCGGGCTGTGAGCCGCTCCCGGGGACCGCCCTTCGCGGCCGGCCGGACGTGGAGGTCGTAGGAGGTGGCGTCACCGGCTGCGCTTGCGCGCTGGCGCTGGCCGAGGGCGGGCTTGCCGTACGTCTGCACGAGGCGCGCGAGATTGCCTGCGGTGCGAGCGGTCGAAACGGCGGCTTCGCGCTCCGCGGCGGCGCCATGCGCTACGACGAGGCCGTCGTCGAGCTCGGAAAGGAGCGTGCTCGCGCTCTCTGGCGCGTCAGCGAGCGTGCGCTCGAGCGGGTCGCGGTGCTCGCCGGAGACGCGTTCCGCCGCACCGGCAGCCTCAGGCTCGCATGGGACGAGGACGAGCGCGCGCGTCTCCTCGACGAACGCGCGGCCCTCGAGCGCGACGGCTTTGCCGTGGAGTGGGTCGACGAGGTCGCGACGCCCGGGGGAGTGCGCTTTCCCGGCGCGGTCCTCCACGCGCGGGACGGCGCCGTCCAGCCCGCGACGTGGGTGCGGCGGCTGGCAGCACTTGCAGCCAGCCGGGGCGTCGAGATCCGTGAGCTCAGCCGTGTCGACTCGCTCGATCGCATCGAAGCCGACCAGGTCGTGATCGCCACCGACGGGTACACGCAGGGCCTCGTGCCCGCACTCGACGACGCGATCCGGCCGACGCGCGGCCAGGTGCTCGTCACGGAGCCGCTCGACGCACTCCACTTCGGCCGCCCTCACTACGCACGCGACGGCTACGACTACTGGCAGCAGTCGCTCGACCGCCGCCTCGTGCTCGGGGGTCAGCGCGACGCGAGCCTCGAGAGCGAGTGGACGGCCGAGGAGGCGACGACCGACCTCATCCAGCGGCGGCTCGAAGGCCTCGCGCGGATGCTCTTGGGGACGGCTCCGCGGGTGACGCACCGCTGGGCGGGCATCTTCGGCTGCACCGCCGACCGGTTGCCGCTCGTGGGCGAGGTTCCCGGCAGTGACGGTGTCTGGGTCGCGGCCGGCTACTCGGGTCACGGCAATGTGCTCGGGCTCGCGTGTGGCGAGCTGGTCGCGGCGGCGATCCTCGGACGCCCCGATCCGCTGCTCGAGCTGTTCGGTCCCGGACGCGCGCTCGGGTTACAGCTCGACGTACGAGACGCGGTCTAGCTCGTCGAGCCGGTCGAGCGCCGCCAGCGCGATCGCGAGGTCCTGGATCGCGAGACCGGTCGAGTCGAACGCGGTGATCTCGTCGTCGCTCCGGCGGCCGGGAGCCTCGCCCGTGAGAACGCCGCCCAGCTCAGTGACGTCCTCGCGTGCGAGCTTGCCCGCGTCGACGGCGTGGACGAGGTCGCCGTTGTGGCTCGCCTGCTCCCAGTCGTCGCAGAAGACGCGCACGCGGGCGAGCTCGTCGACCGCGATCTCGGCCTTGCCCGGACCGTCCGCGCCCATCAGGCTCACGTGCTGGCCAGCCCTCAGCGCTGCCGGCCCGACGACGACCTCCCTGCCAGGCGTGACGGTCGCGACGATATCGGCGGCAAGCGCGTCTTCACGGCTCGCGACGACGGTGCAGCCGAGCTCGTCCGTCGTCGCTCGCGCGCGCCGGGCGTCCACGTCCCAGAGCGCGACGGGCCGGCCGCGTGCCAGGAACGTCAGCGCCACCGCCCGGCCGTTGACCCCCGCGCCGATGACGGCGGCCGAGCGCGCGTCCGCGCGACCGAGCGTCTCCGCGGCGAGCACTGCCGCGGCGCCGGTTCGCAGCGCCGTGACCGAGCCGGCGTCCAGCACGAGGACGGGCATGCCGTTCGACGCGTCCGAGAGCAGGACGAGCCCCGTCACCGTGGGCAGCCCGCGGGCGGGATTTCCCGGGAACGACGTCACCCATTTCAGCAGCGCGTGGCCGCTACCGAGCGCCGGCATTGCCCGAAAGTCCCCGGCGGGATAAGCCGGGACGTAGACCTTCGGGGGCATCGACCACTCGCCGCGAGCGTACGCGGCGAACGCGTAGCGCACGACGTCGACGGCCTCGCCGGCCGAGACGGCCCGCTCGACCTGAGCGCCGCTGAGGAACGGGACGCGCACCGTCGGCGATCAGACAGCTTTGACCGACGCCATCAGATCTTCGAGCGCCTTCTTGGCGTCGGCGAAGAGCATCACCGTGTTCGGCTCGTAGAAGAGCGGGTTGTCGATGCCGGCGAATCCGGGGCTGAGGCTGCGCTTGATCACGACGACGCTGGAGGTCTTGTCGACGTCGATGATCGGCATCCCGTAGATCGGGCTGCCGGGCTGGCTCCGCGCGGAGGGGTTGACGACGTCGTTCGCGCCGACCACGACAGCGACGTCCGTTTGCGGCAGCTCGGGGTTGATCCGCTCCATCTCGTACAGCTCGTCGTACGGCACGTTGGCCTCAGCGAGCAGCACGTTCATGTGCCCGGGCATCCGGCCCGCGACGGGGTGGATGCCGTACTTGACATCGACGCCGCGTGCCTCGAGCAGCTCGGCGAGCCGCGCCAGGTCGTGCTGCGCCTGCGCGACGGCGAGCCCGTAGCCGGGAACGAAGACGACGCGGCGCGCGTAGGCGAGCATGACGGCGACGTCGTCGGCCGTCGTCGCGCGGGCCGAGCGGCCGTCGCCGGAGGCGGCCCCAGCGGTCCCTGCCGGCACGAGCCCGAACGCGCCGAAGAGGACGTTGCCGAGAGAGCGGTTCATCGCCCGGCTCATCATCAGCGTCAGAAACGTTCCCGACGCCCCGACGAGCATGCCGCTCACGATCAGCACCGGCACGTGGAGCGCGAATCCGGCCGCCGACGCGGCAATGCCTGTACCGGCGTTCAGGAACGAGATCACGACGGGCATGTCGGCGCCCCCGATCGGCAGCACGAGCAGGACGCCGAACAGGAGCGCGACCGCGATCAACGCGACGAGCAGCCAGATCTCCTCGGCGCTGACGGCGGCGACGGCGAGGGCGAGCGCCGCGGCGAGTACGAGCGCGTTGCCCGCCTTTTGCCCCGGATAGACAACCGGCTGGCCGCTGACGAGCTCCTGCAGCTTCCCGAACGCGACGAGGCTGCCGGCGAACGAGACGCTCCCGATCAGCGCCGAGACCAGAATCCCTGCGGTCTGACTCCCGCTCACGCGGCCCGGCTCCGGCGCGAGACGGTCGAACTCGGCGAGCGCGATCAGCGCCGCAGCGCCGCCCCCGACCCCGTTGAAGAGGGCGACCATCTGTGGCATCTGGGTCATCTTCACGCGCCGCGCGCCCACGACCCCGACGGCGGACCCGAGCACGAGCGCGACGACCATCCACCACGTGACGTCGACCCCGTCGCGCACGAGGGTGACCACGATCGCGATCGCCATCCCCACCGCGCCGATCTGGTTTCCGCGGCGCGCGTGCCGCGGGGAGGAGAGGAAGCGGAGCGCGAGGACGAACGCGACGATCGTCGCGAGGTAGAGAAGATTGCTAGTGGTCTCGCTCACCGGGACGTTTCTTGAACATCTCGAGCATCCGGTCGGTGACGACGAAGCCCCCGACGGCGTTCGCCATTGCCAAGAGCACCGCGAAGAAGCCGACGAGCTGCATGAGCGTGCTCGCCCCCGGCCGCCCGGCGACGATGATCGCGCCGACGATCACGATGCCGTGGATCGCATTCGTGCCCGACATCAGCGGCGTGTGCAGCATCGTCGGCACCTTCGAGATCACCTCGAAGCCGAGGAAGATCGCGAGCGCGAGAATCGTGAGCTCGGTGACGAGCTGAGCGGTCACGCAGTAACGGCGGGCCGCGTCACGCACGCTCCCGCGGTGATCTCGTCGTCGAAGTCGAGCTGCAGCTCGCCGTCGGGCGCCAGGTGCGCGAGCAATGTCGAGACGTTGCGCGAGTACAGCTGGCTGGCGTGGACCGGCATCGTCGTCGCGAGGCTCGTGAGGCCGACGATGCAGACGCCCGCGTGGGCCACGATCTCGCCCGGAACGGTCAGCTCGCAGTTGCCGCCCGCCTCGGCCGCGACGTCGACGATCACCGAGCCCGGCCGCATCGCCTCGACGGCGGCGCCTGGGATCAGCTTAGGCGCCGGGCGCCCGGGCACCGCCGCTGTGGTGATCACGACGTCGAACTCCGGAATCCGCCGCTCGAGCTCCTCCTGCTGCCGGCGCTGTTCCTCCTCGGAGAGCTCGCGCGCGTAGCCGGCTTCCGTCTCCTCGCCGCGGACCCCGAGCTCGAGGAAGCTCGCGCCGAGGCTCTCGACCTGCTCCTTGACGACAGGACGCACGTCGAACGCCGACACGAGCGCACCCAGCCGGCGCGCGGTCGCGATCGCCTGCAGCCCGGCGACGCCCGCCCCCAGCACCAGCACTTTCGCCGGCGCGATCGTCCCGGCTGCGGTCATCAGCAGCGGGAAGAACTTCGGCAGCCGCTCGGCCGCGAGGAGCGTTGCCTTGTAGCCGGCGACCGTCGCCTGCGACGACAGCGCGTCCATCGCCTGCGCCCGCGTGATCCGCGGGATCGACTCCATCGCGAACCCGACGACACCCCGCGAGGCCAGGCGGTCGATCCCCTCACGATCGGTGAACGGCTGGAGGAACGCGACCACCACGAGGCCGTCGCGCAGTGTCTCGACCTCCTCGGCGCTCGGCTTCTGAACCTTCACGAGCACCTCGACGCCCGTGGCCACCTCGGCGAAGCCGGCGCCGACGCTCGCCCCCGCCTCGACGTATGCCTCGTCGGGATGCGAGGCGCCGACGCCCGCGCCCGCCTCGACGATCGTCTCGATCCCCTGGCGTGCGAGCCGTTCGACGCTCTCCGGCACGAGCGCGACCCGGCGCTCCCCGGGCGCCGTCTCCTTGGGGACGCCGACCTTCACCTGGCGAATCCTATTCGGGCTCTCGAGCGCGACCCTTGTTCAGATCTCCGATCCGCGCTATCAATCGGCCACGCGGCTCAAGATCATGATCTCGCTTGCCGGGGCGCTCCTCTGCCTCCTGCCCGGCGCGCGTCCTCGTCCTCGAGCGGCGTCTGCGTCGCCTGCGAGACGAGTACCTGACCGCCGTGCCCGGCGGCTCCGATGCGCGCCGCGCGATGGACGGCGAGGCCGGTGTACCGGCCAGTCGTCGTGACCGCCTGTCCGGTGTGGAGGCCCATTCGGACCTTGACCTCGACGCCGTCCGGCCACGCGTGCGACAGGAGCGCGACTTGCCCCTCCACTGCGGCGAGCACGCCCTCGCGCGCGCTCGAGAACGCGATGAAGAACGAGTCGCCCTGCGTGTCGACCTCGTAGCCGCCGTGCGCGGCGAAGGCGTCGCGGAGGATCCTCTCGTGCTCGGCGAGGACTTCGGCGTAACGCTCGCGGAGCTGCTTGAGCAGTCGCGTCGACCCCTCGATGTCCGTGAACAGGAAGGTGACGGCGCCGGTGGGGAGCTCTGGCATCGACTGAAGCGTGACGCGCTACCCGCCGAGAGGCAACTACAGCGTCGCCCACACCTCGAGCTTCGAGCGCACGCGCCGGATCACGTCGTCGGTGAACTCCGTCGTCCCCGTGCCGCCGCCGAGGTCGGCCGTGCGGACGCCGTCCGCGACCGCCTCGAGGCAGGACTCGCGGATCGCGCGGGCCGCATCCTGCTCGCGCTCGCCGTCGCCCTGGGAGAGCAGCGAAGCGGCGGCGAGGATCATCGCCATCGGGTTCGCGACGTCCTTTCCCTGGAGGCCGGGGGCCGTTCCATGGGCCGCCTCCGCCATGACGGCCCGGGTCACGAACTCGTCGTCGAAGGCGACGAGCAGCGACTCCGAGCCGGCGATCGAGCCGAAGAGCGGGAGGACGAGGTCGGAGAGGATGTCGCCGTCGCGGTTCAGCGCCGGGACGACGAGGGGCTCGCCGGCCTTGGCGATCAGGAGCGCGAACGTGGCGTCGATCAGCTGCGGCTCGTAGGCAACTTCGGGGTGGCGCTCCGCGGCGGCGTCGAGCTCCTCCTTGAGCATCCCCTCGTACGTTGGGCTCACCGTGTACTTAGGGCCGCCGAAGACGCGTCCGCCGTTCCGCTCCGCGAGCCGGAAGGCGAACTCGGCGACCGCGCGGCAGATCCGCCGCTCGATCCGCTCGGTCCGGAACGCGACCTCCTCTTCGGCTTCTCCCTCGCGCCACTCGGTCGCTCCGTAGGCGTCCCCGACGGCCATGCGCACGATCGAGACCGGCCCGTTGACGCCGCCGAGCGGGACGACTCCAGGGAGCCGGCGGCCGGTGCGCACGATCACGCGTCCGCCGATCTCCTCCCGCAGGACCCGGTTGGGAGAACCGACGTCGCCGCGCGTCTCCGGAGTGATGGTGGCGGCCTTGAGGCCGAGCCCGGCCTCGCGGACGGCGGCTGCCGCCTCGATGACCACGGCGTTCTGGGTCGCGCGGCGGTTGTCGAGCGAGAGATCGAAGCGCGGCAGCTCCAGCTGGAGACCGACGACGTCCGGATGGAGCACCCGCAGGGCCTCTTCGAGCAGCTCCTGACCGGTCTCGTCGCCTTCGAGGACGACGATCGTGCGCACGTCCACGCGCCGATTCTAGGGCGATTACCGTCGATCCGAATCGGAGATACACGCGCGATGGCGCGTAGAGGAGGCTGGACGCGCCGGGGGTCTCGCGGTCGTTTCCGCTACTACGACGCCCGGGGAAACCGGATCACGGATCCGGCGAAGCTCGCGCGAATCGAGGAGCTTCGAATACCTCCGGCGTGGCGCGACGTCTGGATCTCTCCGCGGTCGAACGCGAAGCTCCAGGCGACGGGCATCGACAGCGCCGGCCGGCGACAGTACCTCTATCACCCTGAATATCGGGCGCAGCAGGAGCAGGCGAAATACGACAGGCTGATCCGCTTCGCGGACCGCCTTCCCGATCTGAGAGCTGTGATGAGCGAGCACATGGAGTTGGAGCCGCTGGAACCTGAATGGACGTGCGCGGTCGCTCTTCGCATCATCGACCTCACGTGGTTGCGGCCGGGGTCGGACCGCTACGCCCGCGAGTCGCGCACGTATGGCGTCACGACTCTCCGCAAGCGGCACGTCGAGATCCGGGGCAATCAGATCCGCTTCAGGTTCGCCGGCAAAGGGCGCGGACAGGTCCGTCGCGCCCTCGTCGACACCGAGCTCGCCGACGCCGTTCGCGCGCTCGTCCAGCTTCCCGGCAGCTCGCGGCTGTTCCGATATCGCGTCGAAGACGGCTTCGCCAACCTCACCGGCCGCACCCTTAACGAGTACGTCCGCGAGCATCTCGGCGACGACTTCACGGCCAAGGATTTCCGAACCTGGGGCGGCACGCTGACGGCGGCAATCGCGTTCGCCGAACGGGACATTCCGAGCAGCGACGCCGAAGCGAAGCGAATCGTCGCGGCGGTCATGCGAGGCGTTGGCGAACGACTCGGGAATACGCCGGCCGTCGCGCGGGCGTCGTACGTCAGCCCCGCGGTCGTCGAGCAGTACCTGGATGGTCGCACGATCGAGGACTTCCGGCCGCGCCACCTTCGCATCGTCGGCGCGCACGATGTCGGCCTGAACGCGGAGGAGCAAGCGCTCTTGACCTTGCTTCGCTCGTGGCGAATACGGCAGGCAAGACAAGCAGCGTAGATTTCTCCCCGGGATTGCAGTAATCTCCTCGCCGTTCTGCGAGGAAGGAGGAAATCCCGTGGCGAGAAAGACCGTTCTCGTTTCCGACATGTCGGGCAGGGAGATCGCAGAAGGGAAGGGTGCGACGGTGCGCATCACCTTCCGTGACGCGCGCAAAGGCGTCCGCGAGCTCGACGTCACCGACGAGGAAGCCGAGAAGCTCGGCGGCCGTCAGGTCGCGCGCCGGGGACGCCG
>JBKOYJ010000111.1:0-9065 GCA_046725345.1 Actinomycetota bacterium | reverse complement strand
CGGGTTTCGCTCGGCGAACGCGACGGTGAGCGCGAGCGCCTCGTCGCGACAGACGCCCCCGACCACCTCGGGGACGGCGTACACGCGGTAGCCGGGCGGTGGATGGCCGAGGTCGGGCTGCCACGTCTCGGCGATCTCCGCGGCGCCGTCCGGCGCAGCCTCGAGCGCGTAGAAGACCTTGCCCACAAGGAAGCTCATCGCCGTACCCATGCACATCAGACACGGCTCGAGCGTTGTGTAGAGCGTCGCCTCGCGGCGGCGGCCGCGTAGGCGAGCTCGCCCTCGGCGCCGCGGAGCGCGACGACCTCGGCATGGTCGAGGAGCGCGCCCTGCTGGTAGCGCCACCGCGCCGACGCGATCACCTCGCCGTCGAGCGCCACGACGGCGCCGATCGGCTGCTCGCCCGCCACCAGACTCTCCTTCGCGAGTCGGAGCGCCTCGCGCATCAGGCGCTCGTCGTTCACGCCAGTCGAGTGGAGTCGACCTCGCCGAAGGCGCGGTCGACCTCGTCCTGCAGCGGGCCGGCGACGTCGACAAACTCCCCGGCCGCGGCACGCGCCCGTACGAGAAGCGGGCGGTCGGCACGCAGGCGCGTGAAGCGGAGGTCGGAGAGGCCGGACTGGCGCGTGCCGAGAAGCTGCCCCTCCCCTCGCAGCTCGAGGTCGAGCTCGGCGAGCTCGAAGCCGTCGTTGGTCTGAGTGAGCGCCTCGAGGCGCGCCCGCGCCGAGTCGGTCAGCTCCTCCTTCGCCCGCGAGACCAGCAGGCAGTACGACTGGTCGGCGCCCCGGCCGACACGACCTCGCAGCTGGTGGAGCTGCGCGAGGCCGAAGCGGTCGGCCTCCTGGACGATCATCACGGTCGCGTTCGGCACGTCGACGCCCACCTCGATCACGGTCGTCGCGACGAGCACGTCGAGCTGCCGGGCATTGAAGCGCGCCATCAGCTCCCGCCGGTCGACGGGCTTGAGCCGTCCGTGCAGACAGCCCACGCGGAAGTCGCGCAGCTCCGCCGCGCGCAGCCGCTCGGCCTCCTGCTCCGCGGCACGCGCCCGCTTGCCCTCCGATTCCTCCACGAGTGGACACACGACGTAGGCCTGGCGCCCCTCGGCGAGCAGTCGCCGGAGCCGCCGGTAGGCCTCGGCCGCGCGCTCCTCGGGGATCCAGCGCGTGATCACCGGGCGCCGGGTCGCAGGCGGGTGCGCGAGCTCGCTCACGCGCAGGTCGCCGTAGACGGTGAGCGCGAGCGTCCGCGGAATCGGTGTCGCCGTCATGTGGAGGACGTGCGGGCTGCGGCCTTCGGTGAGCGCTTGACGTTGCTCGACTCCGAAGCGGTGTTGCTCGTCCACGACCGCCACGGCCAGATCCGCGAAGGCGACCTCCTCCTGGATGAGGGCGTGGGTCCCCACGGCGAGCTGTGCTTCGCCGGAGGCGATTGCAGCGCGGGTGGCAGCGTGCTCCTTCGCGGGAAGGGCGCTCGTCAGCAGGACACAGCGCACGCCGAGCTCCGCGCACGGCCCTTCGAGCGTCAGGAAGTGCTGCTCGGCGAGCGTCTCGGTCGGCGCCATCAGCGCACCCTGGTGACCCGCCTCGACTCCTCGTAGGAGCGCGTAGAGGGCCACGACCGTCTTCCCCGAGCCGACGTCGCCCTGCAGCAGCCGCTGCATCGGCACGCGTCGCGCGAGGTCGGCGTCGAGCTCGCGGATCGCCTGCTCCTGGTCGGGCGTGAGCGTGAACGGGAGGACGTCGCGGTAGCGGCAAATGAGCTCCCCAGGGCGCCCGAGCGGCGTGGCGACGGCCTGCTCGCGCCCCCGCGCGACGCGGGCAATGCCGAGCTGGAGCACGAGCAGCTCGTCGAAGGCGAGCCGCTGGCGGCCGGTCTCGGCCTCGCGGAGGTGGCGCGGGCGGTGGACGGCGGCGACCGCGTCGGCTCGCAGCGGAAGCCGCTCGCGCTGGCGCAGGTCGGCGGGAAGCGGGTCGGGCAGCGTCCGCGCAAGTGGGAGCGCCTCCTCGACGAGCTGGCGGAGCTTGCCCGGGGCCAACTCCTCGCTCGCCGGATAGACAGGCGCAAAGTCGGCCGTGGCGGACACCTCGTCGACGTCGTATGCGCGCACGTTGAAGCTGCCTCGACGGAGCTGGCCGCGCAGCCTCACGGCTGTCCCCGGCGCGAGGCGGTCGACGAGCCAGGGCTGGTTGAACCAGACGGCGTCGAGCTCGCCGCTCGCGTCCGCGACGCGCACCGTCTGGACCGTCAACCGGCCACGCGCCCGCCGGCTCGACGCCCGCACGACGCGCCCCTCGAGCGTGACCTCCTGCTCGCCGAAGACGTCCGCGATGGGCCGCACCGGGGCGGGCTCCTCGTAGCGGCGCGGACGGTGGGCGAGGAGGTCGGCGATCGTGCCGAGCCCGAGCTTCGCCAGCCGCCTCTTCACCGTCGGGCCGACGCCGGACAGGACGTCGAGCGGGCGCTCGAGCAGATCCGTCCGCGGACGCAGGCGGGGAGCGGGCCACGTCGCGGGGCGTTCCAGACCCGCGAACCCCACGGGGAGGTGGGTCGATGTAGCGACGGCGGCCAGCGCGCGAACGAGTATAGGGGCGGTTTCCGGACGGATAGCTAAGGCGCTCGCTTGCGACGCCGACCCTCAGGACGTGCCGGCTTCGCCGGCTCGTCCGTCTGCGATGACCGGCCGACACGATGGAACATCAACCGGGGTACGCTCTGCCGCCGTGCCCGAGGAACTCCCCTCCGCGGACGCCGCCGCCGAGGTCATGCCGGGCGTCTGGCGCTGGAGCATCGACGACCCGCGAATCGATTTCATCAGCGTGTCGCACGCGGTCCCCGCGGACGACGGCGCGGTGCTGATCGACCCCGTACCGCTCGCTCCGGAGGCGCTCGACGCGCTCGGGCCCATCGCGGCGATCTGCCTGTCCTGCGGGAGCCACCAGCGCGCGATCTGGCGCTATCGCCGCGAGCTCGGCGCGCCGATCCACGCTCCGGCGCTGTCGCAGACGCTCGAGGAGGAGCCCGACGCGCGCTACGGCGACGGCGACGTCCTCCCCGGCGGGCTCCAGGCCGTCTTCACGCCGGGCGCGGGTACGACGCAGCACACGTTCCTGCTCGCGCGAGACGGCGGCGTCGCGTTCGTCGCCGACCTGCTGCTACGAGCGCCGGGGCGCGACCTCCGATTCGTGTCCGACCGCTACCTCCACGACCCCGAGCAGGCGAGGCGCAGCACGCGCACGCTGCTCGAGCTGGCGTTCTCGGTCCTGTGTCTGGCTCACGGCGAGCCGATCGTGGACGAGCCGAAGCGCGCGATCCGCGAGCTGCTCGAGCGCGACGAGAGTCGCTAGTGCCCTGTCCGGGGAGTGGGGTGATGGTCCTGGCGCGCGAAAAGCACGCCAGCCAAGGACGCAGGGAGCGCCGATATGCGGACATATCGGCGCGACCATCCGGGGCCCCCACGAAGTGCGCAGCACTTCGTGGGGTAGGTCGGAGGACGCCAGATGGCGCCGCTTTGCAGCCGCCCAGGGCGCGCCCTGCTCCCCGGACAGGGCACTAGGCGCGTCCAGCCGCGCGGCGGACGGCGGCGACGATCTCGTCCAGCTCCCGGTCCTTCGACACCAGCGCGACCGCGCCCGCGTCGAGGATCGCGCGCTCCTCGGCGGGGCTGACCGCAGCGGTGAGGCAGACGACCGCCGCCTCGGGGCACGCCTCACGCAGCGCAGCCGTCGTCTGCACCGCGTCGCCGGACGGCAGCCGGTAGTCCAGCAGGACGACGTCGGGGACGTGCGTCCGGCACGCCGCGACCGCCTCGTTGCCGTCTGCGACGGAGCCGACGACCTCGGTGTCCGGCTCGAGGCCGAGCAGGAGCACGAGCGCCTGGCGAAAGACGTCGTTGTCCTCGACCAGGAGGATCCGAATCGGCGCCGACGCCCCCACGGCGGACGACTCTACGCCGCCGACAGGTCGGAAACGGCTCGTCGTCGGCGGGCGGATCGCCATGAAGCATCGCGTTAGCGTTCGCGTGTGCGCTGGGCGGAGTCGAAGGCGCGCTCGTACGCGGCGCATCGCCTCGACCCGTCAACTTGACGCGCGACCAAGATCACGCGCACGAGACCGCGCTCTCGTGCGCGTGACTTCCTTGCCGCGCCATCCCGCAACGCCGCTAAGAGCGGAGCTCTTTGCGGCTCGACTAGACCGCCTTCTCGACCTTGCCGCCCTTGAGGCAGCGCGTGCAGACGTAGGCGCGCGTCGGCGTTCCGTTCAGGAGAACGCGAACGCGCTGGAGATTGGGATCGAAGCGGCGCTTCGTGGCCACCATCGAGTGACTCCGGTTGTGGCCGAAGCCGGGCTTCTTCCCGCAGACTGCGCAAACCTTCGCCATTGCGGCCGAGGAGTGTAGCGGCTCGCCCTCAGATGCCACCCAACGCGCGCCGCACGGAGCGGTCGCCTGCGGCGGTCCGATTCCCGCGTGTTCCAGATCGCGCGAGCGAGACCGCGCTCTCGCTCGCGCGACCCCTATCCGCGTCAACAACCCAAAACCCGCGAAGAGCCGGAGGCTCTTCGTGGGCTAAGACGTCGCGGCTTCCCGCAGCTGGACGAACGCGTCCGCCATCTCGAGCGCCCCGCGGACGGCCTCGGCCGCCTTGTCGATCCGATTTGCCGCCTGCTCGCGCGTCTCGACGGTGAGCACGCCGAACGTCACGGGCACGCCGGTCTCGAGCGCAGCGAGCTGGAGGCCGCTTGCCGCCTCGCTCGCGATGTAGTCGAAGTGCGGCGTCTCGCCGCGAATCACGCAGCCGAGCGCCACCACGCACGCGTACTGGCGCGTCTTCGCGAGCGCCATCGCGGCGAGCGGCAGCTCGAAGGCTCCGGGGACGGGCATGACCGTCACGGACGGGCGCGCGACCCCGAGCGTCTCGAGCGTCTCGAGCGCGCGATCGAGCATCGGGCGCGTGACGTCGCCGTTGAAGCGGCTGACGACGACCGCGACCGGACGGCGGCCACGCGGGCGGCCCTCGAGGACGGCCACGCCGTCCGGCACGAAAAAGTCGCCCGGCGCGTGCTCGGCTGGGCCGACGCCGTCGAGCTCCGCGTCGCTCCCGGGCTCGAGCGGCTGCTCGGCGCCGAAGGGGACGCGAGGCTCCTCCGCGGCGCTGCTCATGGCCGCCGCAACCTGCAGCTGCCGCGGAGTTTCCGTCGGGCCGAAGGCAGCGCAAGTGCGTCCAAACCAGACCCGTAGCGTGTCACTCGCTCTCCTCGAATTTCAGGTCCTGATGGTGCAGTCGGTGGCCGAGCTTGTCGCGCTTCGCGGCCAGGTAGCGCGCGTTCTCGAGGTTGGGCGGCACCTCGATCGGCACCTGCTCGACGACGGTGAGCCCGAAGCCCTCGATTCCGGTCAGCTTCTTCGGGTTGTTCGTCAGAATCCGGATCGTGGTCAGTCCGAGATCGGCGAGGATCTGGTTGCCAATGCCGTAGTCGCGTGCGTCGGCCGGGAACCCGAGCTCCAGGTTCGCCTCGACCGTGTCGCGGCCGTTCTCCTGCAGCTCGTAGGCCTTGAGCTTGTTCAGCAGACCGATCCCGCGCCCTTCCTGGGCCATGTAGAGGAGGACGCCTCGCTCCTCTGCGCCGATCCGCCGCAGCGCCAGCTCGAGCTGCTCGCCGCAGTCGCAGCGGAACGAGTGGAAGACGTCGCCGGTGAGGCACTCGGAGTGGACTCGAACGAGCACCTCCTCGGCGCCCTCGACGTGTCCCTTCACGAGCGCGACGTGGTGCTTGCCGGTCAGGCGCTCGCGGAAGGCAACGGCCCTGAACTCGCCGTACTCGGTCGGCAGCCGGACCGAGGTCAGGCGGTCGACGAGCTTCTCCGTGCGCCGCCGGTACTCGATCAGGTCGGCGACCGTGACCAGGCGGATCCCGTGGCGCTCGCAGTACCGAACGAGGTCCGGCACGCGGGCCATCGTCCCGTCGTCGTTCATGATCTCGCAGACGACGCCGGCCGGGATCAGGCCGGCCAGCCGCGCGAGATCGACGGCCGCCTCGGTCTGACCGGTGCGCTGCAGGACGCCGCCGCGGCGGGCGCGCAGCGGGAACACGTGCCCGGGCTGGACGAGATCCCGCCGGCCCTTGCTGGGGTCGATCGCCACCTGGATCGTGTGCGCACGATCGTGAGCCGAAATCCCGGTCGTAACGCCCTCGCGTGCCTCGATCGAGACCGTGAACGCGGTCTCGAACGCGCTCTCGTTCCGGTTCGTCATCGGATCGAGACCGAGCTCGTCGCAGCGCTCCTCGGTCAGGCAGAGGCAGATCAGGCCGCGGGCGTGCTTCGTCATGAAGTTGATCGCCTCTGGCGTCGCGAACTGCGCTGCGATCGTGAGATCGCCCTCGTTCTCGCGGTCCTCGTCGTCGACGACCACGACGAACTTGCCCTCGCGGATGTCCTCGAGCGCCTCCTCGATCGTCGCGACCGCGGTTGTCCGTGTGGACGCCGTCTGGGTCACGAGATCATCGTAACCCGCGTTCTGCGACGAGCCTGTCCACGTACTTCGCGAGGACATCGGCCTCGAGGTTGACGTTGTCTCCGGGCGTGAGCCGGCCGAGCGTGGTGACTTCGAGCGTGTGCGGGACGAGCGCGACGGCGAACGCGTCGGCCGCAAGCGCCGTAATGGTGAGCGAGACGCCGTCGACCGTCACCGATCCCTTCTCGACGCAGTAGCGGAGCACCTCGGAAGGCGCCTCGATCCAGACGCGCCTATCCTCGCCCTCGACGTCGACCGAGCGCGCGCGCCCCACGCCGTCGACGTGGCCCTGGACGTAGTGGCCGCCGAGCGGCTCGCCGGCCCGCAGCGCCGGCTCGACGTTCACCTCGTCGCCCGGCGGCTTGGCCCGCGCGGTCGTTTCGGGGACGACGTCGAACACGAGCCGCCCGTCGTCCGCGTCGACGACCGTGAGGCAGACGCCGTCGAGCGCTACGGAGTCGCCGACCGCCGCCTCCACGGACGTCTCGACGACGAGGCGGCCGTCATCGAAGGAGGCGACGCGCCCCCGCTCGCGCACGATTCCGGTGAACACGGCTTACAGGCTAGGGCAGGTGCACGTACGCGGAGAGCAGGACGTCGTCGCCGACGGGCTCGGCCGTCAGGCGGTGGAGCTCGACCGGCTCGGGCAGCTCGTCCACGAACGTGGGCCCGGCGCCAGCCAGCCGAGGTGCGACGAAGACGAGGAGCCTGTCGACGAGGTCGGCGCGCAGAAACGCCCCCGCGAGGGTGGCGCCGCCCTCGAGGAGCAGCGACTGCACGCCCTCCCCGGCCAGGCGGCGGAGCTCCTCCTCGAGCGGTCCGGAGACGAGCTCGAGCTCCGCCTCGTCGGGTATCGGCCCGGATCCGAACACGAGCCGTCGCGGCTGCCGCGTCGCCCCCACTCCGCGGGCGGTCAGCCGTGGTCGGTCGGCCCGGAACGTCCCCATCCCGACGGCCACGGCGTCGACGCGCGCGCGCAGCTCGTGCACGAGGCGCCTGCTGGCCTCGCCGGAGATCCAGCGCGAGCCGGGCAGCGTCGTACGTCCGTCGAGCGCGACGGCGACCTTGTAGATGACGAACGGGCGCCGCAGCGAGACCCAGGTCCTCCACGCCTCGTTCTGCCGACGCGCCTCGAACGAGTCCACGAGCTCGACCTCCGCCCCGCCCTCGCGCAGCCTGTCCACGCCAGCCCGCCCCGGCGTGGGGTCGAGCGACGCGATGACGACCCCGCGCACGCCGGCGTCGAGGATCGCCTCGGTGCAGGGCGGCGTGGCACCGTGGTGGTCGCACGGCTCGAAGGTCACGTACAGGGTCGCGCCTCGGGCGCGCTCGCCCGCCCGCGCGAGCGCGACCACCTCTGCGTGCGGCCCGCCCTTGCGCTCGTGCCAGCCCTCGCCGACGATCTCGTCGTCTCGAACGAGGACGGCCCCGACGACCGGATTCGGATGCGTCGTCCCGCGCCCACGCTCGGCGAGCTCGAGAGCGCGGCCGAGGAAGTCAGGCAACGACGTCGACGAGCTCGCGGTACGCGCGCGCGGGATCGCCGCCGCCGAACACCGCGCTCGCGGCGACGAACAGGCGCGCCCCCGCGTCCCTGAGCACCGGCGCGTTCTCCCGTCCGACGCCGCCGTCCACCTGGATCGGCGTGTCGTCGGACATCAGCTCGCGAAGCCGGCGCACCCGCTCGACCGATTCTGGGATGAACCGCTGCCCCGAGTAGCCGGGGTGAACGCTCATGCAGAGAACGAGATCGAATTCGTCGGCGACCGCGGCGGCGTCCTCGACCGGCGTCTCGGGGTTGAAGGCGAGCCCCGCGCCGAGACCGTGCTCGCGCGCGAGCCGCAGAGCCCGGCTCCAGTCGACCTCGACGTGCATGGTGACGCCGTCGGCGCCCGCCTCCGCAAACTGCGGGACGTGCCGCTCCGGGTTGTCCACCATCAGGTGGCAGTCGACCAGCCCGCCCCGGTCGTGGACGAGCGGCGCGATCGCGCGCAGCACGATCGGGCCCATGGTCACGGGCTCGATGAAGTGTCCGTCGCCCACGTCCCAGTGGAACACGCGCACGCCGGCGTCGAGGAGACCGGCGACCTGCTCCCCGAGGCGGGCGAAGTCCGCCGCGTACAGCGAAGGCTCGATCTCGACCGTGCGCACCCGTTGCGTCCACACCACGGCGGCGATGTTACGGCTCCCGCTGCGGACTGCCGGTCGGCGTCTACTGTTGGCGACCGTGTGGTCGCTGGTCAAGCTGGGGATCGTCCTCGCCATCATCGCCGCGTTCGCGGTCGGGACAGTCGTGATTCCGCGGATCGACACCGGGCAGGGCAAGACGCTCGTCGTGCACGGCGTCGTCGTGCCGACCGCCAAGGAGCGCTCGACTGGGTACGTCCGCGCCGTCATCTCCCTCTTCCAGGGCCGCCTGCGACGCGTCACCGACGACGACACTCCTGTCGATATCGTCGAGCCGGATCCGATGGCGCGGATTCCGTTCTCGCTCGAAGCAGGCGAGGACGACGGCCCGCGGTTCTTCGTTCACGCGTTCGCGGAGGTTGC
>JBKOYJ010000070.1:0-7836 GCA_046725345.1 Actinomycetota bacterium | reverse complement strand
CGTCGTGGCACGCGTGCTGGAGACCACAGACGGTGCGCCGGCGCGCGATCTCGACGACCTGATCGAGGCGGATGCCGCAAGCCGACGGACGGCGGACGCCGTAATGCAGGTCGCGGCATGAAAAGCTACGCGTCCAGGCTGACCTGATGAACTTCGCCATCGCGATCGTCGGGCTCGCGCTGCTCGTCCTCGTCCACGAGGCCGGGCACTTCTTCGTCGCCCGCGCAGTGGGGATGCGGCCGAGACGCTTCTACCTCGGCTTTCCGCCGGCGGTGGCCAAGGTGAAGCGGGGCGGGATCGAGTACGGCGTCGGCGCCATACCGCTCGGGGGCTACGTCAAGATCCCAGGTATGCACCGGCCCGCGCCGTCGGACGTCGACGGCCACTTCGGGCGGGCTCTCGGGGAGGCGGCCAGCCTGGCTGGGCCGGTCGAGCGTCTCAAGCGGACGCTCGCCGCTACCGAATTCGACGCTGCGCGAAATGACGTCGACGAGCTCGAGGGAGCGGTCGAGAGCGCGTCGCTCTCGCCCGCGGCAGCCGCATCGGCCGAGCGGGGTCTCCGCGAGCTCCGGGATGCGCTCGGCGCGGATGCCTACTGGCGCCAGCAGACTTGGCGGAAGGTCGCCGTGATCGCCGCGGGCCCCGCCGCGAACGTCGCCGCCGCCGTGGTGCTGCTCGTCGTCCTCTTCCTCGTCGGCGTGCCGACAGGGGCCGAGCGCGTCGTCGACCAAGTCGTTCCGGGCTCTCCGGCCCAGCACATGGGTCTGCGCGCCGGTGACGAGATCATCGGGATCAACGGCCAGCCCGTCACGGCCGGCCAGATCCCGCGGCTGATCCGCGGCGGCCACGGAAAGCCCGTCATGCTGATCGTGATCCGCGGTACGGCACCCAAGGTGCTCGGCCCCACGCGGCCGCAACCGAGCGACGACGGCTCCTACCGGCTCGGATTCGCCCTCGCGGCTCGCTATCAGAGCTACGGACCGGTCCGCTCCGTGACCCTCGCGGCAAAGGAGACCGCGCACGTCACTCGCGCGATCGGGGTCGCACTCTTCGACGTGGTCTCGGGACGTGACCGCGAGGCGGTGTCGACGCCGGTCGGCGTCGTCCAGGGGTCGAGCCAGGCGCTCGAGGCCGGATTGCGCCACTACCTGCAGGTGCTCGCCCTGATCAGCCTCTCCCTGGCGCTCCTCAACCTTCTGCCGCTGTTGCCGCTCGACGGCGGGCACATCTTCTTCTCCATGCTCGAGGGGATCCGGGGTCGGGCGATCGGGCGCGGCGCCTACGAGCGCGCCTCGTTCGTCGGAATCGCGTTCGTGCTCTTCCTCTTCGCCGTCGGCCTCTCGAACGACATCGGCCGCATCCGCGGCGGCTAAGTCCCGCCGAAAGCTGCGCCTTCCGCGGGAGCCTGGTTAGACCCTTCGCTTCGCTCGGGTGAGCGCGCGCAAGAGTGTGATCTTCGCGCGTTCTTTGGAGCACATCCCCGCGACGCGACGACCTGCTGACTCGCCCGGGCTTCGCTTCGGGTCGCGCGAGTGTGTGTGTGACGCCGCGGCTACCCTTACGCGGCGGTGGCGAGCGATCGGCAAATCAGGATTGGCAACGTGGCGATCGGCGGCGGAGCTCCCGTCGCCGTGCAGTCGATGACGCTCACGCCGACGCACGACGTCGAGGCGACGACGGCGCAGATCGCGGCGCTGGCATCGGCGGGATGCGAGCTGGTGCGCGTCGCCGTGCCGAAGAACCAGGACGCAGCGGCGTTGCGCGCGATCGTGCGCCTCTCGCCGCTCCCCGTGATCGCCGACATCCACTTCAACGCCAGCCTCGCGCTCAAGGCGATCGACGCGGGCGTCGCGGCCGTTCGTATCAACCCGGGCAACATCGGCGGCCCCGAGAAGGTCGCGGCTGTCGTGGAGGCTGCGCGTGCGGCGGGGATTCCGATGCGGATCGGCGCGAACTCGGGGTCGCTACCCGCGCACCTCCGGGAGCTCGCGCGCCGCGACCAGGCCGAGGCGCTCGTCGCGGCCGCGCTCGAGGAGGTCGAGCTGCTGGAGCGGCTCGGGTACCGCGACTTCAAGATCTCGGTCAAGGCGACGCACGTGCCGACCATGATCCGCGCCTACCGGATGCTCGCGGGACGCGTCCCGTACCCGCTCCACCTCGGCGTCACGGAGGCCGGCACGCCCTTCACCGGCTCGATCAAGAGCGCGGTCGGCATCGGCGCGCTCCTCGCAGACGGCATCGGGGACACGCTCCGCGTCTCGTTGACCGCCGACCCGGTGAAGGAGGTCGAGGTCGCGTGGGAGATCCTGAAGGCGCTCGGCCTGCGCGAGCGCGGGCCGGTGATGATCGCGTGCCCGTCGTGCGGCCGGGACAACGTCGGCGTGGAGAAGCTCGCCGAGCGCGTGGAGGAGCGGCTTCACGGCTACAGCGAGCCGTTCGAGGTCGCAGTCATGGGTTGCGCGGTCAACGGCCCCGGCGAGGCCGGGGACGCGGACTTCGGGATCGCGGGCGGCCGCGACGTCGGCTTCATCTACGCCCACGGGCGCGTGCTCAAGAAGGTGTCGTCCGACATCCTCGTCGACGAGCTCTTCCACGAGATCGACGTGTGGATCGACGGCGGCATGCATCGCCCCAAGCGGCTCAAGATGGCCAAGCCCGCGGCGCTTGCCATGGCGGAGGCCTCCCTGGTTCCATTGGAGGGGGTGCCAAGTGAGCGCGTTTAGCGGCCGCGCGGATGAACCGCGCGGCCTCTTAGACGGCATCGCAAGCGACGCCGTCGTGGCGGAAGCGTCGCTCGTCCCGCTGGGATCGTGATCGCGCGCGCCTCGAAACTGTTCCTCCCGACGCTCCGCGACGCGCCGGCCGACGCGGACGCGGTCAGCCACAAGCTGCTCGTGCGAGGCGGCTTCATCCGGCAGCTCGGCGCCGGCCTCTGGACGTACCTCCCGCTCGGCTGGCGCGTCCACCAGAAGGTCGTCGAGATCATTCGCGAGGAGATCAACGCGATCGGCGCGCAGGAGATGCTGTGCCCGGTGCTGACTCCGGCGGAGCTGTGGGAGCAGACCGGCCGGATCGCGATCCCGGAGCTGTTCAAGCTCGAGGACCGCACCGGGCGCCGGTTCGTGCTGCCGCTCACGCACGAGGAGACGATGACCTTCCACGCGCGGGAACTGCAGTCGTACAAGCAGCTGCCGCAGGTCTGGTACCACTTCAGCACGAAGGAGCGCGACGAGCCGCGCCCCCGCGGCGGCCTCCTGCGCTTGCGCGAGTTCATCATGAAGGACTCGTACTCCTTCGACCGGGACGAGGCCGGCCTCGACAAGAGCTTCGATCGGCACGAGAAGGCGTACGCGCGGATCTTCGAACGCTGCGGGATCGAGGCGTACCTGGTGGAGGCGGAGTCAGGAACCATGGGCGGCAAGGAGTCGCTGGGGTTCCTCGCCCCGACCGGCTCGGGCGAGAACGAGCTGATGCGCTGCGAGAACGGCGACTACTTCGCCGACATCGAGGCCGCACGTGGGGTTCCACAAGCGCCGGACTTCCCCGAGCCGCTCCCGGCGCCGGCCGAGGTCGAGACGCCGGGCGTGACGACGATCGAGGAGCTCGCGCAGTTCCTCGGCGTCGACCCGGCGGCGACGTCGAAGGCGATGCCCGTCGTGACCGGAGAGCGCCTCGTGCTCGCGCTCGTCCGCGGCGACGACCGCCTCAGCGAGGAGAAGCTGACGACCGTGTTCGAGGCGCCGTTCCGGCCCGCGACCGAGGACGAGATCCGTGCGGCGTTCGGCTCGGGCGGCGGGTCGATCGGCCCCGTCGGAATCGACGTCGAGGTGATCGCGGACGAGAGCCTTCGACAGGGCCAGTTCGTGGCAGGCGCCAACCGCGACGGTTGGCACCTGCGCGGCGTCGAGGCCGGACGCGACTACCAGCCGACGTTCGCCGACATCCGCCAGGCCCGCGAGGGCGACGCCTGCCCGGAGTGCGGCGGCCGGCTGACCGTGCACCCCGCGATCGAGGTCGGCCACATCTTCAAGCTCGGCACCTTCCACTCCGACGCGCTCGGCGCGAAGTACCTCGATGAGGAGGGCGTGGAGCGCCCGATCGTGATGGGCAGCTACGGGATCGGCCCTGCGCGTGTGATCGCTGCGATCATCGAGCAGCACCACGACGAGCTCGGCATCGTGTGGCCTTCTTCGGTCGCTCCGTACGACGTCCACGTGATCGTCCTGCCCGGGGTCGAGGACGAGGCCGAGCGCGCGGCGGACGTCCTCGCCGACTCGGGGCGAGAAGTGCTCCTCGACGATCGCGACGCGCGGGCCGGGGAGAAGTTCGCGGACGCAGACCTGATCGGTTGCCCGATGCGGGTGACCGTCGGGCGCAAGACGCTGGAGGACGGTGCCGTGGACGTCCGCGACCGCGCCACGGGCGAGGAGCAGCGCGTGGCGATCGACGAGCTCGTGGGAGCGCCGGTCTAGTGGCGCGCCGGCGCCGCTTCAGCGACGAGCCGTTCGGCGCGACCGTAGAGCGGCTGATGTCCGAGCGGGGCGTGACGTACCGCGGCCTCGCCGACCGCACGGATCTCTCCGCCGGCTACCTCAACCACCTCGTCCACGGCAACCGGCCCGTCCCCTCGAACGACGTGGTCGAGCGGCTCGCGTCCGCGCTCGGCGTCGAGCCGGAGTACTTCCGCGAGTACCGGCTCCGTGTCGTGACCGAGCGGCTCGAGCAGATGCCCGAGCTGATCGACCGGTTGTACAGGCGGCACAGCTAGCTAGATCCCGCGCACGAGCGCGAGCAGGCTCGCGTGCTCCTCGCGGCACGCGGGACATCCCTCGAGGTGCGCCGCGAGGCCGGGGACGACGGCATCGGGATCCGCTCCGGTGACCTCCGCCTCCACGTAGCGGTCGAGCGCCGCGAAGCACTCGTCGCAGCCGATCTCCGGCTCGGCCGGGCCAAGCAGTCGGCGGACCGAGTCCTCGCTCATGGAGCAACCTCGGAGCAGCTTATGCGGAACCAATGCCGGGAATCCGGCGCGGTCGTCCGGCGAACCCAGACCCGTAGCGTGGTCATGCGAGACCGTCCTCCGCAAGCCGCGCGCGCAGCTTGCGCCGCGCGTCGTGCAGCGTCTTGTAGAGCGCGCCGCGATTCGTGCCCAGCCGGTCGGCGAGCACGTCGATTGGCACGCCGTTGACAGCAAGCGCGATCAGGACGCGGCGCTGGTGCGGCGTCAGCGCCTGGTCGATGCCGCGCCGAACTGCCGTGAGCAGCTCGCTCCGCTCGCTCTGCTCGGCCGGTCCGGCCCCGCCCCCGGCGAGCACGTCCCAGCTCTCGGGCTCCAGCGTCAGCTCGCGTCCTTGCCAGGCGCGCCGCCGCAGTGCAACGGCGGCCTCCAGGAGTGCGAACTTGTATGCCCAGGTCGTGAAGCGGCTGAGGCCGCGGAACGTGTCGAGCCGCGCCAGCACGGCCACGAGCGCGTCGTCGGCGGCTTGGAGAGCGATGTCCTCGAGGTCCTCGCCGCGAATCTCGGGGAGCCCACGGCGGCGGCGCGCGACCTCGTACCGAGCCGCCCGCAGCAGGAGCATGTGCAGGCGGGCGACGGCCTCTTCCCGCGTGCGCCCGTGCGCGCGAAGATCCTCGAGCCAGCCGCGCGAGTCGGCGTCGAGCGGCCGGCTCTCCACCGCCTGTGGTGCCGATGCCGCTTCCACTGCGGCGACGCTAGCAGCGGCGGGCGGGCTCAAGCGGCGGGCTCCCGATCGAGCGGAGCGAGGATTCGCACGGCGAGCGTCGGCGGACAGCCGCGCTCGACAAGCTCGATCAGCTCGTGCAGGTCGATGCGGGCGTCGGCCGCGAGCGAGGCGGCGAGTGGGCGGTCGAAGCCGGCGGCGCGCAGCTGCGCCTCGCGCCAGCGCTCCACCGCCTCGCGCTCGTGCCGTGTCGACGTCCAGGTGGTCACACGTGCATTCGTGCTGCGACGCGACGCGTCCTTACCCTCGTCGATCGGCTATCGTGGCCCGCTGCGGGGCGTGGCGCAGCCTGGTTAGCGCGCCAGTCTGGGGGACTGGAGGTCCCCGGTTCGAATCCGGGCGCCCCGACCAAAGAAAAGCCCCGCTAAGGCGGGGCTTTTGTTGGCTCTAGAAGTTCTCTCGCCGGCGGGAGAAAGTGCCTACTCAGTGCCCAAACGGTCTTCAACCTGGTCGAGCATCCGGTGCAGAAGGTCGGCGAGCAGCACGACGTCGGACGCGAGCGTCGGGTCGTCGTACTCGACTTGCCGGTGGCTCGACGGATTCTTGAAGACACCGATTGCGCCCCAGAACAGCGCCATCGTCGCTCTCTGCTCGGCAGGCTCCAGCGCGGGATCAGTGAGCGTGCCGCCGTCCGCCGAGAACGCCCCGAACAAATGGGCGGCCGAGGACTATGACAAGTTCACTGAGGCGCTGCGCGAGGGCTGGCTCAAGCACTCTGGCGACCGGGCGCTCACCCGCCACGTCCTGAACGCGGTCGCGAGGGTGCTCCCCTTCGGAGACGCCCGCTTCGACCGGCCCTCACAAACGAGGCAGGGTGGCGAGCAAGAGCGCAGGGTGATCGACGCCCTCACCGCCGCGGCGATGGTGCATGCGGTGGCCGCGGTCGGGCAGCCGACCAGCTACCTCTGGTAGCAGGCCGAGAGAGACCGGGGCCGCGGGCGGTCGAGCGCAAGCGCTTCCGCCGAGCACGGCGCCGGCGGTTGTTGAGGCTTAGCAGGAGTCGCTCAGGCCCGACCCTCCTGTCGCATCCGCCGTGCAGCCAGTGGACGTGGCGGTGGCCGTGTTGTTGTCGCCGATGCCCGCAAGCGCGATGCTGCCGTCGCCGCTGGCGGTGGCGGTGTTGTTGTTGCCGACGCCTGCAAACGCGAAGCTGCCGTCGCCGCTGGCGGTGGCTGTGTTGCTGTTGCCGGCGAGCGCTTCCGCGGCGCTGCCGGCGCCGCTGGCAATGGCGGTGTTGTTGTCGCCGGAAGTGGCAAACGCTTCGCTGTCGTCGCCGCTGGCGGTGGCGGTGTTGTTGTCGCCGCCGAGCGCAAGCGCGGAACTGCCGTCGCCGCTGGCGGTGGCGGTGTTGTTGTCGCCGCCGAGCGCAAACGCGGAACTGCCGTCGCCGCTGGCCGTGGCGGTGTTGTTGTTGCCGTTGGCCGCCCTCGCGAAGCTGTCGGCCCCGCTGGCGGTGGCGGTGTTGTTGTCGCCGCCGCCGGCAAACGCGCTGCTGCCGTCGCCGAACGCTCGCGCCTTGTTGTGGTCGCCGCCTGTCGCCACGGCGTCGCTTCCGCTGCCCTTGGCGATCGCGACCGAGCCGGTGCCGTTCGCGTCACAGCTCGCGCTCCCCTTCTGCACCCGCACGGCACCGTTGGCGGCGACGCAGAGGTCGCCGGCCGCGCTCGCCGGCGCTGCGGTGAGCAGGGCGCCGGCCACGAGGGCCGTAGCCACCGCTGTTGCCGTTGCTGCTCGCTTCTTCATCTCGCCCCCCTTCCGGCGCGACCGCCTCTGGCCGTCGAGATCAGCGCAAAGGCGGCGAGACGCCGAGTCACCAACTTTGCAACGGAGCCTAAACCCCCCAGGAGCATGAGGACCTTCGCCTGGGCGACTGAGCGATTTACTTCGCGACCTAAGTTTTTCTCGCCACGGCCGGGCGGGAGTACGCGGGCGCGCGTTTCATCTAGGCCCACCCGCCCGTGCGTCGTGCCCGCGGGCGTCCTGCCCGGGCGCCGCCCCCACGACTTCCGCCTCGCACGCGCGCGCACCCGCGCCCGCGCGCGCACGCGCGAGGGATTATCCTCGAGCCCGGCTCGTGCAACGCGAGAGCCGGCAA
>JBKOYJ010000011.1:0-39426 GCA_046725345.1 Actinomycetota bacterium | reverse complement strand
GGCGGCCGGCCCGCCGAAGGAGCTGCAGTCGGAGCGCGGCCGACTGCCGTGACCGTGTGTGGAGGGAGCGTCTGGGTGACCTCTCGCTCCGGCAGCGTCTTCCAGATCGAGCCGAAGTCGCTGACGCCGCACGAGGTCCGGGTGCGCGGCACGCCGAGCGACGTTGCCGACGTCGGCGATCTCGCGGCCGTCGTCTCGGGCCCGCCGGAGCAGGTGACGATGGTCGACGCCCAGTTCGGGCGGATCAGCGGGGTGGTCGAGGTTCCCCGCGCGCGTGTGCCCGCGACGGCGGTTGCGTTCGGGCGGGACGTCTGGGTCGCGAACCCCGGCGGTCGCAGGCTCGACCTCCTCGCTCCCCCGTACACGGCGATCTCCGCATCGGTCCGATTGCCTGGCGCGCCGCGACTCGTCGCCGCGGGTGAGGGCGGGGTGTGGGCGGTCGGCGGCCGCACGCTCTGGCGCGTCGATGCGCGTGCGCTCCGAGTTGTCGCGAGCACTCGGCTGTCGTTCGCCCCGAGCGCAATCGACGCAGGGAGCGGCGGCGTCTGGCTGGCCGACCGAAGCGGTGACGCAGTCGTCCGACTCGATCCGGCGCGTGGCCGCTCCGCGCAGAGGATCAAGGTCGGCGACGCGCCCACCGCGATCGCCGTCGGCGCGGACGCGATATGGGTCGCGAACCACAGGGACGGTACCGTTTCGCGTGTCGATCCGCGTCGGGACGTCGCCGACAAGACCATCCGGGTCGGCGCCGAGCCGATCGATCTGGTCGCCGGTCTCGGCGCAGTGTGGGTCGTCAGGCGAGCAGGGTGAGGAGTTCCCTGGCTACCAGCGTTACGGGGACGAGCTTGGTGGCTCGTAGACGACGGCCGTCCCGGCGAGGAAGTCCTGAAGCGCACGTCTGCGTCCGTCGACGAGCGCCGGCAGGAATCCTGCGCAGAGTGGGACGATGGCACAGATCAGGCCCACGAAACGGACGAGCGCGCGAGACGCCGACGGTGGGGCACCTGAGTCGGTGACGACGCGTAGACGCATGAGGCGCAAGCCCGGCGTCTGGCCGGCGCCGCTCCAGCAGGCGACGAAGTAGACGCCGGCGACGAGCAGCCATCCCGCACCAAAGAGCGAGGCGGCGAGCCAGCCGGGGCGTAGATTGCCGGCGAGCGCCAGCACGAGCGCGACAGACGCCGACGCCAGCAGGAACGCTGCCTGCACCAGCCCCGCGTCCACGACGAGCGCGACTCCCCGCGTTCCGAGCCCGGCAAACCCAGGCTGAGCGCCGCGACGATGGAGGAGTGCGCGAGACCGTGCGTCGACGCGTCCGTCGACCCGCCGCGCTCTCCCCCGAAGCGCGCGGGCAGCATCGTCGCCGAACCCGCTCGCGCCCTGCGAGAGGGCGTGGCGGATCTCCGGACTCGACAGCATCTCTGCCACCGAGCGCCGGAACGCCGGACTTCCCATGACACGGTCGGCCGCCGCCTCCACGAGCCGACCGGCCTCCTCCCCACGGATCCAACGCTCGAGCGCGCGCGTGTCGAGCGCGGGACCGGAGGCCTCGTGGGTTCCGTCGGTCCGGCCGCCCGCCTCGACCATCCCCGAGACGAACCGTTCGGCGACGCGTCGCTCGACGAGCGAGCGGCCCACGATCTCGGGCCACGGGCCGGCCAGGACCGCGTCGATCGCGCGCTCCGCCTCGTCAGCGAGGACGCCGCGGCCCGTTTTGGAGGCCGCGCGCACGGGGCCGAGCGCGATGCGATGGAGCCTCATCCTCGTCCTCCTCTCATCGCGAGTCTGCGGCGAAGAGGCACGTGCGTCGTCGTTCAAAAGGGGTGACCGGCCCTCTGGCGTGGCAAGCACCCGCGAGAAGCTCGCCCGCTGCGCGACCTCAGGCCTGGCCGAACCGTAGACGGCGCGCGACCGCGACCGCTTCGAGCCTCGAGTGAACGCCCAGAGCGCGGAGAAGGTGTCGGATGTGGTTCCGCACGGTCTCTGTGCTCAGGTGCAGCTCACGGGCGATCTGCTCGGTCGAGCGACCCCGGTCGAGCAGCCGGAGCACCTCCGTCTGGCGTGGCGTGAGATGAGGATGCGCCTCGGGCGGCTCGTCCTCGTCGACGTCGACCACTTGGCCGAAGACGCCGACGATACGGTCTCCGCTGTACAGCGGAACCGAGCTGATCTCGACGGAAACCCGATCTCCGTCTGCGTCCAACAAGACGACCTCGTGGTCGTGGGTCTGTTGCGTGCCAGCGATGTTCCGGGCGAAAACCTCTTTTGCTCGCCGAGTCTCCTCGGTCGAGACCACAGAGGTGAGGTGGCGGCCCCGTACATCGCCGACGAGGCGGCGCGCGGCCGAGTTGACCCACCGGATGATGCCGTCTCGGTCGATCACATAGGTCGGTACGTTGACGCGCTCGAGCGCGCCTTCTACGTCTCCGCCGATCGCGCGGAGGCCCGACACGTCTTCGAGTGTGCGCCCGTGGCACTCCCGGGTCAAGCTGGACTGGCGCCGGCGAGCGGGCGGTTCACTCGCCGCACTCCTTGGGGGCGGAGCCGGCTCCCGCCCGCTCGCCGGCGCCAGGCGACAGCTGCGGGCAGGCTTACCGAGTCAGGCGTGACCTCGGATGTCCCGACGCCGCACGCTCGTCGTTTAGTCGCAGCACCGAGAGAAGATCCGCCCGAAGCCGGTGCAGTTCGACCACGTCACCGCGGCGCTCGAGCCGCTCGATGGTGCCTTCCACTGAACGGAGGGCGTGCGTGAGCTGCTCGCGCCGAGCACCCCGGATGTCGAAACGGGGGCTTGCCATTACGCGGCCACAGCCGTTGTCCAGTCCGGCTCGCCGGCCGTGAGGATGTAGGCGCGACCGTCGAGCTCGAAGCGGATTGCCCGCAGTGCCTCCTCGGCGACCCACCTCTCGACTGCCCGAAGGAGGGGAGCGAGCTTGCGGTCGTTTCGGAGCCGCACCGAATAGCGTGCGAAGTCAGGTCCATGATCGACGATGATGCTCCCGTGCCGACGCAGGGCGGTGAGGAGCTCGCGCGCGGAGGCGCCCGGCGGCACCTCGAATTCAATGGTCTCGGTGAGGCGGGCGGTTGCTTCCATCGCACCACGAAGCGTGCCCTCGACCACGGCCGCGCGCCTGACCACTTTGGGTCAATCACACAGCCCCGCAGCGCCGTATGCCGCGTCTAGAGTGGCACCGGTCGGGCGAGGGGCGCGACCGTCCGCGCCCTCTTCACCAGTCGGACCGCACAGAGAAGTACACGACCGCGCCGAAGATCGGGAACAACGCGATCGCGCCCACCCACATCGCCTTCTCGGCGCCCGTCAGCTCGCCGTTTCGCGCAACGCTGACCCACGCAGGGATGGCGAGTGCCAGCGCCAGCAGTGCTCCGAGTGTCAGTCCGGTTTCGAGAGCGCCGAAGCCCAGCATGAGCACCTTGCCTTCTGCGTCCTCACGCGCTGCTCGGCGTGGTTGCCACGCTGGGCGTCGGCGAATGCGCCTCTTCCGGCGGCTCAGGGCGCGCACGGCCCGTACCGCTCACACTTTTCGGCGGCGGCGTCACCGAGAGCGTGTACCAGGCGAGCGCGTCGCCTTCGCTGTCTGCTGCCCTCGGAGCCGTCTCGGTCGTCGCCATCTCCGTTCTCCCTTCAGTGCGCCCCGACCGTCTCGAGTCCGGCGGCGTCGAGCGCGACTACCGTCCCGGCCTCGCCGCGGACGAGCCTCGGCGTGTCGTGGACCGACCCGATCACCGCTCGACCGCCCGTCTGCTCGACGAACTGGCAGGCGGCGCGGACCTTCGGACCCATCGATCCTTCAGCGAAGCGACCGCCGGCAAGAGCCGCCGGCGTCGCTCGGCGGATCGCGCGTTGTTGCGGCGTGCCCCAGTCGGCATAGGCTGCGTCGACGTCGGTCGCGATGACGAGCGTTTCCGCGTGCAGGTCCCTCGCCAGCAGTGCACTGGCGAGGTCCTTGTCGATCACGCCCTCGACGCCGACGAGCCTTCTCCCGGCGGGAACCGGCTCGTCGACGTACCTCGTCGGGATGCCTCCCCCACCGGCGCAGATCACGACCGCGCCCTGCGAGAGCAGCGCCGCGATCGCCGCGATCTCGAAGATCCGCTTCGGCAGCGGGGAGGGAACGACGCGGCGGAGGCTGTCGCCATCCGGCTTGAAGGCCCAGCCCTTCTCCTCCTCGAGCCGGCTCGCCTCCGCCGCGGTGTAGAGCGGTCCGATCGGCTTCGTCGGGTTTGCGAACGCCGGATCGCTGCCGTCGACCTCGATCATGGTGAGCAACGTCGCGAGAGGGCGCTCGAACGGGAGCTCGTTGCCGAGCTCCTGCTCGAGCATGTACCCGATCATCCCTTCGGTCTGCGCTCCGAGCACGTCGAGCGGATAGGTGTCGACGGCGCTGTAGGCCGACCCCTGCAGCGCCAGCAAGCCGACCTGCGGGCCGTTGCCGTGCGAGACCACGAGCTCGTGCTCCAGCGCCACGGGGGCGAGGGCCCGGCACGCGGCTCGCGCGTTCGTCCGCTGGTTGTCGGCGCCTAGCGGCTCGCCGCGCCGCAGCAGCGCGTTGCCTCCGAGTGCGACGACGACGCGCATCTCGTCAGCTCCCCAGGGTGGCGACCATGACCGCCTTGATCGTGTGCATTCGGTTCTCCGCCTCGTCGAAGACGAGCGAGGCCGGCGACTCGAACACCTCGTCGGTGACCTCGAGCGCGTCGAGGCCGTACTGCTCGAACAGCTCCTTGCCGACGCTCGTGTCGGTGTTGTGGAACGCGGGCAGGCAGTGCATGAACTTGACGTCGGGGTTGCCGGTCAGCGCTATCGTCTCGGCATTCACCTGGTAGGGCTTCAGCAGCTCGATCCGCTCCGCCCAGGCCTCGGCCGGCTCGCCCATCGAGACCCACACGTCCGTCAGCAGCACGTGGCAACCCTCGACCGCCTCGCCGACGTCGTCGGTGATCGTGATCGCGGCCCCGGTCTCGGCCGCGATGGCGCGCGTAAGCGAGATGATCTCGTCCTTCGGCCATAGCGCCCTCGGCGCCGCGATCCGGACGTCCATACCGAGCTTCGCGCCGCCGATCAGGTACGTGTCGGCCATGTTGAAGCGCGCGTCGCCGAGGAAGCAGAAGACGACCTCCTCGAGCGGCTTCGGCACGTGCTCGCGAAAGGTCAGGAAGTCGGCGAGGATCTGTGTCGGGTGCCATTCGTCGGTGAGGCCGTTGTAGACCGGGACGCCCGCATACTCGGCGAGCTCGTCGGCGATCGCCTCGCCGAACCCGCGGTACTCGATCGCGTCGTACATCCGCCCGAGCACGCGGGCGGTGTCCTTGACCGTCTCCTTGTGGCCCATGTGCGAGCCGGCCGGGCCGATGAAGGTCACATGAGCGCCCTGGTCGTACGCGGCGACCTCGAACGCGCAGCGCGTCCGCGTCGAGTCCTTCTCGAAGATCAGCGCGATGTTCTTGCCGACGAGCTGCTGCTCCTCGCGCCCCTCGCGCTTCGCCTGCTTGAGCTCTGCGGCGAGGTCGAGGAGGTAGACGATCTCTTCGGGGGTGTAGTCGGCGAGGGTGAGGAAGTGCCTTCCTCGTAGCGCCGTGAGCGTGCTCATCGTCGATCTCCTTTCACGCGTCGCGGGAGATGGCTCAGGGAGGCAGGCGGCGGCTCGACCTCCGGCGGCGCGGCTACAGGCAGCGGCCTTGTGACGACATCCTCGCCATGGCGCCACTTTGCCGCGAGCCGCTGGGAAGGCATCATCCCAAGCGGGCGATCTCCGACCCGCCTATTCAGCGCGTTGGGCGCGAACGCGAGCCCGAGCGTCAGCGGTCTCGGTCGGTGTCCTCGCCGGGGACGGCAGCCTCGACGACGAGCGTGAGGGCCTCACGGCCGGTGACCCGCACTCGGTCGCCTGCCGGCGCGCCCGCCTCGCAGCGCGCCTCCCAGATCTCGCCGTCGAGCCGGACCTGTCCGAGCGGCTGGCACGGCACGATGACGACCGCCTCCCGGCCGATGAGCGTCTGGGCGCCCACCGCGCGCCGGCGGCGCTTCACCGTCCGATTCCAGCCGAAGAGCTCGAGCACCCACACGGGCAGGAGGACCAGGAATGCGACGATGTTCCAGGGCGAGGGAAGCACCAGCAGGAGCAGGATCGCCACGAAGATCAGCATCGGCCCGCCGGGGGTTCCGACGCGGTTCCGGTCATCGCCCGACCGTACGCGCCGGCGGCCGCCGCCTCATCCTCCGATTCGGATGAGCCGCGTCGTCGCGAGCTCAGTGGCCGAGCACGAGCTTCAGCGCGACGAGCAGCAGGCCGAGTGCGATGTTCGCCGTCATGACGAGGGCCGTTGCCGGCGCACCGAGGCGCTCGACTCGAGCGAACACCACGCCCTGCGCGCCGAGCGCGACGAGGCCTAGCGCGAACGCGAGCCAGACGGCCGCCCGCGCCGAGATGATCCCCGCCCCACCGAGCAGCAATGCCGCCACGGGCGGAACAGCCGCCTCCAGGATCGACCCCTCGTGACGCCCGATGCGGCGCAGCTCCGCGAACGACAGATGCTCGCCGAACGCGACGCTCTGGCCGAGCCCGTGCGCGTACACGTGCGCGATCCAGAAAACCGTGCACGTGACGGCGACGAGCGCCGCGACGTGTCCGGGGCCGCTCGGGTACGCTCGCGCGCCCGCCACGATCACCGATAGCGCCACGATCGTCCCGTAGATGAAGCCCGCGAGCCGCTCGCCGAGCGCCGTGCCGCCGAGGCGCTCGGCGTGGGACGGGCGACCTGCCTCTGAATCCTTGTCCGGCGCGGGATCCCTAGCTCGTGCCGAGGCCCGCACGTTCCCCATCTCGCCTCCCCGCTTCCGCTACCAGCACACGCCCGCGGCGGTCTCGCCGTCGGTCAAGGCGCCCGATGCCGACTACGTCGCGAGGTAGCGGTCTTTCGGCGGGCGGGCGATCATGTAGGTCAACACTCCGATTAGCGGCAGGAAGATGATGAACAGCGTCCATCCGGCCTTAGCCCAGCCGGACTGGTCGTCGCGGCCGAAGTTGTCGATCAGAGTGATGACCACAACCGAGACCCACATGACCCAGGCGAAGAAGATGAACATCGTCCACACGATGTCCAGGAAGGGGTAATCGGCCATCAGAGGCATCGTGCGTCTCCTTTCGCAGATACGGCCGCGGCTGCGGCCGGCGTCCCTTACAGCTGACCAGGCACGGCCTTCGTTCTCATCGCCCCGATGGGATGAACGGGGGTCGAGTGACTTCGAGCCTTAGTCCGCTTCGGATGATGCGCGGCGGAGGCACGCGCGCGAGGCTCGGCTCGTGAGCGCTACCGCGGCACCGACGCTCCCCGCGACCCCGGAGCGGCGCTTCCGCCCGAGGCGGGTGCTCGTCGGAACCGTCGCCGTCGTAGTGGCGGGTGCGGCGGCGCACCTGCTGGGCTGGGACGTCCGCGGCTGGCTCTCGGACCTCTGGGACACGATCACCGAGATCTCCGCCGCGTACCTCGTCGCGGCCGTCGTGCTCAAGACCCTCCAGACGACCCTAACGGCATTCGCCTGGTACTCGATCCTCCGCTTCGCCTACCCCGGGCGCGTGCGCTGGCTCGACATCCTTGCGTGCTACGCCGCCTCCGTGGCCCTGAACGGGGTCCTCCCCGCGAACCTCGGCACGCTCGCGATGCTGCTGATGTTCACCACGATCATCGCCGGCGCGAGATTCGCCGCGATCCTCGGTGCGTACGCGGTCGAGAAGATCTTCTTCACCGTGATCGGCGCGTTCACGTACCTCTACCTCTTCCTCACCGTGGGGGGGTCGTTCGACATCAAGTTCGCGTTCGTCCACGAGCATCCGTGGTCGACGGCGATCGTGCTCGGCGGCGGTGGCTATCTCGTCTACATGATTTTCCGCAGGCTCTGGTCGCGCGTGGTGGCCTGGTGGGACGATGCGAAGGAGGGAGGCTCGATCCTCGCCCACCCGGGCCGCTACATGGGCCGGGTGTTCCTCCCGTCGCTGCTCGCGTGGATCGCGAGCCTCGGCGTCATCGCGGTGTTCCTCTCCGCCTACGACATCCCGGTGGACTTCCAGACCTTGATGCGGATCACGGGCGGCAACTCGATCGCGAATGTCACCTCGGTCACGCCGGGAGGAGCGGGCGTGACGCAGGCGTTCAACGTCGCGTCGTTGAAGGGTGTCGCAAGCCCGACGGATGCGGCGGCGTACTCGGTCGCCCAGCAGCTCGTGACGACCGCGTGGAACATCGTCTTCGCGATGGGGATGCTCGTGTGGGCGTTCGGCTGGAGCGGCGGGCGTGGCCTCGTCGAGGACTCGTACAAGGGCGCCAAGGAGAAGACGGCCGAGCAGCGCGCAGCGCGCGCCGAGAGGAAGGCGGCCAAGGGCACGGCGCGAGCGGCCTCGTCGGGATCAGGGTGAGCCGCGGCCGTGAACGGGGTCGACGCCGAGTTGCCGGGTAACGCGGCTGCCTCCGACGACGCGACCCCGAACGTAACAGGATCGTCGGGCTCCTC
The DNA here is from genome assembly GCA_046725345.1 of Actinomycetota bacterium. Taxonomy (GTDB): domain Bacteria; phylum Actinomycetota; class Thermoleophilia; order Gaiellales; family Gaiellaceae; genus JBKOYJ01. The sequence goes on along the minus strand of JBKOYJ010000011.1, from coordinate 30,899 downwards.
GGCTGAGGCGAGCGTCGTCCGCGCCGGCCGCCTCGGCATGTCCCGACGGCCCGGGGAGCGCTGGACGAGCTTCGCCGAGCGCGTCGCGGACGCCTACGGCGTCGTCCTCGTGCTCGTGATTGCGACCTACGTGCTCGCGTCGCTCGTCCCGTTCCGGGGGTGGGGCGGCGTCCCTATCTCCGCTGTTGCAGGCAGTTGCGCGACGACGGCGCTGGTGAGCGCCGGCGCTCGGCCGAGCCTCGTCCGCTGGGCGGCGACCCTCACGTTCGCGGCGGTTCTTCTCGCCGCCGTCGCGGCGCTCGCGTCAGCCGGCACGCCGGCGGCGATCGAGGCGTTGATCGTGGTCGGGCTGCTCGCGGTCGCCGCGGCGAAGGTGCTGGGCACGGTCGTGAGCGCAGTCGAAGTGGGCTTTCGCACGATCCTGGGGGCGATCAGCGTCTACGTCATCCTCGGGCTCCTGTTCACGTTCGTCTACGCGGGCATCGACAGGCTGCAGGCCGGGCCGTTCTTCGGCACCGGGACGCGGACCGGCGACTTCGTCTTCTTCAGCATCACGACGCTGACGACGACCGGCTACGGGAACCTCGTCCCGGACGCGCAACCGGGGAGGATGCTGGCGGGCCTCGAGATGCTCGTCGGTCAGGTCTTCCTGGTGACGCTGATCGCCGGCCTCGTCAGCCTGTGGCGACCGGGAGCGGGCGGGCGCCGCGCCTAGCCGGGACCAATCGTTCCTCTCGGCTGCGTGGTCGGGATCCGCTGCGTGAAGAACAGCGCGACGATCGCGGCCAGCGCCAAGATCGCGAGACCCGCTCGGAGCCCCGAAATGCGCGCCTCCTGATACGCGTCGACAGCGGCGTTCGTCGCCCTTGAACCAACGCGGGCTTCGTCCAGTGCCTCATCGAGGTCCGCGTCCGAGATGAAGGGGACGCCGCCCACGAGCTCGACCTGCGCCTGCGATTTCACCCGGGTCGGGATCGCCCGGCTGCTCTCGATGTTCGCGAGGAAAGCCGTCGAGGTCGCGGCGATCAAGAGCGACCCCGCGAGCGCTGTGCCGAGGGAGGCGCCGAGGTTCGTCATCGTGTTCTGGACGCCGCCGACCTCCGGGCTCTGGTCGTCGGGCACGGCTGAAACGGTCACCGAGCCGAGTTGCGACGCGAGGGCGCCGATTCCGAGCCCGATCAGGAGCATGGGCAGCAGGACGATCTCCGGGCCGGAATCAGGGTGGAGCGCCCCGAGCAGGATCACCGTCCCGAGGAGAAGCGCCAGGAGCCCGAGCCGGACGACGCGCCGAGGATTCGCCTGCGGACGCAGGCGCGGGATGCCGACCGCCGCGGCAAGCAGCGTGATCGAAAGCGGCATCAGTCTGGCGCCCGTGGCGAGCGCCGACAGTCCCAGGCAAACCGAAAGGTAGAGCGGCACGACGAAGAAGAGCCCTGCCTGGACCAGGTACTGGAAGAAGAACATCGTCAGGCCACCGCCCAGCTGCTTGTTCTTCAGCATCGCCGGCGGAACGAGTGGCTCCCTGCCGTGCTCCTCCCGCCGGGTCTCCCAGCGCAGGAAGAGCCACAGCACGAGGAGCCCGGAGAGCACGAGCCACACCGTCGGCGACAGGCCGGCCCAGGAGGTCGCGTCCGGCCGAGGCTTGATCCAGCCCCATTCGCCGGAGCGGAGGACACCGAAGACGACGAGCGCGAGCCCGGTCGCCGACAGCAGCGCGCCGGCGACGTCGAGTTGCGGCCGCCTCGCGGGTGGCGCGTCCTGGACCTTGCGAGCGAGCACGAGGATCCCGAGCACGACCAGGACCTCGCCTGCGAACACCCAGCGCCAGGAGAAGTACGTCGTGAAGAAGCCGCCGATCAAGGGGCCGACGGCGACGGCGATCGCGCCGGCGGACGCTACGAGCCCGTACGCCGCCGGCCGCCGTTCGACGGTGAAGTTGCCGGCGACGAGGGCGACGATCGCCGGCAGGATCAGCGCGGCGCCGACGCCTTCGAGGAACGACCAGCCGAAGAGGAGCACGGGGAGGCTCGGCGCGATCGAGGTCGTGAACGAGCCGCAGCCGTAGATCACGCACCCGATGGCGAAGGCGCGCTTGCGTCCGATCATGGCGCCGACCTTCGCGCCGATGATCATCAGCGAAGCCATGACGAGGGTGTACGCGGTGATCGCCCCCTGGATGCCGGTCACGGTCGTGCCGACGTCGTCCGCGACGGTCGCGATCGAGACGTTCATCACCGACGTGTCCAGCGTCATCAGAAACTGCCCGGCCGCAAGGGTGAGGAGGACGAGCGACGCCGCCTTCGTGCGCGGCGGGGCCGCGGCGGCGGCTGTCGTCACGAGCGCGCTCTGGCCAGCGCGGGCACGGCTGCGTCGCTCCGCGCCGGCTTGCCCTGGAGCTCGTGCCGCCACCGAAGCAGGACCGCGTTGACGGCCGCGGCCCCGACGAGTGGCTCCGGCGGCAGCGCGAGCCCGGCCGGGTAGAGCAGGAAGGGCCGCGTCTGCGGCCCGCCGAGTCCGCCGTGAAACGAGATCAGCTCCTCGAACGCGCACCCCTCTTCCAGCGCCGGGTCGTAGAAGCTGCCGACGAGAACGTCCGGAGCGTGAGCGAACCCGTCCGCGCGCTGGAGGTGCTGCGCCGCGGTGGGGGGCAGTAGAGCGAGCGGATCCTCGCCGTCTGTTCGGCCGTCGGAGAGATGGCGCGTGCCCCGGGGTCCCAGCACGAGCGGCCCGTCGCTCTCCGACCTCACGAGCAGCCAGCCGATGTGCGGGTGCTCGCGGAGAGCGCCGAGCAGCCGCGGGTGCCGCGACTCGATCTCCTCGAGTGTCAGCCTGCGTCGCTCGTCCATCAAGTAGACGAGGCCGAGGTTTCCGGAAGCGAGCACAACGACGTCCCGGTCGCTCACGTCCTTCTTCGAGGGCTTCCTCCGGCCAGTCCTGCCTGATGCCTCCTCGACAGCGCGCCCGACCGCGTTGCTGTTCTCGTCGCCTTCGGCGAGGTGCGCCACATCGGCATGCTCGACCGAACGTTGGACGAGCTCCTCGAGGTCGTAGCCGTTGCGCTGCGCGAACGTCGCGCCCTGCGTCTGGCCGTGATCGGAGAGGACCACGATCTCGTACGGCCGCGGCGCGTAGCGTCGCGCGCGCTCTATTCGGCCGAACTGCTGGTCGAGCTTCCGCAGCGCCTCTAGCGTGTCCGCGCGCTCGAGGCCGGAGTGGTGCGCGACCTCGTCGTAGCTCGAGAAGGTGGCGTAGATCGCGGGGCGCCCCTTCATCATGTCGGTGAGGACGCCGTAGACGATCAGGTCGCGGACGACGACACAGAGGGCGGCTCGGACGAAGGGGTAGTGGCCACCGCGGTGGCCGCGAGGCCGCACGTCGCGCCGCTTCGCCCGCCCCGCCGCGGAGAGCTCGAGCACGACCTCGTAGAAGAACAGCACCAGCGACCTCAACACGTTGAACCCGTTGGCGAAGAACGCGCGGTAGCCCGGATTCCCACGCTTCTCGGCCTCGATGCGGCTGGCGGTCAGGATCACGTGGTCGGCCTCGCCGGAGAGCAGGTTCCCGCGACTCGCGCCTCCGTCGGCGAGCAAACCGCGGCCGCAGCGGTGCCGGCGCTCGATCTCCGCGCAGTCGGCGGGCGCGGAGCAGACCATCAGCGTCCCCGTCTCCTTCTCCACCCACCGGAAGGCCGGGATGTCGTCGTTCGACCCGAGCAGGATCCCTGCCTGGCTCGCGCCGGTCTGCGAGGAGAGGTCGGTCTCCCACTCGGCGAGGCGGTGAGATCCCTCCGCGAGCCAGCGCCCCATCGTCGGCGCGCTCCCGTTCCGGATCGCCCGCTGCAGCACCGGCAGCGAGAGGCCGTCGATCTCCAGGAAGACGATCCCGGGAACGCCGGTCTCCTGGCGCTCGCCTGAGCGCCGCGCGATGCGCTGCGTGACCCGAAACGTGTAGGTGTCGTCGTCGTTCGTGCCGAGCACGACGTCGATCAGGACTCCCACGGCCGCGGCGACCAGCGCGACCAGGAGCGCGGACCAGAACGAGTCCACCGAGAGGCCGCCGTTCGTGAGCGAGTCCGCGGCCAGCAGCATCGCGGCATCGAGCACGAGCGTCGCGAGGAAGCCGAGCAGCGCGACAAACGGCAGGCGGACCGCAGCGAGGAGGGGTGGCAGGATCGCGTTCAGGACGGCGATCACCGCCGCAGCGGCGAGTGCAGAGCGGTAGCTCGCGACGGCGGTGCCCGGCACCAGCCCCGCCGCCACCAGCAGGGCGAGAGCAGAGAGGGCCCAGGCTAGGAGGAGGCGAAGCACGTGGAACCGCGGGCGTTCGAGGCCCCACACCGGCCGCTCGCCGTAAGCGAGGTTCGACGGCGAGCTCGCCATCACGCGATCTTGCGGTCGGGCAGCTGCGGGCACGTCACCCCTAGCGGACGAAATGAAAGAGACGCCGGCCGCGCTGTCCCGACCGCCGGCGTCTCTTCTGCCACGTCCCTAGCTTTTCGTCCGCGTGGCTTCGTGCTCCGCTCGAGAAGCCGCGCCGACGGCGACCAGATCGGCCGGATGGACCCACGCGTCGGCGAGGACAACACCGTCGGCCGCGGCGATCTTGTCGCGGAGCGGAATCGCCCAGCGGTGCTCGATGAGCGCGACGGCGGCGCTCATGCCTTCCGGGATCGCGTCGGCGAGATACCAGACGTCTTCGTCGAGCACGTGCCCGTCGGCGCCTGCTTCCGCTCCAACCGCCAGCGCACCCTCGAGGTCCTCCTCGCCCATCCCGACGCCGATCAGCGCGCCGACGAGGGCGCCGAATTCCTCGGCCTCTTCCGTGCTCAGATCCGATCTCTGGATCCTCTCGACCTCTCCTTCGCGTTTCGTGACGAAGAGCAGGTCGATCAGCCGAATCGTCCCCGCGTCCTTGAGGCGATCCAGCTCAGGCATGATCTGGCCGTCGAAGCGGACGCGGTCGAAGCCGAGCACCAGCAGCTGCACGGGGCCGAACGGCAGCGTAGGACTCGCCTCACCGCTGCTCATGACACACCCCCCAGCAGCTTCTGCTTCTGTGCGGCGAACTCCTCGGCGGTAAGGATCCCCTTCTCCTTGAGGTCGGCGAGTCGCTGAAGCTGCTCGACCACGTCGACCTGGGGGACCGGGGGCGGTGCGGGCGCGGGCGCCGAGGCCATCGTCTGCTGCTCCTCGAGCTCGGCAATTCGCGCGTCGCGCTCGTAATCGGCTTCTCGCCCCTCTTGCACTTTCCGCCCCGCGTGGTAGGCGACACCGCCCACCATTGCCGCGCGGAGGAGCGGACGTCGTCGTGCGAACGGCATGGTCTGCCTCCTCCCTTCCTGCTGCTAGACGGCGACGGGCTCCTGCGCCTCCGTGCCGTGCAGCGCGTTCTGCAGCCGCTCCTCCGCCTCCTTCGAGAGCGAGGTCTTGAGGACCGTGCCGCCGTACTTGCTCATGGCGTCGGTTGGCTTGTCCGGCGTTGCCTTTTCGAGCACCAGGCTCCTTTCTTCGCGGAGCCCGCAGAGCGACTGCGGGACGACGGGTGGCTTCCCGTCGCGGCCAGGGTCGCCGTGCGCGTCGGCCGGTGCATCGCCCGGTTGGGATGAAGCGCGTCTGCGCTGCACCCGCAGCGCGGGTCATCCCATTCGGGCGATGAACGCGGCTCCCCGGGGCGGTTACCTGGGAGCACCCAATCGGAAGGGAGGTAGTACGCATGAGAACCACGCAGGACTACGACGTCGCGCCCACTTACGCCGAGGGGGAAGACAGGCTTGCCGGCACTGGCTGGATCTCCTTCGCGGCGGTGATGCTGGGCCTGGCAGGGGTGTGGAACCTCTTCGCCGGGATCGCGGCGATCGCGGATGCGCACGTCTACACCGCGAACGCGAGCTACGTCTTCAGCGATCTGAACACGTGGGGCTGGATCGTGATGATCCTCGGCATCCTCCAGGGCATCGCCGCGCTCGCCCTCGTGACGGGGAGCGAGCTCGCGCGCTGGTTCGGCATCGCCGTGGCCGGGGTGAACGCGATCGGGCAGCTGATGTTCGTGCCGGCGTACCCGTTCTGGGCGCTCTCGATGTTCGCGGTCGACGTGTTGATCATCTACGGCCTCGCCGTCTACGGCGGTAAGAGACTCCGCACTGAGTGATGCGCAGAGACGGAGGCGGCGCCGCGGCCGTTGACACCGGGCGCCGCCCTACCGTCGAGCCGGCGGACGCTTCGGCGCAGGAGCCGATCCCGCCGGATGAGCTACGCGCCTTGACCACGACGTTCGCCGCACCGCGTTGGTTGCGGGAGCTCGGACGCACCGCATGGCTGCTCGTCGGCATCTTCGCGCTGCTGGCCGGCGTCGTCTGGTTCCTCGGAGCGACGTACACGATCGTCGGCCCGGTCGTCGCCGCGTCGGTCGTCGCGACAGTTGCGACTCCACTCGTGAGCCGGCTCGCGCACCACATGCCGCGCGCGGTGGCAGCCGTCATCGTCCTCCTCGGCCTGCTCGCGGTGGGTGTTCTGGTGCTCCTCCTGGTCGTCGCGGGGATCACCGCGCAGCACGACGCGATCGCGGACCGGTCCGCCGCAGCAGCAGCCAAGGCTCAGGGGTGGCTCGAAGACGTGGGAGTGGACGAGCCGGGCGCGGCGGGCGCTGCGACGACCGTGAAGGAGGACGTCCCGAAGATCATCTCGACGCTGACCGAGGGCGTGATCAGTGGCATCCGTGGGCTCGCGTCCCTGGTCTTCGGCGCCTCCCTTGCGGCCCTGAGCCTCTTCTTCCTGCTCAAAGACGGCCCCAGCATGCGGGCGTGGGTCGACCGGCACGTCGGACTTCCGCCGCACGTCGCCCGCACGATCACAGGCAGCGTGATCAAGTCGCTGCGCGGCTACTTCCGCGGCGTGACGCTCGTCGCGGCATTCAACGCTGCCGTCGTCGGAGTCGGGGCGCTTCTCCTCGACGTGCCGCTTGCAGGCACGATCGCGGTCGTCACCTTCGTGACCGCGTACGTCCCGTACATCGGTGCCTTCGTCGCCGGGGCGTTCGCTGTCGTGATCGCGCTCGGCGCGAATGGAACGACCGTCGCGCTCGTCATGCTCGCCGTCGTGCTGCTGGCGAACGGCCTGCTGCAGAACATCGTGCAGCCGTTCGCGATGGGATCGGCGCTCGACTTACACCCACTGGTCGTCCTTGTCGTGACGATCGCGAGCGGGTGCATCTTTGGAGCGCTCGGGCTGATCCTGGCAGCGCCGCTTCTCTCCGCCGCGGTCCACACGACGCGTGAGCTCGCGGCCGCTCCCGCTCAGCCGAGCACGGAGTCCGAATCCTCGAGCGCAGCCCCGACGTCGTAGCCGAGGGCGAGACCGAGCTTCGGAGCCGCCGAGACGACGCGGGCGGCGCCGAGGGCGGGGATGGCGGCCAGAAGGCACGCGACGAGCTCGTCGTCGCTCGCCCCCGCCGAGCGCGCAGCGTCGACCGCCCAGAGATAGGAGGGCGCGCCCGCGTCGACGGCGATCAGCGACGCAACCTGCACGAGCGCGTGCGTCTTCGGCTCGAGGGGCGATGTGGTGTGGTCGTGGGCCTCCTCCTCGGCGACGGCCCGCCGGATCAGTGCGTCGTCGCGGATCGAGAGCTTCCGCAGTACCTGCTCGGCAGGTTCCACCTTGCCTCCGACAGAAGCAGAGCCGCGGCGCGTTGCCATCACCCTTGGTGGGTGATGCTTGCCACTCAATCAGAGCCGAGGCCCGTCGCCATCAACCGTGGTGGGTGAAGCGTGCCACTCAGCGGTCGTTCGTCACGACCACACGTAGGTGCTTGTCCAGCCCCAGGCGCTGGGCCTCGGCGACCGCCTCGCTCCGGCTCGAAACGCCGAGCTTGCGGTAGACCGAGATGGCCTGAGTCTTGATCGTGTTCCGGGAGACGAACAGCTGGTCCGCGATCTCGCGGAAGGAGAGGTGCGTCGCGAGCAGCGGGAAGAGGCGGAGCTCCGCAGGCGTGAGCCCTGCGTGATGACTTTCGTCACCTTCCGGGATCGCGTCGACCTCTAGCCGGAGATCCCGCGTCCGGGCGGCCAGGGAGGCCAGACCGGGGTTTCCCTCGAGGAGCTCGTCGACCTCGTCCAGGACCTGCCGGGCGGCTCCGGCGTCCCGCAGCGTCACGAAGGCGCGCGCGAGCTCCAGGCGGACGCGCACCGCGATCCACGGAATCGCGGCGGTGAGAAACGGGAGCAGTTCCTGCGCCTCGGTCAATGCAGCGCGGGCTTCGTTCCAGTGCCCGTGCCGCAGCTTCAGGCGCGCCGAGGTGGCAAGCGCGCAGGCGCGCCCGGGGTACCCCTCGATGTGCGCCGACATGACGAGTTCGTCGACTGACTCCGCGAGCGTGTCAGCGAGCTCGTGCTCGCCGGTCTCCGCCGCGAGCAACGAGCGCTCGGCGAGTGCGATTGCATGGCTCTCCGCCGCGCCGCTTTTCGCCGCCGCTTCTATTGCCGCGGACAGAACGGCCTCTGCCCGATCATTGTCGCCCAAGAGCATCAGCGCCGACCCCTCGGCAACGAGCGCACTCGCGCGCCAGCTGCTTCCTTCAGCGAGCGCGGCCACCGCTGCCTCTGCGTCGGCGAGCATCTGCTCGGCGCCGTCTCGGCAGAGCCACGCGCGCATGACAGCGATCTGCGCCCGAATGGGGGAGCCGTCGCGAGTCCGTTTCTCGCGTGCCGCCCCGCGCGCCGCGGCCTCCAGCCACCGTTGGGCCTGCTCCGCCCGCCCGCGCAGGGCGTGGATGCTGCAGCCGTGGAGCGCAACCTGCGGGTAGCGCTCGAGCAGTGCCGGGTCGGCGAACCGCTTCAGCCAGCGCTCGAGGGTCGCGACCCGACCCGAGGCGTAGATCGGAAACGCAGTCGTCGCCAGGATCGCGGCCGCGCGATCCATGTCACCGGCCGCATACGCGTGCTCGAGCGCGGACTCGTGGTCTCCGTGTGCGTCGAACCAGTCCGCAGCCCTCCCATGCAGGACCCGGACGAGGTCGGGCTCGTGCTCCTCGAGCTCGCGCAGGAGGAGGTCGCGGAACAGGTGGTGGTAGCGATACCACCGGCGCCGGTTGTCCAGCGGGACGAGGAAGAGGTTGGCGCGCTCGATCTTCTCGAGCTCCTGCGCGGACCCCTCGTCCCGCAAGACCGCGTCGCAGAGTGGGCCAGACATCCGGTCGAGCACCGAGGTCCGGCGCAGGAACCGCAACGGCCCCGGGCGCAGGCGGGAGAGGTACTCCGAACGGAAGTAGTCGGCGAGATAGCGGTCGTCGCCGGAGAGTCGCGCGACCTCGGCGCCGGTCTGCTTGCCGTCGCGAATCGAGAGCGCGGCCAGGTACAGAGCCGCCGGCCACCCCTCGCACTGCTCCACGATCTCGGCCGTGCGCTCGGCGCTCAGGCCCACGCCCGCCTCGCGGAGCAGTAGCTCGGCCTCCCGTTTCGTCATCGCGAGGTCGTCCATGCCGAGCTCGAGCAGCCGACCGGTCGCCCGGAGCGGCGCCAGCGGAAGCCGCGGCGGCGTCCGTCCCACGACGACGAGCAGCGAGCGCTCGGCCTCGTCGTCGACCAGCGCTGCGACCGCCTGCAACGACGCGCGCGAGCGGAGCAGGTTGAAGTCGTCGAGCACCAGCACGAGCGGGTCGCGTACCAACAGCTCTCCGGCCAGCCGCGGCAGCGCTTTCGTCCAGATGGACGGTCCGGGCTTCTCGAGCGCGTCCAGCACGCGAGGCTCCACCGGCTCGTCGCGCTCGAGCGCGGCGGCGATGTGCTGCAGGAGGACGACCGGATCGTTGTCTCGCTCGTCGAGCGTCACCCACGCGAAGTGGCGGCCGTCGCGGGCCGCCCACTGCGCCAGCAGCGTCGTCTTCCCGTAGCCGGCGGGCGCGATCACGGTTGCGACCGCCGTAGAGCTCGTGACGCGCAGGCGGTTGACGAGCGCCGTGCGCGAGATCGTCCCCGGTCGAAGCGCAGGCACTTGAATCTTCGACTCGAGGAAGTCGAAAGTGCGGCCTGCGGGCGCCAGTGCCGGCGAAGCGGCCTTCACGCTGCTCCCTCGCCGGCTCACGCGAGGCACTCCGGAGACGACCGGCAACGAGCGGCGGACATCGCCCCACGGAATATGCAACGGCCGCGAGCGGTGACCAATGGAGCCGCCACGACCTTCGCAGTGGTGTATGCACCAACGCCCTCGGGCTGAGCGCGGCTCCTGTAGCCGTCGAGCCGAGAACCCGGCTGCGCCCCGGCGAGGTCCGAAGCACCCCTCGCCGCGCTTGCCCTAGGAACCGCGCCTCCTCGACGGCGCGGTCCCGCATCCCGCCCGGCGGTCCGAATCGGAACGCCGCCCGGATGAGCGCGGGAAAGACGACGTACGTCGCCGGTTCGTCGATCATGAGCGCCAGTACGCTCAGCCCGACCACCGAGACGATGAGCAGCGAACCCTCGTACGTGCGGATGCGCCGCCAGGCAGCCACGGGATCCGGAAACCAGACCATTGCGAGCGGCAGGACGACGAGCTCGCCGGAAGTGTCGCGGAGCCACCAACTCCGCCAGAACTTGAGTAGGTCGGGGCCGCCGATGACGCCTCCGAGCAGCATCGACGTCATGCCCGCCGTCGCGCTGATCGCGGTCGCGATCGCGAGCGCAGCCAGCATCCCACCGACCTGTTCCGCTCGGTCCAGCCCGGCCCGGTGTCCGACGAATCGACGCAACAGCACGGCACCGACGATGATCTCCGCCATGTTGCCGGCCTGTTGGCCGATCAGGCTGCCGAGGGGCAGCGACCCGTCGTTCGGCGGCGGCCAAGAGAAGTACCCCGCCGAGGTATCTGGTAGACGGCGAGCGCAGGAGAGCCCGCGCCCTGTCGAATGGCGGTCGGACCTGGCTGAGCTGAGCTTGCGCCGTCATGGAAGCTCCTGCAAACGGGGCCGTTCCGCACTGCTCTGTGAGTCACATTAGCGGCGTGTCAACCCTACGCCAAACGACATACGAGGTTGCTACAGATGTCGCGCCTCGAAACCGGCCCTCCGACCGAAGTGCGGAGGGCTGCCTTGCGCGATGCCGGCGGAGTCAACTGGGGGGGCGCTCGACGCCCGTGCGAGCGGTACGCCGCGCGGGGTCGGAGAGGGGGCATGCACCGTGAGTGCCGACCGTCCGATCCGCGTCGTCGTCGGCGACGACAGCTTCCTCGCGCGTGAGGCGATCAGCGCCCTGCTGAGCGCCACCGACGGGGTCGAGCTCGTTGCCGCGTGTGAGGACGCCGACACCCTGCGCGCGACGATCGACAAGGAGCACCCGGACGTCGTCCTCACCGACATCCGCATGCCACCTGGCAACAGCGACGAGGGGATCAGGCTTGCTTTGGAGCTGCGGGAGACCCAGCCCGACGTCGGTGTCGTCGTCCTGAGCCAGCACGCGGAGCCGACGTACGCCACAGTTCTGTTCGAACGCGGCTCGGAGGGCCGGGCCTACCTCCTCAAGGAGAGCCTCAAGGACCGGGGTGAGCTCGTCCGCGCTCTGCGAACCGTCGTCGACCACGGCTCTGTGGTCGACCCGCTCGTCGTCGAGCAGCTCCTCGCGGCTCAGAGGCGCCACGAGGATACCCGCCTCGCGTCGCTGACACCGCGCGAGCTCGAGGTCCTCAAGCTGATCGCGGAAGGCGCGAGCAACGCGCGCATCGCGGAGACGCTCGTCGTGACGAAACGCGCTGTCGAACGACACATCAACAGCATCTTCCTGAAGCTCGGCCTGCGGGGTGAGCGCGACGTCAGCCGGCGGGTCAAAGCCGCGCTCCTGTTTCTTTCCGGCGAAACCGGCGAGCGTCGCTGAGACGCGCATCTCTCCGGGTCATCCTGTGCGGGTGACGCGGAGGAGAGGCCGGCGCGCGAGGCTGGCTCCGTGGCTCGTTCGGCCAATGTCGGCACGGCCCGCGTGTCGGCCGAGCGCGAGCACGCCCGCTGGCGCTCGTGGCTGCCGTGGACGCTCGTCGTCCTCGCTGCGGTGATCGGGCTCGTGGCTGCGCTCAACGTCTGGGTCAAGCGCCAGGCGCTGAGTACGCCCCACTGGACGAACGCGAGCTCGCAGCTGCTGGAGAACGACGAGATCCGCTCGGCGCTCTCCGTCTACGTCGTCAACCAGGTCTACGCGAACGTCGACGTGAGCAAACGCCTGGAGCAGCGTCTGCCGCCGCAGCTGGACCCGATCGCGCCGCAGCTTGCCGTCGGGCTAGAGCAGGTCTCCCTTCGCGCCGCCAACGAGCTATTCGCGCGGCCGCGTGTGCAGCAGCTCTGGCGGGAGGCCAACCGGCGGGCGCATGAGCTCTTGATAGCCGTCCTCGAGGGAAAGCACGGCGTCCTGGTCTCGAGCAACGGCAACGTCGTCCTGAACCTGCGGCCGATCGTCGAGCAGCTCGCGGAGGAGACCGGGCTCGGTTCGAGACTGGAAGGTCGACTGCCTCCCGACGCGGGGAAGATCGTGATCATGGAGGGCAACCAGCTCGAAGCCGCGCGCACGACCGTGAAGGTGATCCGCGTGCTGAGCTACCTGCTCTTCTTCGTGGTGATCGCGCTCTACGCCGTCGCCGTATACCTCGCCCCCGAACGGCGGAAGCTGTTGATGGCCGCCGGCGTCAGCGTCCTGCTCGTCGGCCTCCTCATCCTCGTGGTGCGCCGCTTCGCCGGGAACTACCTCGTGGACGCTCTGACGACGAACCCCGACGCCAAGGACGCGGTCAGCGCGACCTGGGCGATCGGCACGCAGCTCCTGCGCAACACCGGCCTCAACGCCGTGATCTTCGGCACCGGGATCATCTTCGCAGCATGGATTGCCGGCCCCTCCCGCGCGGCAACGTGGCTGCGGCGCGTGCTGGCGCCCACGATGCGGGAGCACCCCCTCGTTGTCTACGGCGCGGTCTCGCTGGTGCTGATCCTCGTCCTGCTGGCCGGGCCGACGGACGCCCAGCGCGTTCTCCCGCTGCTGATCCTCTTCGCCTTCGCCTTCGTCGGCACCGAGGTGCTGAAGCGCCAGACCTTGCGGGAATTCCCGCAAGACGATCGCCCGCAGCTCCCGGCGCGCTGACTGTTCATCCCATCCGGGCGATGAGCCCGGGTGCCGCCCGCGGTGAACTGCGGCCATGACCGTCACGTTCCAATTCCTCCTGGTCACCCTCCTTACGACGGGAGTGGGTGCCGCGATGATTCGCCTCGGGATTGGGAGAGGCCTGCTGGATGCGCGAGCCGAGCGCCACCGCTGCGCCTCCTGCGGCCGGTGGATCAAGGGCTGGCACTGCCCGAGCTGCATGCGCTGATGACCCTTCTTCCTGCCCGCGGCGCATCGTCGGGTGTGCTCAAGGAGGCCAAGTCGGCGCTGCAGCAGCCGGCGACGCAGCTTCAGTCCCTCTCCTCCGACGAAGCATGGGCGACGGCGTTCCAGAGCTCGGAGTCGTGTCAGAAGCTGACGCGCTGAGCGTCACCTGGTTCGGACATAGCACCGTCCTGATCGAAGCAGGGGGTGTGCGTCTGCTCACCGACCCGCTGTTGCGGCCGCGTCTCGGGCACCTGCGCCGGGTGGCGCCTCCAGCCGCGCCGATCGGCGGGAAGGTCGACGCGGTCCTGATCTCGCACGTGCATCGCGACCATCTCGATGTGCCGTCGCTCCGGCGCGTGGAAGCACGGCAGTACGTCGTGCCACAGGGGTCGCGGCGGCTGCTCGAGCGGCGCGGGTTCCGGCCCGTCGTCGAGCTCGGCGAAGACGAGGAGCTCCCGCTCGAAGCCCTCACCGTCCGCGCCACGCATGCAGCGCACCCTGCCCGCCGCAGCCCACTGGCGGCGGCGAGGCCGTCGCTTGGATACCTGATCTCCGGGCCGGCGCGCTTGTACTTCGCAGGCGACACGGAGCTGTTCGACAACATGGCTCGACTCGCTCCGTTGGACCTTGCGCTGCTGCCGATCTGGGGCTGGGGCCCGCGCCTCGGCCCTGGGCACCTCGACCCGCGGCAGGCCGCTCAGGCGCTCTGCCTGCTGGAGCCGCGGCGTGCGATCCCGATCCACTGGGGCACGTATCGGCCCTTCGGGCTGGGACGCGATGATCGGACGCTGCGCGAGCCGGCGGAGCGATTCAAGCGTCTCGCGGCCGAGCTCGCACCCGAGGTTGCGGTGCACATCCTCGATCCCGGTCAGCAGCTCAACGTCGCCGTCGACGCGCCGCCTTTCGCGCGTTGCTCGCCGTGAACCGCCTGCGCCGGCCCCTGGTCAAGCGCATCGCGCTCGGTGCCGCGAGCCTCGGCATCGTGGTTGCGACGTTCGTCTACCTCCTCCCGACGATCGCCGACTACGGGCAGGTCTGGGATGTCGTCGTCCAGCTTTCGTGGCCGGAGATCGGCGCCCTCCTCGGGGCGACCGCGCTCAACCTCGTCACGTTCGCGCCCCCGTGGCAGGTCGCACTCCCTGGCCTTTCGTTCGTGCAGGCGCTGACGGTGACGCAGGCGTCGACCGCCCTTTCGATCGTGGTGCCAGGCGGGATTGCGGCCGGTGTCGCCGGTTCCTACGGGATCCTCCGTACCTGGGGCTTTCCGCCGCGCGACGTGACACGCGCGATCACGCTGACGGGCCTCTGGAATCAGTTCCTGATCCTCGCGTTCCCGATCGTCGCGGTCTTCCTGCTGGCGGTCTCGGGCGAGAGCACCGCCGCGCTCGCCTCCGTCGCGTTCGTCGGCGCTGCGATCCTCGGTGTGGTCCTCGCGGGCTTCGTGCTGATCCTGGTCAACGATCGCCTCGCGGAGGACATCGGCGACGTCGCGGCGAGGGTCGTGAACTGGGGCCTCGCGAAGATCCACCGCGGCCCCGTCCCCTGGAGCGGCGCGAGCTTCGAACGCTTCCGGGAAGAAGCAGGAAACCTGCTGGCGCGGCGATGGCATCTGCTCACGGGCGCGGCGCTCGCGGGCCACTTGACGGTGTTCCTGCTTCTCCTTGTGTCGCTCCGTGCGATGGACGTCCCCGCATCGGATGTGACTGTCGTCGAAGCCTTCGCGGCGTGGGCGCTCGCTCGCTTGGTTGGCTCGATCCCGGTGACTCCAGGTGGGATCGGCGTCGTCGAGCTGGCTCTCACCGGGACGCTCGTCGGCTTCGGAGGCGGCAACGCGCGCGTCGTGGCTGCCGTGCTCGTCTACCGCTTCCTGGCCGGCGTCCCGACGCTCTTGCTCGGGCTCATTGCCGCGTTCACCTGGAGACGGCGCGGCCTACGGCTGCCGCCGGACGCTCCCGCCGCCGACGTCGAAGGCGCTTCGGCGGTTCACCCGGTCGGGGCGATGCCGGACGAGGCTGGCGCGTCCAGCCTGAAGCAGGACGCGCACTACTAGGCGTCGCGACGAAAGGAGCGACATGGACGGGCTCGGTGGGAGATTCTGGCTGTACACGCTCGCTATCGCGCTCGCGGTGGGCATTGGCGGCTTGGTGTTCTTCATGTTCATCTCGGCGGCTTGGGCCTCGTGGGGCCTCTTCGGAGCCTTGCTCTTCTTCGGGGCGGTCGCGCTCGTCTGGGGGTGGTACTACGACAGGCAGCACCCCAGGTATCGCGATCCGACGACGTAGCGGTTCTTCGCGATGAACCTCGAGCTCCGCAGCGCAGTTCGGTGCGCGGACGGGGCCGTCTGTGAGCTGGCCGACGTCGTCGTGGACGCGCCGGCCAAGCGTGTGACGCACCTCGTGGTCGAGCCGAAGCACCACCACGAGGATGCGCGGCTCGTCTCGGTCGACCTGGCCGGCGAGGATGCCGACGGTGTCGTCCTGGCCTGCACGGCCGATTCCTTCCACGAGCTCGAGCCCGTGCGAGAGTTCGCCCACCTGCCGCCAGACGTACAGCCCGAGGAAGGCGACGAGTGGGGGGTCGGCATCGAGGACGTGGTCGTCTTCCCCACGTTCGAGCCGGTCGACCTGGTCGGGCCGGAGCTCGACCCGAACGTGAACCTGATGTACGACCGCGTCCCGAGGGGGGAGGTGGAGCTTCGTCTAACCAGCTCGGTGTACTCGGCGGACGAGCACCGCCTGGGCTCCGTGCGCGGCGTTGTCGTGGACGACGATGGTCGGATCGTGGTGCTGACGCTCCTGCGGGGGCACCTCTGGCGGAAGCGGGCGATCGCGGTGCCGGCCGGCGCGATTGCGTCGCTCGAGAACGACCTCGTGACCTTGGCGGTGAGGAAGAACGAGGTGAAGCGGTTTTCGTCACGCAGGAGCAGGCGAGCTCGCTGATCGAGAAGAGGTGTGCCCGCGTGCTGCTATTGCCGCAACGGCACGTAGCCCGAAACGACAGTCCCGTTGCCCGGACTGGACGAAAAGGTGACGCGGCCGTCGAGCGTGCCGATTCGGTCCTCGATGTTTCGTAGCCCGCCGCCCTCGCTGCGCGCACGAGGATCGAACCCGACTCCGTCGTCGCGGACTTCGAAGTGGAGCTTGTCGCCGGTGTCGCGCAAGCGAATCCAGACCCTCGCGTCTGCACCGGCGTGCTTGATGACGTTCGTCACGGCTTCCCGACAGCAGTAGTAGAGCCCCGTTTCGATCTCAGGCGCGTAGCGAGAGATCCGGTCGCCCCTCACGGTCACGCGAGGCGAGCGCGTGGCCACGGCCGTGAGCGCAGGAACGAGGCCCTCGTCGGCGAGCAGTGCGGGGTAGATGCCGTGCGCCAGCGCACGGAGCTCGGCGATCGCCCGATCGAGGCCGTCCTCGACCGTGTTCAATCGCCCGTGCAGGTCGCCATCGTCGCCGAGCTCCTCGGTGATGAGACCCAGCGTGACGCGAGTTGCGACGAGCGTTTGTTGCGCTCCGTCGTGGAGGTCCTGCTCGAGGTGGCGTCGCTCGAGGTCCCCCGCGGCGGCGATTCTCGATCGTGACTTGCGCAGCTCGTGCAGCGAGTCGGTCCAGGCAGCTTCCAGCTCTGCGTTCTCAAGCGCGAGAAGCGCTGTCGCACCGGCCGCCCGCAGAAGCTCCGGATCGTCCGTCAGCTGGACGTCGTGGATGAGTGCAGCTGCGCGTCCGCTCTGGCGCGCCACCAGGGTCAGCGTTTGCCCCGAGCCCGTTCCGGGCGTCGGGACCACTGCTCCTTCGCCGTCCGTCCAGGCGTCGGGGTCGCGCTCAGAGAACGCAAGCCGCAGGCCGGGATCGCCGAGCGGGCCGCGAAGGAGCGATTCGAGCTCTCCGAAGGGGGGTCGGCGCAGCGACTCGCCGACCATCTGACGCAGCACGCGCGCGGCGAACAGCTGCGCTGCGACGAGCGCGAGCAGGAAGCCGTACCAGAGGGCCGAGCGGGCGATGACGAACGACCACCGCAGGACGGTGTTGAGCTCGCCGTCGGCAGAACCGAGGGCCACAGAGAGCTGATACGCGGCCTGGGTGAACAGGAAGACGAGAGCGATGGGCGTTCCGATCGCGAGTGCACGTCGTCGCGGCGGCGAGCCCGTGGCGAATCGCCAGATGAGAACGGCTGCGGTTCCCAGGGCGATGGTGATGATCGCGGTCCGGTCGATGTCCACCAGCCGTGTGACGAGCTCCGGGTGCGACCCAACGGAGAGGGCGTTCCCCGGGCAGGCTTCTCGACAGGCAGAGATCGAGCCGCCGGCGGAGATGCTCGGCGAGAGAAGCACGATCGCGGAGTTGGGGACGACAGCGAAGAGCCCGGCTGCGATGAGGATGAAGCGATCCAGGCGATCGAAGCGACCGCTCGGGAAAGCGAGGATGACCGCCAGCGTCGCGAGGTAGATGACCCCTTCCCAGTGGACGCCCACCGTGAAGAGGGACGAGCTCTCCGACGACTGGAGGATGTACGGGACATGGAGGAACCCGAAGGCGATGAACATTGGCCCGAAGCGGCTCTGCGGCCGACATCGCCGCCAATAGAGCCCGACCCCGATCGGACCGAGGATCAGGTCTGCCTTTTGAAGCGCCAGCCAGCCGGGATACGCGAGAAAGTCTGCGCGGAGCGTCACGACCACCGCAGCGACGGCGGCAACGACGCCGAGCGCAGCTGCGACCGTCTCCCACCACCCCAATGCGTGGCGTCCGCTCGGCGAGGTCATGGCCTCGACGCCCTCGGATCGGGCCGCTCGAGCAGCCGAAGTCAACGCGGCGCCCCGATCATTGCAGCGTTCAGCGCGCCTTCGTCATCGGAAGCCCACAGAAATCGGACGGGAGTGGCGGCTGCAACCATCGGGGTCAAGCACCTCCGGCTCCTTAGCGGGTCCGAAATCGTAACTTCGCGCCCGGCCGCGAACGCCTCCAGCGGGTGAGCTTTACGCCGGACGCCTTGTCGTGGAGGATCGGGCGGCGTCGAGTACCGAGAAGCTGCTTAACCCCGCGGAACCTGTTCGCCCACGCCGGGCTCAGCCTGTCGAGACGGTCCCGCGCCGCGTCCTGCCGAGCAGGTCCCGCCCACGGGCGAAGGCGTCGACCCGCCCCCAGCGGCCAGGGATGTCGAGCAGCGCGAGGAAGCCGATTCCCTCAGGGAGCATCGGGTCGACAACCAGGTGGTCGCCGAAGGGCTCGAGACCGAGCATCGTCCGCAGCAGGAGCAGTGGCGCGCCGGTCGACCAGGCCTGGGGGCTGCACGCCGTCGGATACTGGACTGGGTACTTCGTCACGCTACGCTCGTAGCCGCCGAAGGCCTCGGGAAGACGCCCGCCGAAGACCTCGGCGGCGTCGAGGATGCCGGCGGCGATCACGGCCGCTTCCGACTTGAACCCATAACGCCGCAAGCCCCACGCGATGAAGGAGCAGTCGAAGGGCCAGACGGTCCCGACGTGGTAGCCGATCGGGTTGTACCGTCCTTCGCCCTCCGCGAGCGTGCGAACGCCCCAACCCGAGAACAGTCTCGGCCCCAGCAGGTGAGCTGCGACCGACTTCGCCTTCGACTTGTCGACGATGCCGCTCCACAGCAGGTGGCCGATGTTCGAAGCGAGCGCGTCGACCGGGTTCCCGTCGGTGTCGAGGGCGAGTGCGAAGTACCGTCCGTCATCGACCCAGAAGTCGCGGTTGAACCGCCGCTTGAGCGCGGCCGCCTGCTGCTCCAGTCGGTCGGCGAGCTCGGGATCCTTCCAGACGAGGCGCGCGAGACGGGCACCCCGTGTCTTCGCGTCGTAGGCGTACCCCTGCAGCTCGGCGGTGGCGCGCGGGAAGCCGGGCAGCCTGCCGTCGTGATAGGAGATCGAGTCCCAGGAGTCCTTCCAGCACTGGTTCTCGAGGCCCGTTTCCTCGTTTCGACGCTCGTAGGAGATGTAGCCGTTGCCCATCAAGTCGGCGTACGCGTCGATCCAGTTCAGCGCCGCGCGCGCTTCTGGCTCGAGCTCTCGCACGAGCCGCGTGTCGCCGGTCCAGCGCTCGTATTCGTCGAGGAGCACCACGTAGAGCGGCGTCGCGTCGGCCGTCCCGTAGTACGGGGAGTGCGGGCGCTCCTCGAACGCCGTCAGCTCGCCGTAGCGCATCTCGTGGAGGATCCGGCCGGGATCCTCGTCGCGGAAGTCGTCGACGCGGGTTCCCTGCCACTCACCCAGCGCGAGCAGAGTGGTCGCCGCGAGCTCGGGCGCAAACGGCAGCGCCTGCAGGCTCGTGAGGATGCTGTCGCGTCCGAACATCGTCATGAACCACGGCAGGCCCGCAGCGGGAAGGCTCTTTCCCCTTCCGACCGGCGGCGAGAATCGCAGCGCGGCGAGGTCGACCAGGCTGCGCCGGTACGTCACCTTCAGGGAGGCCGAATCGGATTCGAGACGCGGCGCGTCGCCGAGCCACTGCTCGAGGCTGCGCTCCATGTTCGGTCGCGCCCGTCTCTCGCCGCGCTCGTACTTCGGCCGAACGTAGGTTCCACCGGCACCGACGGCGGTGACGACGTCGAGGTCGGTCGTCCACTGCTCGTGCGGCTCGATGTGAACCGAGAACGTAAGACCGTGCTCGTCGAGCTCCACCGGCGCCGTCGCGGAGATCGTCGTGCGGCGTGCGAACGTCTCGCGGTCGTACCCGAGCAGCAGTCGCCCGTTCTCCACGCGCGTGTCGTAGCGCCCCTTCTTCTCGAGCGCATCCTTCACCTCGAAGAGGTCGGCGAAGTCGCTACCGGCCTCGATGCGGACGGTCACGTCGACGGGATCCTCGTCGTGGTTGAGGATCGTGAGCTCCTCGTGGAAGCCGTCGCCGACGGCGCGGCGGCGGATCACCGACAGCTTGGCGTCGACGTAGACGGTTCCGGTCCCCGGAACCAGGAAGAACCGCGACTCGAAGTAGTCCAGATCGTCGACCGAGAGCGGGTTCAGCCTCTGACCGTCAACGGTCAGGACCCAGGTGGAGAGGAAACGGCTGTCGAACGAGAAGAGTCCGGTGGGGTCGTCGCGCGAGGCTTCGATGTCGCCGCGGGAGTCGCTGACGACGAAGGTATTTCCATCCAGGATCTTTACGAGACCATCGCTCATCGCTACCTCCTCGGCGGCGCTGGGAAGAGTCGCTGGAACGGCACCAACAGCGCACGATCGCCTTCGAGGATCACCGCGCCGCGGAGGACCGCCGCCATCGCGTTCTCCGCACCGCTGGCGATCCTGTCGAAGAGGTCCCTCGTGGCGCGCACCACGCAGTCGGCCTTGACGTTCCGGCGTGACACGGCGATGTCGCCTTTGTCGATCGCGACCACCCAGCGGGCTGTGCGTCTTCCTTCCGTCAGGTCGAAGCGAAGGGTGCCGCTGACCCGTTCCAACCCCGGCTCATGCCCGCGGGCGCCGAGCTCGTTGAAGAAGTGCGTCGTTGCGTCCGTCATCGTGTCCTCCCCTTGACGGCGTCAGAGAGCGTCGTCGAGCACATGCACTTGGTTCGGGTCGACCCGCGAGAGCAGCATCCAGCCCGCCGGCGTTCGCGAGCTCGGGCCGGCCGAGGACGCGTTCGCGGTCAGTAATAGCGCATCAGTTCCGGGACGATAATCCGCGCCGCTGCCTCGATCAGCGCGAGGTGCGAGAACGCCTGCGGGAAGTTCCCGAGGTGTCGCCCGGTGGTGGGATCGAACTCCTCGGCGTACAGGCCCTGGGGCGAGGCTATCTGCAGCAACCGCTCCATCAGGTCGCGGGCGCGCTGCAGCTCCCCGATGATCGCCAGCGCCGAGACGAGCCAGAACGAGCAGATCAGGAAGGTCCCCTCGGTTCCCGAGAGGCCGTCGTCCGTCTCGTCTGTCAGGTAGCGGAGAACGAACCCGTCCTGGGTCAGCTCGTCCGCGATCGCGAGCACGGTGGTGCGGAGGCGTTCGTCGCCCGGCGGTAGGAAGCCGAAGATCGCAGCCAGGAGGGCCGATGCGTCGAGCGCGTCCGTCTCGTAGTGCTGGCGCAGGACCCCACGCGCGTCCACGCCGTGGGAGAGGATGTCGTCCCGGATCTCCTCGGCCGTCGTCCGCCACTCCTGCTGCCGCGCGCGATCGCCGCGGATCTCGGCGAGGGCCGACGCGCGATCGAGCGCGACCCAGCACATGAGCTTGGACGACACGTAGTGCCGCGGTTCGCCGCGTGCCTCCCAGATGCCCTGGTCAGGTTCGCGCCACACCCGGGACGCGCACTCGGTCTGGGACTCGACGATCGGCCAGAGGCGCCTTGGGAGGCGCTGGCTCTTGCGCGTGTGGAGCAGGATCGAATCGAGCACGGCGCCGAAGACGTCGTTCTGGCGCTGATCGAACGCCCCGTTGCCGATCCGCACCGGCTCGGCGCCGGCGTACCCCGTCAGATCGTCGCGGGTCGACTCCGTAAGGTCCCGCCGCCCGTCGATGCCGTACATGATCTGCAACGACCCGTCCTCGGTCGGCTCGACGTCGGCGACGAACTGCATGAACTCGTCCGCCTCCCAGTCGAGGTTGAGCCAGTGCAACGCCTGGAGCGTGAAGGTCGTGTCCCGGATCCACGTGTAGCGATAGTCCCAGTTGCGCTCGCCCCCGGGCGTCTCCGGCAGCGACGTCGTGAGCGCTGCGACCGTCGCTCCCGTGGGCATGTAGGTCAAGCCTTTGATCGTCAGCGCTGCGCGCTGGAGTGGCTCTTGCCAGCGGTGGTCGGGGATCCTCGCCCCGCTCAGCCATCGCCGCCAGAACCGCGTCGTCGCCTCGATCCGAGCCTCGGCGTCCTCGACGGTTTCCGGCGCGGCCAGGCCCTCTGCCCAACTGAGCGCGCAAAAGGCGCGGTCGCCCGCCTCGAGGACGTGCCGCGCCCTGACCCTACTCTCCTCGATCCCGAGGGCCAGGTCCGACCGAAGCCGGATGCGCTGGCCTGCGCCGGTTGCATCCGCGGCACGGTGACCGTCGACGAGCGTCCATTCGGCGGAAGTGCGGCCGTAGTCGAAGACCGGCTCGCAGACGAGCTCGACCTCCACTCGCCCCTCGATGCACTCGACCGTGCGCACGAGCATGTGCTCGGCGTCGTCGTCGGCCGGCGGTCGTGTGTGGGGCGTGATCTCGTCCTCGTGCTCAGTCGGCCCCATCGTCAGCGCGTCGCGGACGACGACCCACCCGGATGGCGTCTTCCATGCAGTCGTGAGGACGTTTGTGCCGGGCTCGTACGATCGGGTCGACGGGTGCGCGATCCCGAAGGGAGCGAACCTGAAGAAGCCGGCCTCGCGGTCGAGCAGGCTGCCGAACACGGCGGGCGCGTCGAAGGCGGGCAGGCAGAGCCAGTCGACCGATCCGTCCGGCGCCACGAGTGCGCCTGTGTGGCAATTCGAGAGGAAGGCGTAGGAGGCGATCGGCGGAAACGGCGAGGGCGCCGCGGCGCTTTCCGCCTGCGCGCGCGGATCTGTTGCGGGGGCCTCCATTTCTGTTGACCACTGTCCGCGCAGCTGGCTGTACTGCCATCACCCCAACGGGACGAACGGTGCGCGCGTGCCCGCTGAGCGGGCGCCTCGTCAGCCGGAACCTCCGGGCTACGTCACGGCCGGCTGCCGAAGAGCCGCCTCTCCTTGTCGAGGTGCGGCGCCCACTCGAGCCGGTCGGCGCCCGCGAAGCGGAGATAGGCGCCCAGCGCCGCGCGCATCGCGTCGACGAAGCCGTCCGCGCGCCGCGGCGCGAAGCCTTCCTTCCACCAGAGCCCGAGCACCTGCACTCGGCCTGCGGCGCGGTCGATCCGCGGCTCGATGCGGCCGACGAAGCGGTCCCGGAAGGAGATCGGCAGCACGTACCAGCCCCAGCGGCGTTTCGCAGGCGGCAGGAAGAGCTCCCACACGTAGTCGAAGTCGAACAGGCTGCCGAGGAGCCGGCGGTCCCAGACCAGCGGATCGAAAGGGGGAAGGAACGCAGCAGAAGGAGGCGCCTCCGGCGGCGCTTCCAGCAGTTCGACCTCCTCTCGGAGCACGAAGCGCTTGCCGCGCACGCCCTCGACCTCGACGGGAACGAGCTCGCCCAGCTCGACGAGCTGCTTGCGCAGCGCCGTTCGTCCCGGATACCCGGGCCAGCGGGGGTCCGGCTTCGCCGGGCCGAGCCCGCCGAAGATGTCGCCGCCCCCGCTGGCGCCGAGCAGACCGTGGGCGCGGTAGCGCGACAGCATCTTGTGCCGGAGTTGCTCAGTCAGCGGGAGCTCGAGCGCGAGCAGGTCGGCCGGTAGCAGCCGTTCGAGGAGGTCGTAGTAGCGGCGGTTCCCGTCGCGTCGGGCGAGGCCGAGCACGCCCGTGAGGGCGTACGCCTCGAGGACGGCGCGTACGCTGTTCGTCGGCATCCCGAACCAGTCGGTCGTCGGCCCGCGCTCGCGCTCGAAGTCGAGCGCCGACAGCGCGCCCTCGGCGCGGATCCGCTCGAGCACCCGCTCCGCCACCTCGGCGTTCTCGGCGAGGGTGCGGTGCGGGCTCCGGCTCAGGGTCCCGCGGAACCAGGGGAAGTCGCTCGAGGGCACGAAGGAGAGTCCCTTGTTGTACGCCTCGACGATCTCGCGGCGCTCGAAGAGAAGCTCGCACCAGGCAGGGTCGTACCCGGCGACGCGGGCGTGGAGCACGAGATCGTGGCTTCGGCCCGCCACCGCGAGCGGGTCGAACTGGATCGAGCCGAGGCGGCGGAAGACCTCGAGCACCGCATCGGGCCCGCCTTCGAGGGAGCGCGCGGGCGCGAGCAGGTGGTGAGCGACGAGAAAGCGACGCGCGGCTTCGGCGGTGACCCTCACGGACGGGACGCTATCCGGCGGTACGTAACCTGGCCTGGCGGCTGACCGCTGGGCGCAGTTGGCGACGGCGCGGCCGCTTCCTGCTCGACCGCTGCCTTGGCTTCGGCGACGACCGTGACCGCAGGGAACCGCGACGCGCTGCCGAATCGGCCGATGTGGGCCGGGCGAGCTTTGACGAGGCGCGGGACGCGACGCGGCGGACCCGCCTCGCGAACGAGCGCACCTACCTGGCCTGGTGGCGAACGGGCCTCACGACGTTCGCCGTCAGTGTCGCGGCCGGCAAGCTCGTCCCGGAGCTGTCGTCGGGAGCCGCCTGGCCTTTCGAGGTGATCGGGGTGGCGTTTGGAGTGGTGGGGCTGCTGTTCATCGCCTACGCCTACGTCCGGCAGAAGCAGGTTGAGGAGGCGCTTGCACGCGGCGAATACGCACCGTTCGAGCCGCGCGCCGGCCTTGTCTTCGCTGCCCTCGGAGTGATGCTGGGGATCGGGACGATCACCGTCATCCTCGTGCAACCCGGCTAGCCCCTCCCGGGTTCCTTCACCTGCGCGGCGCCAGTCGGGCTTGCTTTGTCAGCGCACGTCGACGTGCGAGACCTCGATCGCGTTGTTTCCGTAGCCGAGCCGGTTCCAGGGTGGGACGTCGGGTTGCACGTTGCCGGCTGCGTCGGTCGCGCGGGCGCGAAGGCTGTGCCGCCCGGCCGTGGTTGCCTCCCACGGGAACGACCAGTCCTGCCAGTGGTACGGGCCCTTCGGGGGCTCGAGCTCGGCCGGATGCCAGTCGCCTTCGCCCGTGAAGCTGACGTCGACCTGCGTCACCGGTCCGGTGCCCGACCATGCTTTTCCGCGCACTGTGTACTTGCCTGTGGGGATCGTCGTGCCGGGGGTGGGGTCGGTGATGCGGGCGCGCACGCGCATGAGCGTGACCGGTTCGTGCGGCCGGTCGGCCCACTCGTAGATGTAGTGGCCGGTCTGAAACTCGCCGACGTACGGCTCGGTCAGTACGTCGGCGCGCTTCAACCACTTCACGGAGGCGACGGCGAACCAGTGGGGCACGATCAGCCGGAACGGGGCTCCGTGGTCGGGGCTCAGCGGCTCGCCGTTCATCTCGTAGGCGATCAGGATCTCGGCCGTCGGGTCGGTTGCGTGGGCGAGGGCGAGCGAGCGCACGAAGGTCAAGTCGGACCGGTTCGTCTCCGCGAGGACCGGCTGGAGGTGATACGCGCCGTGGTCGGCGCCCTCGAACCGAACCTCGACGCCGTTCGCTGCCGGGTGCGCCCGCTCCAGCACCTCATGCAGGAGGGCGCCCTTCCACCGGGCGGTCGAGACCGCGTAGTCACCCCAGGGCTCGCCAACCGGCAGTGGTCGCATCTCGAGACGCCCGTTCCCCGCGCATTCGAGCGTGACGGCCCGCTCCACTGCCGGCATGGCGCGCAGGTCGTCGAGCGTGAGCGTCGTCGGGTTCTCGACCGCGCCGCCGACCTCGAACGTGCCGTCGTGGTCTGGCAACGCGAAGTTGCTGCGGACGTAATGAAGCTCCGTCGGGGTGATCTCGCCTTTCAGGGCCTCCGGCGGCGCTTCTGCATTGAAGGGCGCCGGGGCGATCATCTTGAGCGCGGAGCGCGCTTGTTCGAGGTTGCCTGCTACCGCCATTTCTCAGCCCCCTGGTGGATTCGGTGGTTGGGCACGCGGGTCGCGCATCAGTAGTCGGGGTCCTGAAAGGTCGGCTCGCGATCGTCATTGAAGGCGCCGATCCCCTCGATGCGATCCGGATGCACCGCCGAGCGCCAGTGCGCCTCCATCATGATCGCGATCGCCTGCTCGATCGGCTGCCCCTCGCCCATGCGAACGGCACGCTTGACCGCCTGGACCGCTGTCGGAGAGTTGCTCGCGATCTTGTCTGCGACGCGGCGCGCCCTATCCATGAGCTCGGGCTGTGGGTAGATCTCGTTGACCATTCCGAGCCGGTGCGCCTCCTGGGCCGTGATCGGGTCGCCGGTCATCAGCATCTGCAGCGCTTTTCCCGGCGGCAGCACGCGCGGGAGCAGGGCCGGCGAGCCGCCCCCGGCAGCGAGGCCGATCATCGCCTCGGGCTGGCCGAACGTCGCGTTCTCGGAGGCGATGATGAAGTCGGTGCTCTGAGCGATCTCGGAGCCGCCGCCGTAGGCGATCCCGTTGACGGCCGCGAAGATCGGCTTTCGCAGCTGCCGCAGCGTGTAGAGCGTGCGATCGAAGTCTTGGCGCTGGCGCAGCCACTCCTCCTTGGTCATGTCCTTGCGCTGGCGCAGGTCGCTGCCGACCGAGAATGCTCTCTCGCCGGCGCCGGTGATGATGGCGACGCGAACAACGGGTCGGACCGCGATCGTCTCCAGGATCTCGGTCAGGTGCGCCCCCATCTCCGTCGTGATCGCATTGTCGGCCTGCGGCCGGTTCAGAGTGATCACTGCGATCCGCCCGCCCGAGACGTACTCGACCAGCACCGGCTGATCGGGCTCGCCCTCGCCGGACGGCGGTGGACCGAAATCGAGCGCCTTCCAGCGGTCGGTGCCTGTCGGACTCGTTGCCACGTCGTCCTCTCTTTCGTGGTCGCCTGTCACGTCTCCAGCTCCGCTAGCCAGTGCAGCGCTCGCAGTCCCGGGACGAAGCAGTACTCGCCGCCGCGGGTGACCACGAACGGCGGCAGGTTCTGCAGCCGGCGCCGGACCGGCCGCTGCGGGACGGTGAACATGCCGGTCCCGTCGTTCGGCCCGACGAGCGGATCCTTCTCCGCCGGGGCGCCGATGAAGATGCCGTCGTTCAGCCACTGGGTCTTGACGAACTCGAACTGGCGCTTGGGGTGCGCGCCGGCGAAGACGAAGATGATGCCGCGGTCGGCGCCGTCATCCTCGAGCACGCCCTCGGGCAGCATCGGGCCGTAGCTCGTGCCGCGCCGGATCATGCGGTGCAGGCGCACGTTGACGCTCCCCTCGTGGTCGAGCGCGTCTCGCGGGTTCGCGCGCCGCGCATGCGCGCCGACAGGGCATTTGAATCCGCGCAGGTCTTCGCGGTAGAGGAAGTCGTTGTTGCGGTGAGGGTCGGCGCCGAGCTCCGGGTCATCGCGTTCGGGGCAGAGCGCAAGCGGCGCGCCGCTCTGCCAGCGGCCGACCATCTTCGCGCCGAGCAGCGCCTCCTCCTCGCGTGTGGCGGCCTTGTCGCGCAGGTAGCGCCGGTAGGCGGCGACGCGCGTGTGCAGCTTGCGAAAGACGATGTAGGTGCCGTTCCGGCCTAGCACCTCGGGCGTCGGCATCGGCGGCAGGCTTCCTGTCTCGTCGGGGTAGCCGAGGATGAACTCGCCTGCCTTGATCGGCTGCTCGCCCGGGTTCGAGCCTGGGATGCCGCTCCCCTCCACCGCCGGCTGCCCGATCCCGTCCTTGAAGCCGAACGAGGTGCGCCCCGTCGGCAGCTGGTAGCAGTCCTGGCGCCAGATCACCTCGACGCCGGGCACCCCCTGATGGGCACGGCGTGCCCTCTCGACCACCGCCTCCAACCGCGCCTGATCGGGCGAGAGCGCCGCCAGCGCGACGTGGACATCGGGGCCCCCGAGCGGCTTCTCCCAGTTCACCGGGCTGCTTTCGCCGACATCGCCTAGCTCGGCCGCGCGCGCCGCCATCCCCTGCCGGAACTCCGGAGCGAAGCTGTCGAGCGAGTCCTGCGGCACGCCGAGCGCCTTCAGACCGTGATAGGTGAACGCGACCGTGATCCAGGCTTCGCGAGCCGGGTCCGCCGAAGGCCGGCCGAAGTCGACGACATGGTGCAGCCGCCGCACCAGCTCGCGCCCCGCGGTGCGGTCGTCGATGCGCAGGAGAAGGTAGGTGCCGACGTACGGGGACGGTCGCTCATGCAGCGCTCCGCTCTGGATGTCGTCGAGCTCGAGGCTGGTGCTCTGCGCGGTGGTCATGAGTCCACAGCCGACGCTAGAGGTGCTCCGGAGGCTTTGGCGGATCCGGGTTCGCAGGCGCCAGGTAGGGGAACGCGCGCGACGCCGGCTTCGTGGCCTGGTCGACGCCGTCGCGGATGACGGGGCCGTTCCCGGCGTTGATCAGCAGCGTGAAGATCGTGTCCATGACGTCGTCGTTGAGCGCCCGGCCGCCGCAGGTTTCGTGTCGGTCGCCCCGACGGGCGGCGCGCTCGATCTCGAGGAAGGATCCCTGCTCGGCGTACGGCTTGGTGATGTCGACGACGAGGTAGTCGGCGAGCACGAGCTCGGTCAGCGGGTGGGTGCCGGTCCCGTCCACTGGCCAGTCGGTCTTGCCGTCGAGGCCGTCCCAGAAAGCGAGGTTGGCGTTCAGCCGTGCACGGTAGGCCGCCAGGTAGCCGTCGGCGAGCTGGAACGCGTCCTCCAGGTTGTACAGGTCGCGGATCTCGAGATCCCGGTTCACCGGGTCGAACTGCTTCGGTGCCAGCATCATGTTCTTCACCTCGGGCCTGCCGACCCGCTCGATTCGAACGTTCAGCTTGCCGCGCGTCAACGTCTCCGCGACCACCCCGACCAGCTGGACACCCTTCAGTACTTCCGCGCAGTCAACCTCGAGCACGACGCTGAGCACGTTCTTGCCGTCCAGGTATATCGAGCCCGGATCGGTGAACGCCAGCTCGCCCGTCGCGATCGTCTTCAGCGCCGCTGGGGCGTCCATGATGAACGGATCCCAACGCGGGCCGGCGAAGACGCGAACGCCGTGGCCCGAGCCGCCCCGCTCGTCGTTCACGCTGAAGGAACCGGTCGCGCCCGACGGCGTGGTGCAGACGCCTTCCTGCCGGCGCCCTCGCTCGCCGTCACCTTCCGCCGGATCGGAGAACACGCATTCGAACGTGAACTCTTGCGCTCCGACGGCGAACGGCACCGGATCGTCGCGGGCCCCCGCCGTGAGCGGGCGCAAGCGGAAGCGATAGACGAGCCCGTCCGAGAGCAGCGCGGACGGCGGTGCGAACGGCAGCGTATTCAGCACGAGCACGAGATGCCCCGGCCGCTCGGGACTCGGGAACGCGTAGACGTCGGTGATGTCCGCGATCGGCTCGGCCAACGCCCTCGGCCCCGAGATGTGATCCGACATCGCGTCTTCCGGTTGTCGGCTCTCGGTTAGTCGGCAGCCTCGTCGAGCAGCGGCTTCAGCGCAGGGTGTTGCAGCGCCTCCCCGGCCTCCGGGTCGTCAAGCACCCGCTGGAACGCCTTGTTCACACGCTCGGCCTTCCGAATCTCCTTCACCGTGCCCCCGTAATTCCGCGCGTACCCGGCCGCCGTGACCTGAGCACTGAGGACGAACGCCTTCACCGCCGCCACGTCCGGGAGGCCCTCGTACCCTTCGACGTGCTGGAAGACGGCGTCGAAAAGCGCCAGCGTCGGCCCCGATGTAAAGAAGTCCTCCATATAGGCGTCCCAGGGTCCGTCGAAACTCGTCGCGAACAGCAACCGCGTGTCGTCGTCGAAGAGCGCGAACCTGGCCTCGTGAATGGTCGCGATTGCGATGCCGTAGTCCCCCGGCCGGTACCCGGGATGGTTCTGGAGCGTCCGGACCGCCTCTCGCAGGGCGTCTCCGTGGCCCGGCTTGACGTGGAAGAACAGGGTGAACTCACTGGTCGGGCCGGCGCTGACGCCCGGTTCGGACGTTCCTGTTTCAGGTGTCGCCATTCCTTCCTCCTATGGGTAGCGGCGCCTTTCCGGCTCGAGGTGGTTGCCCAAGCCTCGACGCAGCGAGAATCTAGGCCACCGGGGGCGTACGCAGCTCACCCGCATGGGATGACCGATAACCGCTGGGCTGCGTCGTCATCAGCCGGTCGAGACCGGTTTCGGACAGGTCGGCGCGCGTCCACGCGTCTGGTCGGGACGTGCAACGTGCGCCTTCTGGTTGCGGGTCCGGGACGCGCGCGTCCCCGCCCTGCGCACGAAGTCGTGAGCCGTCTAACCGAAGGTGAACGCGTAAGCCTCGGCGCCCGGAGCGCGAAACGCGATCTCCAGCGTGCGCTCGCGGACGCCGTCGTGCTGCCGCACGAGCTGGTAGAGGCGGCCGTCCCGGAGCACGCCGCTCCCTTCCTCGTCCACGTCCACCCCGTGTGACCCGTCGGGAGCCTCGCCGTCGAGGAGCACGCGGAAGGGAATCGGCTCACCCGCTCCGGGAGAAAGCACGAGATGCACATCGCGCGCGTGAAACCGAAAGGCGATGCTCCCGCCGGCTTCCTCGAGCCGGACACGCTCGCTTTCGATCGCCCACTTACCGGCGAGCGCCCACTGGTTGAGGCGCAGCCCCGCGGCGAGTCCCTCGCTGCGGCGGTCGCCGCGCCCGTAGCCGAGGTAGGTCTCGGGGGCCCGGAGGTCGTCCCAGTCGGCGTCGGCCTCCACGCCGCGCCCTACGACCGAGGCGAGGTCGCGCTCTACGCCGAGCAGCCGCTGGACGACCCGCTCCGATTGCGCGTAGCGTCCTTCGCCGAAGTGCTGGTCGCGGATGATCCCATCTCTGTCGATGAAGTAGAGCGCTGGCCAGTAGTGGTTGTCGAAGGCGCTCCAGATCTCGTAGTCGTTGTCGAGTGCAACCGGGTAGTCGATCGCTCGCTCCTTCGTCGCCCGGCGCACGCGGTCGGTCTCGTGCTCGAACGAGAACTCCGGCGTGTGGATTCCGATCACGACGAGCCCGTCGTCTCGGTAGGCCTGCGACCACGCACGGACGTGCGGCTCCTGGCGCAGCCAGTTGATGCACGTCAGCGTCCAGAAGTTCACGAGGACCACGCGGCCGCG